>CAZQOW010000146.1:0-6131 GCA_964595045.1 uncultured Pseudomonadota bacterium
TCGAAATTCCATTTTTTTCCAAATCGTGGATCCGTGTTTCAAAAAATAGAAGAATATCTTTCATGATAGACTGATATTGATTTTGCTGTGACATCGTTTCGGGGGTTCCTCGGCTATGCATGAGAATGGCGGGAATGTTTGTTTTTTGAAGAAGAGAAATCATGGTGGAATCAAATTGAAATCCACTCACGTCGTTGATCAGAGAAGCTCCATGATCAATCGCCATTTGAGCGACAGAAGCTTTACGAGTATCGATTGAAATCGGGATTTGCATTTTTGAAGCAATTTTATTGAAAATGGGAAGTAATCGTTTGGTTTCTTCTTCTATAGGTACTTCTTGTGAACCAGGTCGGGTTGATTCTGCGCCGATATCCAGAATATCGGCCCCTTCTTCTTGCATTTGAACTGCTTGTTCTAATGCTTTTTCTGGATCCAGAAATTTTCCACCATCCGAAAACGAATCAGGAGTGATATTTAAAATCCCGATCAGATAAACCGAATGAGTCAGATCAAAAACACGGTTTCCGATTTTGAGAGGGGGAATCATCAGAAGAACATAAGATAAATAAGAGAAGTCCGAAATCAGAAGAAAAAGATTTTATTCTGATTACGGACTTTTGATTTCTAACTTCTATTTTTATGCTTTTCCCGGTTGAGGATTCAAGATTCGTCCCACAGGAATCGCAGAATCTTGTTTGTTCGAAGTCGCAGTCGAATTAGATGAAGGGCTCTCCGGTGGAGAAGAACGCTTCACTGGAGGAAGTTTGTCTCCTCGAATGACACGATCGATTTGATCTCCATCCAATGTTTCATGCTCGAGCAATGCTTCTGCGAGATTTTTGAGATTTTCCATGTGGGTAGAAAGAAGGTTTTTTGCCCTTTCATAATTTCGCATGACAATCCGCTTTACCTCAGAATCAATTTCAATCGAGGTTTGTTCACTATAATCTTGGTGTTGGGAAATTTCTCTTCCCAAGAAGACCATCTCTTCTTTCTTACCAAAGGCAAGGGGACCTAATTTTTCACTCATCCCCCATTCGCAAACCATTCTTCTTGAGAGTTCGGTCGCTTTTTCAATGTCATTTCCTGCACCAGTGGTTTGATGGCCAAATACCAACTCTTCAGCGCATCTGCCCCCCATCAAAATGGCGATATTATCTTCGGCATGCTCTTTGGATTGGGTAAATTTTTCACCTTCTGGAAGTTGCTGAGTCAGCCCTAGAGCCATTCCGCGTGGAATGATGGTTACTTTATGAATCGGATCGGTTCCTGGAATTAATCGGGCAACTAAGGTATGCCCTGCTTCATGATAAGCGGTATTTTTCTTCTCTTCATCGCTAATCATCAGACTTCGACGTTCACTTCCCATCAGCACTTTATCTTTTGCCATTTCGAAATCATGCATCTCGACAAACTTTTTACTATATCGAGCGGCATATAGAGCAGCTTCATTGACCAAATTTTCAAGGTCAGCGCCACAAAAGCCTGGAGTTCCTCTGGAAAGAACCATGAGATCGACATCTTTTGAACAGGGAACTTTTCGAGTATGAATTTTCAAAATCGCTTCACGTCCTTTGAGATCAGGTCTCGGAACCACGACTCGTCTGTCAAAACGACCCGGTCTGAGAAGGGCTGGATCTAAAACATCCGGACGATTGGTTGCGGCGATGAGAATGACTCCTTCGCTCGACTCAAAACCATCCATTTCTACTAATAACTGGTTGAGAGTTTGTTCTCGCTCATCGTGTCCGCCGCCAAGCCCTGCCCCTCGATGACGACCAACCGCATCGATTTCATCAATAAAAATTAGGCAAGGAGCATGTTTTTTTCCTTGTTCGAAAAGATCTCGAACTCGACTTGCTCCAACTCCAACAAACATTTCAACGAAATCTGATCCGGAGATGGAGAAAAATGGAACCCCAGCTTCGCCAGCGATAGCTCTTGCAAGCAAGGTTTTACCTGTTCCCGGAGGGCCCATTAAAAGAACCCCTTTTGGGATACGGCCACCCAATTTTGTGAATTTTTTTGGATCTTTCAAGAATTCGATAATCTCTTCAAGTTCATCTTTCGCCTCTTCAATTCCAGCGACATCGGTAAAAGTGACTTTCTTTTGGTTTTCTGTCAGCAATCGAGCACGACTTTTTCCGAAGCTCATTGCTTTTCCGCCACCCAACTGAATTTGTCTCATGAAAAAGAAGAAAAGAAAGAAAAGAAGAACCATCGGCATCCAGGAGATGAGGAGTTGCTGCCAGACTGGAGTCTCTTTTTTACGCTTATAATCTACCTTGGCATCTGATTTTGATAAAATTTCGAAAGCTTTTTCAGAATTGGTAGGACCGACAGTCTCAAAAAAAGCCCCTTCTTTATAAGGCTCTTTAAATTTTCCTGTATATTCATCTTCTTGCACGGCAACTTGATCGACCTGATTTTTTTGAACCGCTTCCAAGAATTCGCTGAAGCTGACCGATTTTCTTAGATTTGGACGTGCATTAAAAAAATGAAGAATTGAAACTGAGAGAAGAATAATCACAATCCAGAGAGCTATTGTCTTATGACTTTGTTTCACTAGAATCCTTTCGATTTATTTTCAGAGGAAGGTCCTATCGCAAGTGTTTGTCTTTTATTTAATTTTCAAATTCAATCGCTTCAAAATTAAATCAATTAAACACTCAAGATACCTTTCTAAGTTTTTAACTTAACTCATAAAATGTAGCATAGGCTCTTTTGACGGATCAATAGAAAAAACCTTTATATTTATTGGATTTATTCTTCGAATCGACTTTTTTTATCACCATTTTTTCTCTTTCAAGATAAGCAACCACTCTCTCTGGAAAGGTGATTTTTGCTCTCTGATTTTCGGACAGAACCATTTTTTCAATTAAATCAAGATGTTCTCTAATCGTTCCTCTAGAATGGTTTAGGTTTTTTTGCAGAAGTGTTTTGTAAATTCTATATCGGATTGGCCGTGATTGATTTTTTAACCATTTCAAATTTACACGTGTAGATTTTGAAGAGAAGGTAATTTCTTTTCTGGAAATGGATTGAAGATAGTTGTCAATCCATTCATTTTCCTCCTGAAGTGTTGAAATCGTGTTTGAAATCGATTGAACGACTCGGGGATTCATTTTTTTCATTTTGCTGATTAAAAAATGACGAATCTGGTTTCTTAAATAATCTGTTTCTTGATTGGTTTTATCTTCTTTCCATTTTAGTTTTTTCTCTTTGGCATATTGCAGAATCTCTTCACGGCTAAATGGGAGAAGTGGACGAATCAAAAACACCTTTTCATCTTCTTCCAAAGGACGAATCAATTCAATTCCCTTTAATCCTTCCACCCCTGCTCCACGAATCAATCTCATCAAAAAAGTTTCGACTTGATCGTCTGCCTGATGGGCAGTCAAAATTTTTCTGATTTGATGTTTTTTGGCGATCTGTAAAAAAAACTGATATCGGGCAATTCTCGCTTTTTCCTGCAAGTTTGATTTCAAACCATTTTTGTTTAAAAAAATGTTCTTTCTTAAAGTCTTAGATTTAAAATTTAAATTTTTTCTTAAAGTTATTTTTTTGACAAAATCGGCATCGGCAAGTGAGCTTTTCCCGCGAAGATTGTGATTCAAATGGGCAACAATGATTTGAAGTTTATATTCTTCTTTCAATCTGGAAAGAAGGTCTAATAAAACAATCGAGTCGATTCCCCCAGAAACTGCTAAAAGAAGTTTGTCGGTCGATTTTAAAAGCTGGTTTAATTGAATAAATTTTTTAAATTGAAAAAAAAGATCCACAGGCTGTCCAATTATTGGCACTTTGAACAATATCCATAAATTTCATGGATATGACTAACAATTTTGAAAGTATATTTTTTGGCTACTTCTTCCTGAAGCGATTCAATCTGTTCTTCTTCAAACTCGATAATTTTTCCACATTTTAAACAGATCAAATGATCATGATGATGTTCCCCTACTTTTTCGAAACGGGAATGTTTGTCTCCGAACTGTCCTCCAAATTGCCATTGATGAGCCAGTCCACACTCTTTTAATGTTTTGAGCATCCGATAAACGGTTACATAACCGATTTTTGGATCTATTTTTCTCACCCGATCAAGTAATTCTTCAATGGTGAGATGACCACCTGATTTGAAAAAAACCTCTAAAATGACGTTTCTTTTTCGGGTTTGACGGACCCCCTTTTCAGTGAGAGAGTCTTTTAAGGATTTAAGAGTGAGAGGCAATTGCTTTTCTCCCTTTTGAAATGTCATTCCCCAAGCTTTTGGACGGGAGTTTTCTCAATCGATGATCGAGTTGGGGACTCCCAATCCCATCATTTAGGGAAGACAATGATAAATAGCAAAATCGTACCGTTTCTTGCCGTTACTACATTTTTATCTCGCTCTTCTAGCAATTTTTTAAATCGTCTGACTCTCTTCATAAAATTTCATCGCTTCGGGGAGATGTTTCTCTAAAGCTGCAGCTCTTTCTCCGCTAGAAGGATGAGTGGCATAAATAGAGGTTTTGTCCCCTTTTGTTTTACTGGCCCTTTTCCAGAGTTCGACGGCAACTCGTGGATCATATCCTGCCTTTGCCATATAGATTAAGCCGAGATAATCGGCTTGGGATTCATTTTTTCTAGAGTAACTTGGGATATATATGTTCATTCCTTGGTAAAAAACTTCATTAAATAAATCGGCCCCTTCGGTATATCCTGCCCCGGAAATAGCGGTACTAACGACAGCTCCGGCCAAAGAAAGGGTGATCTGTTTTGTAAGAGATTTAGTGACATGGCGAGCAGTGCAATGGGCAATTTCGTGAGCAAGAACTGCCGCAATTTCGGTATCACTCTCTTTTCGGACTAATCCTTTTTTGGGATCCCATAACCCTGAGTAAACCATGATTTTCCCACCCGGAGCTGCCCAAGCATTGACGATATCGGTATCTGCAAGATGAACTTCATAAGGAAGATCAGGAATGTGCGATACTTTTGTAATTCGATTTACAATGACTTTCAGCCGTTTCAGCATGACTTCATCGTTAGTCGAGTCAATCGGTACTTTCTTTTTTTCAAGCCCTCCTTGCTGCGCTTCTAGCACCCCTTTGCCCAACTCAATATCGGAGTTGAGAGAAAACCAGTTATAACTGTTCTTTCCAGTCACATAATCTTTGCTACAACCAAAAAAAGAAAAGATAAAAATTGAAAAAAACAGGAAAGAATATCGAATTTTATTTAATCGCATAAAGCCTGTTTAAAATTGTTTTATAAATAAAACCAAAAATTTTTTGACAATAATTCTTTTGAGTCGTTACACTTGAGATATAATTTTTTATTCAAACATGAAACCTAATTTTCACATTCTTTTAATTGAAGACAACCCCGATCATGCCGAATTGATTATCCGTTCTTTATCCAAATTCAAAGTAGTTCAAGTCAAAGAAAAGAAAAATTGTTTATCGATTCTTAAAAAAAAACACTTTGATCTGATATTGATGGACGATTATGCCGAAGACAAATCGATGTTGAGTTTTGTTTGTGAACTTAAAAGAATGAATCCCGATATTCCGTTGATTATTATTACAGGTCATGGAGATGAACAGATCGCTGCCAAATCAATTAAAGCAGGAGCGGATGAATATATTGTTAAAACAAGAAAATCACTTCAGTCTCTTTCTCAAATTATTTCCAAATCGATTCAAAAAAAGAAAAAAAATAATCAACCGATTCAAAAGAAAACTAAAAAAGTAAAAAAAACCGAAAACTCTCTGTGGCATTTGTTCAGGGAATTCGAGAAAATTTCAAAATCGCTTCGTGTTCTTTATCAACAGATGAAATCTTCAAGAAAAAAGAAAAAGTGAGGATGAAGTGTTTTTATGTAGGGCGCAGGCCGTGCGTCCCTATTTCGCTAGCAAGCTTTGTGCAGCAATTCGATTTCTTCCATTCTGTTTGGCAAAATAGAGATATTCATCGGCGGCTTTAATCAACTCATCATAGTTTTTGAAATTGTTGTCTTTGAGGCAGGCGACTCCGCCACTGATCGATGCCTTAAAATGTTTTCCATCAAATTCGAAGTCGGTGAGAGAAATGAGTTGGCGTAATCTTTCGGCAAGACGAATTGCCTCTCTTTCCTGGGTATCGCGCATCAA
>CAZQOW010000147.1:0-4812 GCA_964595045.1 uncultured Pseudomonadota bacterium
TTTCTTTGCCTGAGATAGCTTTTTCGTATCTAATACGATATTGGTTCTAATAAGTGCCATACACCTAATTTACTAAATAGGTGTATGGAGTCAACGGTTACTTTTTCTTCTCTTTCCCACTTTCCTTTTTCTCTTCTGGAACCACTAACCCATAATTCTCTAAAACCTTTTTCTCAATCGTTTGAGCAATCGGAATATTATCTTTCAAATATTGTTTCGCACTTTCTCTTCCTTGCCCCATTCGCTCTCCGGCGAAAGTAAACCAAGATCCACTTTTCTCGACGATCGCGGAGTTGACGGCAAGGTCCAGTAAATCTCCTTCTCTAGAAATTCCTTCTCCGTAAATAATATCAAATTCCACTTCTTTAAAGGGGGGAGCCACTTTATTTTTGACCACTTTCACTCGAGTTCGGTTTCCGACCATCTGTTCTCCGGATTTAATCGCTCCGATTCTTCGGATATCTAATCGGATGGAAGCATAGAATTTTAAAGCATTTCCCCCGGTCGTCGTTTCAGGGTTTCCAAACATTACCCCAATTTTCATTCGGATTTGATTGATAAAGATGAGAAGCGTTTTGCTTTTGTTGACAAGGGCGGCGAGTTTGCGCAGCGCTTGACTCATCAGCCTTGCTTGCGCCCCCATTTGCGCATCTCCCATTTCCCCTTCAATTTCTGATTTGGGGACAAGGGCTGCAACTGAGTCGATGACGACGACATCAATCGCATTAGAGCGAACGAGCGATTCAGCAATTTCTAATGCCTGCTCACCGGTGTCAGGCTGAGAGACTAATAAATCTTCGATTTTTACCCCTAATTTTTTTGCGTACTGGAGATCGAGCGCATGTTCCGCATCGATGAAGGCGACGATTCCTCCCTTTTTCTGAGCTTCGGCGATCGCGTGGAGTGTTAACGTTGTTTTTCCGCTTGATTCTGGCCCATAAATTTCAACAATTCTTCCCCGAGGATAACCGCCAACACCTAGTGCAAGATCGAGAGAGGTAGAACCGGTTGGGATAATATCCCGTTCAGAGAATTTTGCCGTTTCAACTTCTCCCATTCGAATGATCGACCCTTTCCCAAACTGTTTTTCAATCGCTTGAAGAGTGAGAGTGATTGCTTTATCTTTTTCGGTGGTAGTTGATTCCATGGCCAGCTCCTTAAATACGGTTATGGGTGAAGAGTTATGAATAACAAAACTTTATAACTCATTCTTGATCATTGTTCACGGTTTTTAATTTAAATGTCTTTAATTTAGTATATTTCGCCCCTTGGCTTGTCAATGCACTTTTGAAAAGCACAACTTCTTGAGCAAGAAAAGAGCCAAAGACGATATTTTTATAATTTTCTGAAATATCTTCCCAAGTTTTTTTATTTTTGGAAAATTTGATTCTTCCGATCGTCAGGTGGGGATGAAACTTTTTTTCTTCTCGATGAATTGGAAATTGTTTAAATTCTTCAGCCATCTGATCATGAAGTTTTTTGAGGATAGAAACTTCTCCTCCAATTCCAATCCAAAAAATTCTCGGGTTTTCGGAGGAAGGGAAAAAACCGATTCTGTTCACTTGAAGCGGAATAGAGGTGAATTCCGAACAGATTTTCATTAAACGAGGATTAATTTCGGTCTCGATCCATTTTTCTTCAACTTCTCCCAAAAATAGTAAGGTAAGATGGCTATTTTCGGTTTTTACCCATTTTATCTCTTTGTTTTTTTGTCGAATCGGTAAAAAAGTTTGTTCGATTTTTTGCAGAATTTCAAAAGGAATCTCGACGGCTAGAAAAACTCTTGGCATCCACCTGTTTGTAATTCATTCAAGTCAAGCCGTCGAGAAAAAAAGGTTAGAATCCCGGTGCAATCGGAGTCACAACGCTCCAATGAAGGCAAGGAGTGTTGAGCGCTAGGGTTGAAACCGAACAAGAAGTGGGAGATTTTAAATTAACTGTTTTAATTTTGGAGTTCGAAACGAGATATAAAGCATCGTTTTGAGCCTGAGATCGAATCAAGAATGGGTTTTTTAATTCGGCTTCTTGGCAACTCCCTTCGCGATCTCCCGCCATATATTTTCCAGTAAGCGAAGCGACCGTCCCAGTCGAAGAGACTTTCCATAATTTCTGACTTTGTAATGTGGTGAAATAAAGATTGTCGTTTGCATCAAAATGCATCGAAGTGATCTTGTTTTTTTCAGCAGGATTTGGCTCGGTTTTCTCTAAAACATTGCTGACAAAGGTGGTGACATTTCCTTTCGAGTCAATCTTTCGGATCGCGTTATTGAAATAGTCTGAAACATATAAATTCCCTTTGTGATCTTTTGCGAGCAAGTCGACTCCGTTAAATTCAGCCGAGGCTGCTTTTCCATTTCTGAATCCGGGATGATCGGATCCGGCAAAAGTGGTCACACTTCCATTCGAAACTTTTTTGATTTTTGAGGCATTGAATTCGGTGAGATAAATGTCGCCGTTTTGATCGACCAAAAGATCCATCAATCCCATCAAAGAAACATTCGCTGGATTTCCGTTGATCTTATCACTTTTCTTTTTGCTTCCTGCCACGGTGCTGACTTCAGATTGGGGCGTCATTTTACGAACGAGATCGGGAGAGCGATGCTTGTGATGAAACAGCGGTGGATTCTCGATGGTGTAAATATTTCCAGAAGAATCAAAAGCGAGTCTTTTGATTCCTTTATATCCAGCGTCGTCCCGCTTTCCATCATCTTGTCCAGAGCCTGTTCCTGCCATTTTGATGAGAGAGCTATCCGATTTGCTCACTTTAAATATTTTATCTTCGCGGGTGAGGTAAATATTTTCATAACTATCAATCAGTAGATCTCGGGTTGCGCTGGGAACCATAAATGGGGCTTTGCAGAGCATCTCTTGTTTTCTTGGAACCGCCAACGCATCCACTTCTCTTCCATCTTGACCTATCGCCTGACTGACTGGCGGTGTTTCAGGATATGGATTGTCTGGATTTGTTTTAGAATAGCTGATTTGACTAAAAAGTAAGGATGAAGCGGTCATAAGACCAAAACCGATTCGAAACATTTTGCCGAATTTCATAATTCCTCCCATAATTTGTCATTCCTGCGAAGGCAGAAATCTATTTGAGTCAGGGGGGATCCCCACCTTCGTGGGGATGACACTGTGAAGAGATCTTTGCAAATCTTGTGCTGAGTTAAAAAAATGAGCAGATTGTTAAAAGATAGAAAGAGATGTGAACTTTTTTGAAACGAAAATTAGAAAAAGTACCCCAGAGTTAGGCAATATTTTGACAGTTTTTTACTCACGTTACGCGATTATCTTGAAAAACTTCGAACTTGTTCCTTCTCCAGGGGGAGAAGGTGCCCGAAGGGCGGATGAGGGGTGAGTGGGAATTGTGCAAAGAATTGGAAATGATAGAAGTTTTAATGTTTCCCCTCACCCCGACCCCTCGGCCGCCGTAGCCACTCCGGCGAAGGGAGCTCTCCCCAAAGGAGAGGGGGATACTATTTTCAAAAACTTAAAGAGAATCGCGTAACGCGAGTTTTTTATTTCTCCAATAACCTTTTTCGGATCCAATTTAAGGCAATGGAAGAAACAATCATTTTGAACCACTCGCGATTGTAAGGAAAAAAGAATTTTTTTACCTCGCACCCCTCTTGATCCGCCAAAGCAATGTAGACGGTTCCAACCGGTTTTTCTTTGCTTCCTCCAGTTGGACCGGCAATGCCAGTCACCGCAATCGCAATATCGGACTCGAATCTTGTCTTGGCGCCGTTTGCCATTTCCATTGCTGTTTCTTCCGAGACAGCTCCCTGATCTTTCAAGGTTTTTTCTGATACTCCGAGTAGTTTTATTTTCAAATTATTCGAATAGCAGACAATCCCACCGAGAAAATAGCGTGAAGCTCCTGAAATATGAGTGATTCGATTTGCAATCAATCCACCGGTGCAAGATTCTGCGGTGGTTAAACTCTTTTTCCTTTTGATCAGAAGTTTTCCAACGATTTCTTCCATCGTTTCTTCATCTTCTCCGTAAAGATAGGGAGAAATGACTTTTAGAATCGGTTTGGTTGCTTTTGCCAATTCTTTTTCTGCTTTTGAGAGAGAATCTCCTGAGCTTGAAATCTTGATAAAAATTTCAGGAAATGAAACTCGAAAGGCAATTTTTGAATTTCCGAGAGAAACACGATTGTTCAATAATGGACGGAGAAGAAGATCGAGTTTTGCCTCAGCCGCTCCGAAACAGCGGAGAATTTTTCCTTTGAAGAAAATTTTCGGATGGCGATGTTTTTTAAGCCAAGGAAGAATAGAGTCCTGAAAAATCTGCTTCATTTCTTTGGGGACTCCAGGAAGAAAGAAATACTCTACTCCTCTGAATTTTATTTGTACTCCAGGAGCAGTCCCAAAAAGATTTGAAAGGACTTTTCCGCTTTTTGGAATGAGTGCCTGTTTCTCTTGATTCGAGCTCATCTCTCGTCCGAAAGATTCAAATTTTTTCTGGAGTTTTTTCAGAACCAAAGGATCTAGTTTTAACGGGAGTTTAAATGTTTTTGCCGCTATTTCGATCGTGAAATCATCGACCGTTGGGCCTAATCCTCCAGTGATAATCACTACTTTTGTTTTTGGTTGAAGATCTAAAAGTGTTTTGGAGATTTGATGTTCATCATCAGCAATGGTGATATGTCGAACGACCTCAAATCCTTCTAGCCAGAGCTGATCGGAGAGCCAGGCGGCGTTGGTGTTTACGATATTTCCGGAGACAACTTCGTTGCCGATGGAGAGGATTTCGATATTCATACCTTGATTTTATTTGTAGTGGGGACCCCCCGGGTGGCCCCGA
>CAZQOW010000147.1:4822-6130 GCA_964595045.1 uncultured Pseudomonadota bacterium
TTTTTGGCTTCGAAATTTTGTTTGTCGTTGTTTTTTATTTTTTAATTTATCTTTTTTTTTTCTTGGTTGTGGGCTCCCGCTGGCCCCCCACTACAACATCAAAAGAAAATTAAAAAACTTTTATACAGATTTGCAAAATAATATTCGCACAAACTCCAGCGGCCAAATCATCACAAACGACTCCCCATCCACCTTTTAGTTTTTTTTCAATTTGTCGAATTGGAAACGGTTTAAGAATATCGAAAAGACGAAAGAGAATAAATCCACCTACCATTAAATCGATTCTGGGAGTGATAAAAAGCATCGTGACAAAATATCCAGCAATTTCGTCGATGACGATTTTTTTAGAATCTTTTTCATTTAAAAAATTTTCAGCAAGCCCTGCTGACCAGATGGCGAAAAATGAAAAGGTGAGAGTGAAAAAAAGAAAATGAAGAGGCGGAAAAGCGTAAAGCAAAAGATAAAGCCCAACGGCAACGATGGTTCCGTAAGTTCCTTGAGGCCCTGGAAGATAGCCGACACCGGCGGTGGCGAAGAAAAGAATGATTTTTTTGAACATAATCATATTTCTATAATGGATGTTGAGAAAGAATTATAGTGAAAGTTTTATCGCTTTAAGATTTTAAATTACTACTTTTAAATTGACACTCAGATCAAAATTCAATTTAATCCGTTCCCTAAAAAAACTTTTAAAAATAGGGGAGTAAAATTTATGATTCGAAAATCTTTTTTGGTTTTTACCGCTTGTCTTGGGATAGTTGCCTGTCAATCGGGCAGTTCAAATCTTGATAAAATTTTGAATGAAGGAAAACCACTCGTTCGTGTTGGCGATGAAAAAATTCATGAAGGTTATTTAGAGCTGATTAAACGAGTGAATCCTGCCATCACTGCCCAGCTAGATGCTCCTGGCGGAAAAAAGAGAATCCTCGACAATTTAATTGAACAAGAGATGCTTTACCAAGAAAGTATTCATCGAGGGGTCGATAAACTTCCTAAAGTAAACGAGAAGATTGAACTTTTCAAGCGAGCGATTATTGCTCAAGCGTTAATCGATGAAGAGTTAGAGAAAAAAGCAAAAGAATATTACGACCAAAATAAAGAGAAAGAATTTGAAAGAGTAAAAGTTTCTCATCTCTTTTTTGCGAGCAGTCCAAAGCCACCTCCTCCAGTAGCGCCAAATCCGAAATTAAAAACTCCTCCCCCCCCTCCTGCTGCTCCGACAGAAGAAGATAAGAAGAAGGCAGAAGCAGATGCCGAGAAAAAAGCACAAGAGGCATATGATCGTCTTCAAAAAGGGGAAGCTTGGGA
>CAZQOW010000148.1:0-6123 GCA_964595045.1 uncultured Pseudomonadota bacterium
GAGAGAACCACCTGAAAAATATCTCCTGCCTTAATATATTCTTTCGCTTTCAGCACCGCCTTGAAATAGCGGGATTTGCTCATTTTGCTCTTCCAGGAAATCTTCTTTTTTGTTTTTTTGGGAAGTTGTAGTTCTTTTTTGGAAAGAGGTTTTTCAAGCTCCTCTTTCAATTTTTCAAGATCTCGAATCGCCTGCTGATAAATCTCTTTCAAATTTTTACCATCGACGTAAGCATTTACCACAATAAAAATCGAATGAAGAAGATTATCGAAAATAATCAATCGATCATAAATACCAAAAAAGAGATCCGGAAAATCGATTCTTTCCCGTTTCAAATCGGGAAGCTTTTCAAAAAAACGGACATTATCATAACCAACAAATCCGACCGCACCTCCGCAAAGCTTGGGAAGCAAAGGATTAGAGACTAATTTAAACCGACTCATCTCTCTCTTTAAAATTTCAAATGGATTTCCATTCTCTTTTTCAATTTTTTGTTTTTGGTATCGTCGACGAATTTCGACGGTCGTGTCATGCGCGGAAACTGTGACCAAGGGTGAATTTCCGATCAGACTGTAACGTCCCCATTTTTCGCCCCCTTCCATACTCTCCAAAAGAAAAGAGGGCTCGGATCGACTCATCTTCAAATACGCAGAAACAGGTGTTTCTAAATCAGCAGGAATTTGCTTAAAAAGTGTAATCAAATTTCCCTGTTTAGAGAGTTTTTTAAATTGTTCAAAAGTGATTTGCATAAATCTTTTTATTGAGCTGAGAGCTTCTCGAGAAATTCACATCCTGAAATCTTCTGAGACTTCTTTAACTGTTCACAACTGATCGACTGGATTTTTTTCAAACAATTCTCTAGCTCGGGTTGAGTTAAAGAAATTTTTTTATCGATTGGAAGCTGCGCATAGTTATAGATAAAAACCGAATCCATTTCATAAATACAATTATTGATTGGAATTTTTTCCTTCGAACATTCATCCATTCTACGACAAAAACTTGAGGAAACTTTCAAAGAAACTTCTTTAAAAGCAACTTTCTCATTGGCTGCCTCTGCTATATGACAAAAAACAGATAAGCTGATTAAAATGAAAAGAAAAACTTTCATGGTTTTACCCCTTTTCTTTAAAAGACTCTCTCTTTCCTGTAAATAAACCGTTGATGAAAGTAAATAATAGAATATATACCTTCGAAGGGGTGTCTCCCCTAAAATTTTGACACCTATACTTTTATGAAAACTACCGTACTTTTACCAACTTATAATGAATCAGAGAACCTGAAAGAGATGGTTCCAACGATCTTTTCCTTTCTTCCAAAATGTCAAATTTTGGTGATCGATGACAACTCCCCCGATGGAACCGGAAAACTTGCCGATCAACTTTCTTTAAAATACCCGAATCAACTTCACGTTCTTCATCGACAGAAAAAAGAAGGGCTCGGAAAAGCTTATCTGGCAGGTTTTCAAGAGGCATTAAAACTTGGCTCGGATCATATCATCCAGATGGATACCGATTTTTCCCATCCTCCTGCTCTTCTTCCGGAAATTGAGAAAGCATTGCAGAAATATGATTTTGTTTTGGGATCCCGTTACATTCCAGGAGGAGGAACTGAAAATTGGGAATGGCATCGCCGTCTTCTCAGTCAAGCAGGTAATATATATGCGCGCCTCTTACTCGGCTCACCCATTCGCGATTTGACCGGAGGATTCAAAGGTTTCAACCGCAAAGTGATTGAATATCTACTTCAATGTCCGCTCGATTCTTCCGGATATTCTTTTCAAATCGAAACAACTTCTTATGCCATTGCCGGGAAATTTTCCTACAAAGAAATCCCATTTCTTTTCGCCGAAAGACGAAGTGGAAACTCAAAGATGTCGAAGAAAATCATTTTGGAGGCATTGAAAAAAACTTTTCCTCTGAGAAAAAAGTTAAAGCAGCTCAATCAAAAAAATTAATTTAAAAACAGTAAAAGCAATTTATTTTCTTCTTTCTAACAATCTCCATTCATACTCTTTCTCAACTTCAGTTTCTGTAGATCTCATTTTCGCCGATTTCTAAAGGAATTCAATCAAATCGAAGGGCGAGGTGTTAGAAAAAAACTAATGATAATAAATACTTAAGACTTAAAAATAAGTACGCAACTTTCTATCTTCAAGAGCCGATAATGATAATTGCGTTGAAACAAATAGAGTTAAGTCTATATTTTAAAAAGGATTATTTATGGCTCTTGAACCATCAAAAATGAAAAGATTAGAAACCGATCTCCCAACTGCAGAGCAATTAATACAGAAAAGGAAATTTACTGAACCCTCATTTTTTGGTCCAGAAAACGATGGGATTCGACCTGAAAAAGGGGCTTATAACTATACGAATGCTGACAGTTCTTCTGTCGATGTGCCGCTTTATACCTTGAAATCTCCTGATCAGGTGAGCGATGCCTCGCAGAAACTACAAATCGACCGTCAAAAAGATCTTTTACGAAAAGATGGATATTGCATCTTTAGTTTTAAAAATACTCAAGGAATAACAGAATTCGCCGCAGTTCATGAATCTCAACTCTCCTATATCCGATCAGATCGAGAAAATTTTCCCGATTTTCGAGAGGAGAAAGCTAGACCGGCTTATCCTTCAAAACTCCCTCGAAGGCTCGGAGGAGAAGCTTTTGCTCATGATCATTCAACTAAAAGAACTCATCGGGTTCATCAAAACTTATCCCCTAGACATATGAAGAGGGCTGAACTTGCTCGACAAGCAGAAAAAATAAAAGGCTTTCTAGAAATCTTCTCCAATAACGAACAACCGGTCAGCTTACGGAGTACGATTGACCTTCTTCCGAGGGAACAACGGACCGGTTTAAACCGACCTACTGCTTTTCTCCGGGTGCATGATTATGAGAGAATAAAAGACAGACTGGATATCACCGGTTATTCAATTTTGCCTATCGATCGAGTTGAGAGAGATGGTTCTCATATTCATCGAGTTTATTTCGTAAAAGATGAAGCACCAAGCATTCAAGAGGCTTATCGTCCGTCCGTCGAAGATACAGCTCAACTTGAGGGAGCGCTTGGAGTACCCGCCACCCCTTCTAAAGAAGCTCAAAAAACACCAATTTCTAAAATCACAAAACCTTTTAAATTTTTAGCTCATCTTTCTGAAAGTGGAAATGAGATCATCATTCTTCGGGATGGCACTTTTATCTCGGAAAAATATTTTCAAGAACATAAAAGGAAATTAGAGAACGATCTACCAGCAGAAACTGAAGCATATCGAACTGATAAAATTCGATACTTTTATGATCCTGGAAAAACTTATTCTTTAAGAGGAGATACCTCACTCACTTATCTTCGAGAGGTTCTGATGAGCGCTCCAGTAGACAAAGAGGGGCAACATTACTTACCAATTGAAGACTGGCTTTTGATGAAACAAGTTCTATCTCATGCTGTTGTGAATGAAATTGAAAGTAATGTACGAATTGATTCAAAGGAAGGAAAAATAACTTTCTATGATTTGGATCAATCCGAAAGACGAAATCAGCTAAAAGATGGTTTTTTATAAAATGAGACACTCTTACTTTGAGAAGTTGATGGAAGAAATTAAACAAGCCTGTTTCCTTGAAAAACTTTACTCAAATTCGCCGCTGAAGGTTGCATCTGACTCCCTTCCAGCTCTTTTTTAATTTTTTCGATGATTTCGGAAACCGAGGAAAGAGACAAAACTCCATCTATCTCCCAACTTCCCAAACCATAGATCCTCTTTTTATTTTGAAGTGCCAAAGCAATTTCAGAAAGAGTTCCATACCCTTTTCCGATCGCAATCAGAAAATCAGCGGATTGGGCAATAATTGCATTTCTTGCTTGTCCTAGATTTGTAGCAATTGGGATTGTTACATGAGGGTTGGCAACATCGGCTAAAGGACCGGGAAGAATTCCTACAATGACCCCTTGTTCTCTCGCCGCCCCTTCTGCGGAGGATTGCATCACACCTTCAAGACCCCCATTGATCAGAATCCACCCCTCTTTAGCAATTTGTTGTCCAACCTCTACTGCCTGTTTGAGATCTTGATCCGTTGCATTCGAGGCGCCAATCACGGCAATTATAGGTTTACGCTTCATCATTTCTCCTAAATATCTTTAGTCATTTCTTTTTGAAAAAAGAGGAGGATTTTTTTAAATCGTAATATTGAACCAATTCTTTAATAAATCAGCCATGGTATTTCGAACTGGATTTCCTTCTCTCTCTTTAGAATTATCTTTTAATGGTGGCAAATTTTCTTGAATCGCTGGGGCAATTGCTACAAGTGAAAGATAGACATCTCCATTGGTAGAGAGTGCTTGAAGAACTTCTGGATGAACGCAATGAACCATCTTTCCAATTGCTTCCGCTTCTGCCGGCTTTTTATCACCATCTGCCAGTGCATCTAACAAGGCAATCTGTTTAAATAAAGGATAACTTTTAATTTCATCACAACTAATTTTCTGAACCGTTTCTAAGGCTTTATGAGTCTCTTTTGGAACCACTTCACAAGTTCCAATCTGTTTATATTCATCGGCATTATCCGGTTGAATCGTAAAAACATAATACGGGCGATCGACTCGGAGTGGACCACAAATTTCTACTCGGGTTCCCGTTTGTGGAATGGCATTTCGTTTCTCAAGTTGTGCTCGGATTTTTCCCCAGGTTTCAATATCTAAATAACGGGGCTCTGAAAATTTGATTTCTTCCGATCCATCGACCACCAACTTCTCCAACTCAAGATCGACACTATGAAAACCATCCGTCCAGTTTTCAGTCCAATAAGCGCAACCTTGCGCACAGACCCGATGGCCTGTTTCTGTCCATCCTCCCATCCCTAATCGTTTAAAAAGTGTGGTGACTGCATCCGGAACCACTTCAAACCAAACGTCAGTATGATAACGCCATTTTTTTAGGTGATTTAAAACTACTTCGGTTTGGATATTTTCTTTTCTGAGAATCGCATCATAAGGCCCAGAATATTCATACTGATGATAGAAAAAAACCGCCAAAGCGATAAAACCAAAAATAAAAAACCACTTTTTTTTCATTATCTCCCCCTTTTTCAAAAGCTAGCTTTCTTTTTTCTATTTTGATAAGGACACAAATCTTATGTCGATTCGATATTATTTTAAAAATAACCAGAAGACTTTTTCATTTGAACTTTTCCCCCCAAAAACCGAAGAGGGAAAAAAAACTCTCTATCAAAATTTGGTTCATCTGAAAAAACTGAATCCTTCTTTTATTTCTGTCACGATGGGTGCCATGGGGAGTCATCCTGAAAATACCTTCGAAATTGTAAAAAAAATCCAAGAAGATCATAAAATTTCTGGGGTAGCACACCTCACTTGTGTCAACGTCTCCCGAGATTCTATTTTAGATTCTTTGAGTGAACTCAAGCAAATGAAAATTCAAAATCTTCTCTGTTTGAGGGGAGATCCTTCGGTAGGCTCTACCGAATTCCATCCTCCAAAAAACGGTTTTCGTTATGCGAGTGAGCTGGTTCGTTTCATCCGAGAAAAAACAGGAGATACTTTTTCTATCGGTGTTGCAGGGTATCCGGAAGGGCATGTGGAGTGTCTAGATAAAGAGAAAGATCTACATCATTTAAAAATGAAAGTCGATGCAGGTGCTGAGTATATTCTTACCCAGCTTTTCTTCGATAACGACGATTATTTTCGATTTGCTGAACGGGCGAGAAAAATTGGAATCTCCATTCCAATCATTCCAGGCATTATGCCGATCACTAATTTTATCCAGCTTGAAAAATTCACTTCGATGTGTGGCGCAAAAATTCCAACACCGCTTTTTGAAAAACTGGAAAAAATAAAAAATGATTTGGAGGCGATTCGAAATTATGGAGTCGAATATGCGGTGAAGCAATGTGAAGAGCTATTAAAAAATGATGCGCCTGGATTGCATTTTTATATTTTGAATCAAATCGGTTCGATTCAGAAGATTTATCAGGGATTAAAATTAGAATAAATAATTAACTCACCACCCAAGTATCCCCACTATTCAAAAGCTCTTCTAAATTCCCTTTTCCACGTTTCTCAATCGACTGTTCGACCTGATCAGCTAACATGGTTTCGTAACTTGGTTTTTCAACTCT
>CAZQOW010000149.1:0-6111 GCA_964595045.1 uncultured Pseudomonadota bacterium
GAGTTCCAGTTCACAAACTTCTCAACTGGAATCAAAACGGTTGGTATTATGAATCACTCGGTTGTGTGATTTGCACTACACCGATCGGACCCCATGAACCACGAAGGGCGGGAAGATGGAGATGGTTTAACTCCACTGATCCTGAAAATAAAGAGTGTGGAATTCATGCTGTAAAAAAAGATGAAGTGAATGAATAAAATCCCTTCTCCCCTTGACGGGGAGAAGGTGGCCGTAGGCCGGATGAGGGGTGACGGTGCATAGCAACCAAGTTACTTGCTAACTCTGAGAATCACCCCTCATCCCAACCCTCTCCCCGTCCAGGGGAGAGGGAGGATTCATTGTGAAATTCTATGTCCAAAAATTCTCCAGCGTTTTTTCTCTCAACCGCAAAAACCTTAGCTCTTCAAGCGTCCGAAGAAATTCTAAAACTTCTTAAAAATTCCCTTCCTCATAATAAAAAAGCAGACAACTCGATTGTGACTGAAGCGGATCTTCGAGCCGATAAAATTATTCTTGAGGGACTTCAAAAAGAATTTCCGGATCATGCAGTCTTAACCGAAGAAACCGGGCTTGCCGGAGATAAAAATTCTGAATTCGTCTGGGTCGTCGATCCTCTCGATGGAACAAAAGCTTATGCGAAAGGGATTGCAGGATTTTCAGTAATGATCGGGCTTCTCAAGCAAGGAAAACCTTATTTAGGAGTAGTGGTCGATCCTCTAGAAAAACATATTTACGAAGCAATTCGGGGAGAAGGTGCTTTTCATACCTTGAATGGAAAAAGAGAAAAGCTTCAGGTTTCCAATCGAACTGATTTCAAGGAAATGCCGATTGTGATCTCGACTGGATTTCCAAAAGATAAACTGGAAATTATCCAAAAAAAATTGGGAGGAGAAATTGTTCCGCCGATCAATAGTGTCGGAATTAAAGTCGGTTTAATCGTGCGACAAATTGGGGATATTTATATCAACCATCATCCGGTCAGTTATTGGGATACTTGTGCGCCGCAGATTATTTTGGAGGAGGCAGGCGGAAAATTTACGAAATTGAATGGGGATGAACTTGAATACAATTTGATCTCACCGTTTGCGGGTGAGGGGTTAACATTGGCTAGTAATGGAAGAGAGCATAAAAATATAGAAAAAATATTAAATGCTCTCTTCTGATAATTTTTAATGTTGTTCTTTACTTTTTCTAACTGAAGCGGCAGCCACTAATCCAATTCCCACCGCAGTAACAGTTAAATGGACTCCTAAGAACGCCCAACCAGCGGTCTTTGTACGATCAGCATCATCAAGAACATTTTGACGACTGATCGGATTTAAATTATTTGCTGCATCGGCTTGTCCGATTGCACTCCACCATATCAGCCCACCTCCCAAAATTGTTAAACCAATTCCGATAGGCGTCATAATATTACCAGCGGTTCCCATTCTTGTTAATATTTTAGATTTCGCCTCTTGGGGTTTTGAAAGGGGGGGTGTTGGAAGTTCCTCATCCTTCGATTGTTGTACCCCAGGCACAGGGAGATCTAAAGGACCTATATTCAATTCCAAATCTATTGGTAAAGTTTTCTGATTATTTCTTCTTAAAAGATATAAAATAGGTTTTCCATCTTGTGTTTTTATAAATGCTTTAACAAATTTTGGCATATGGGAAGTACCCGGTGATTCGAACTCACCCTTAGATGTATCAAGTAGAGTATATGTATTATCGAGATTGTCTAAAACAAGAGTAACAGTAGTTTCAATAGCCCCAGTCTTTGCATCTTTTTTAGAATCAATAGTAACCCGTCTTTGTTGACCACTATCAGTCGCAGGTAACGTAAAATTACAAGGTTTGTTTTCCAGAATTTTGCATAAGTTACTCATAAAAAATCTCCTATTTAACATTTAAATAATTCCGTTTAGTATTATCGTTCGGCTTCACTGATTAGTTGCTTCTTTTTTAAGTTTGAATTTTTAAGTTTGAATGGTTTTAATCTAATAACTTTTTGAATTTTAAGACTTTTTAGATAGTAAAATCACCAACTAGAGATGAATAAGACGATCCTACCTGTTCAAGAACGTTCAAAACCTCGATATTCAAATTCTCATTGTAGTAGCCGGAAGCAGAATGAATCATTCGATGATAAAAAACTTCTAAATCTTTCTTAAACAACCCTTTCGCCTCTTGCAAATTAGGCCAAATTGCTTTCCCTTTTTCAAACTGAGCCGTAAAAAACCGCTCTCTTTTCAAGTTTTCACCCCGTTTCTCAGAAAATGAAATTTCCCCTCCATTTTCAAATCGGAGCAAAAGTTGAATTTCGGCCTCTTTTTCATTGGAATGCCACATCGACTTAAGAACCTCAAACTCTCCAAAAAGATCAGCTAATTGAATCAGACGAGATTCAACTAAAAAAGGAAATCGACCTTGCCTCGAAATATCGGCGAGAGAAGAGTTCCATCCCGCCTGAAAATCAAATTTTCCATGAATCAGCTTTCCGAGCGAAGAAATATTTTTTTTGAATTGTCGATGCGCTTCGGTGAGAAGGGCGATATGTTCGACTTGAAGAATTTTCTTTTTCTCTTTGGCTAATTCAAAAAGATCCGTTGCTTCTTGGCTACTCAGGGCGAGAGGGTAATCGCATAAGACATGTTTACCCGCTTCCAGTGCTTTTCGAGCAGAAACGGCATGGTTAGTATTTTCCGTCGAAATCGCTACAGCCGAAATGGAAGAATCATTTAAAACTTCTTCGAAAGTTTTGTCACCGACGCCAATTCGTCTTGAAATAAGTCCGGCAAGCTCAAAAAAATCGGTTTCAGAAATTGCTCGAATTCTGCTTTGAGCGACTTTTCCAATTCCGATTAAAGCAATTTTTATGGAAGGAGTTTGATTCATCAAAACCATTGAATTTTCTTCACCTTTTTCATTGTTTCAAAGTATCACTCCGAGTATCATGAAAAAACTTTTATGAGAAGAGGGGCACTTTTCATTTTCATTTTTTTGATCGGGGGTTTGCTATTTTCAGAAACCTCTTATTCCGCTTTTTTTGATCCTCGCCTCGACTGGAAAACGATTCAAACCGAACATTTTAATATTCATTTTCATAATGGCGAAGAAGCGATCGGCTTCAAAATGGCGACGATCTCGGAGAAAATTTATCAAGAGTTAAGTCCGCAATTACAATGGAAACCTTGGGGACGAACCGAAATCGTTCTCTCCAATCATACGGAAGAGGCGAATGCCCTTGCCACTGTCTTGCCTTACAACTATCTACTTTTGCAGGTTGCTTCTCCCCACGGAACCTCTCCCCTTAACAATTATGACGATTGGCTAGAAGATCTTTTTCGCCACGAATTCACCCATATTCTTCATGTCGATAAATATGGAGGAATTGCAAAGCCGTTTCATTGGATTTTCGGAAAAACAGTCGCTCCGAATGGACTGAGCCCCGCTTGGGTTCGCGAAGGAATTGCAGTCGTTGAAGAGAGCAAAAACGGAAAAGGGAGAAACAACGGTTCTTTTTCGGAGATGATGATTCGAACCGATATCTTGAATGGACAATTTTTGAAAATCGATCAAGCGGCTGGGCTGATGATCAAATGGCCCTCTGCTTATGCATCGTATATTTATGGCGGCGCATTTTGGCAATATCTGGTCGAACATTACGGCGAAAAATCGATTCCTGAATTTATTCGTCGTTATGGCGATTCGATGTGGCTGACTTCTCTGAACAATAAAGCGAGAAAAACTTTTGACGATAAGAATTTTTTAAAATTATGGAAAGAGTGGAAGGAATATCTCGAAGTAAAATATGCGAAACAAAAAGAAGAGGTTTCCAAAAAAGGGCTAACCCAGCTTGAAACCCTTGTTCATATCGATGGAAACCTACAATCAGCGACACTTTCGCCGGATGGAAAAACATTGGTTTATAACAAAACCGATGTTCATCGCGATCCCGAAATCAGAATACACAATTTGGAAACGGGAGAAGATCTCAGGCTTCAAAAAGGGCAAATTACTGATCAAATCAGCTTTTCTCCAGATGGGAAAAAAGTTTCTTACAGCGCCTTGGGAATTTATGAGGCGTTTTATCTCTACAGCGATCTTTATGAAATTGATTTGACGACCAAAAAACTTAATCGATTG
Organism: uncultured Pseudomonadota bacterium; assembly: GCA_964595045.1. Classification (GTDB taxonomy): domain Bacteria; phylum UBA10199; class UBA10199; order JADFYH01; family JADFYH01; genus CAZSRQ01. The sequence continues at coordinate 4,129 of CAZQOW010000149.1, forward strand.
ACGAAAGGAAAAAAAGCATCCGATCCCGATTATTCTCCGGATGGGAAAAAAATTCTCTATGTCAAAAATGATTTGGGATCGAGTGAGATGTATCTTCTCGATTTAGAATCCAAAAAAGAGAAGAAAATAACCGAGAGTGAAAAGTTTACCCAATTTTCAAATCCCCGTTTTTCTCCCGATGGAAAAAAAATAGCCGTCTCTGCCTGGATGAGAGGAAACCGGGATATTTATATTTATAATCTAGAGGGAAAGATCGAAGCGAAACTTACGAATAGCTCCAAAATCAATAACGAACCGATTTGGAGTAAAGATGGCAAATCGATTTATTATACCTCCGATCGAACTGGCATCACGAATATTTATCATCAGCGGATTGATAGCGTGCAGGCCGAACAGGTGACGAATGTTTTAACAGGACTTTTCTATCCCCAAAAATTTAACGGTTCCAATCAGATGATCGCCGAAAATTATTTTGGAAGAGGATATGAGATTGTGAAGTTTGATCTTCCGAATGAAAAATTTTTTCCCGATACGAAAAAAAGAAGAATCAATAGCTTCATTCGTGCGGGGGCAAAAAACTCCCACACTCCACGGAGCGGATTTTCAAGCTCGAAGAGATTCCGAACGACAAAAGCGTTTGAAAATAAAGAATCAGAAAATTTCTCCCTTTCTGATTTAAAAGAATCCGATTCAAACGAAAATTTTTCTTCTACCGATTTAACTTATACAGCTAAAAAATATAATCCGTTTAAAAAACTATTTGTTCCTCGTTATATAAAACCGAGTTTTCAATATGGCGCAGGAATCGCCATGTTTTTCCTTTCGACCGGCACGCAAGATCCATTGGGTCGACATCTTTGGAATGCTGATGTGAATTTCAGAACCGATATTAAAAAGGTCGGTGGAGATTTTCTCTACACCTACAATCGTTGGTGGACCCCCATGTATGTCGGATTCTCTGATTATTATGCAGCGTTTGGGCCAATTTTCGGCTTTCAAACAAATTTCTTTTCACACAATCAACGAGTTTTTACCGGAATTAAGGCTCCGCTGGGAAAGCATAAGTTGGATGGTTATTATTTTTTTGAGAATGATTCTAATGAGTCGAACTATCCTCCCAATCTCGTCAATCAGCTCAATCTCGGTCATTATGCCGGATTTGGTTTCAATTACGATTTTAATCAGGCAAAAAAATATCCTGATTCGATCAGTTTAGAGGGAGGACCGCGGATTCATTTAAATGCTGAAATCGATGATATTGCGTTTGGAGCAGGTCATGGAAACTCGGTAAAAATAATTGCAGCAGATGTCCGCGAATATCTAAAAATGCCCTGGAGCGAACATCATGTCTTGGCTTTGAGGGCGGCAGGTGGCATTAATTTTGGGGATAAATTGTTTCAGGGGGTTTTCCGATTAGGAACCGATCTTGGAGAGGGAACTTTTGACGAAACTCCTTCGCGCCTTTATCCTTTTAGAGGATTGCCAAAGGTGAGTTTTGCGGGGGATCGTTTGCTTTTGTTTTCAGGAGAATATCGACTTCCTTTATTGCTTGCCGATCGAGGGATCGCGACTGCTCCGATATTTTTGAATAATTTGCATCTCGCTTTTTTTGGCGATTATGGCTCCGTTTTCAATGGTGGAGTTGATTTCAATAATTTTCTTTTAGGGGTTGGAACTGAACTGAGAGCCGACTTCCGTCTTGCCTATGGAGTTCCTGTGACCGGACGACTCGGCTATGCGATCATTGTCAACGGAAGAGAATTTTTACAGGATCGGAAAGATCCGATCACCACGCTCAGCATTAAAGATGGAACACTTATTCTCCAGTTTGGAACCTCTTTTTAAAAATAGTTCTGGGAAAATTCGGCAAAAGAAAATTATAATAACATTTGGATGTAGGGAAACACTGCCGTGCGCCCCTACAATAAAACTCTCATGCACTTAAAAAAATTGATTTTGATTCTCACTATTTTGATTGTCTGG
>CAZQOW010000150.1:0-6040 GCA_964595045.1 uncultured Pseudomonadota bacterium
TATGAATGTTTTATTTCCCATAAATGTTTCATCCCTCCACCTCATAAAAAATATCCTTCCCAAACTGATCTTTGGCTGGCCAGATAAAAGGGAAATTATCAAAAATTCTAAAATCTTTTTTACATTCTTCTAAAGAAGAATAAAGCTTGTTACTAAAACACCAATTCTGAGACACATCTTTATAAACAGCAGGCGAGACGAGTTTGATTTTTTTGAATTTGTCGGGAGTAAAATTTTTCTTATCAAATTCTAAAGAAGCAATGTTTTCAAATTTTAATAAAAATGATTCTGGCTCAGTAATTATTTTATAATTTTGATTATCACTGAAGTACCAATAGGTTCCAAATTTGAAATCTTTTATTTCTATATTTTCTTTTAATTTTGGTCTTATCACATCCCCACATTTCAGCCAGAAGGGGTCTTGTTGTTTTTTAAATTGAGCAAATCTAGGAAGTCTACATTTTTTACAAAGTGGAATTATTGGATGTTTATCCCAATCATGCTCACAATCTTTTTCTTTTGGTTTTAAAATCCCACACTCACTACACTCTACAATATCATCCCGGTTTATCGGGTATCTAGTTTGGTCAATATGAGGGCATTCTTTTTCTTTAGGTTGTTCTTGTTTTGGTAATAAATGATCATAAGGCATTTTTTGAATAGGTAACTTCGTACACTTCCCAGAGCAGTGGTGGCCTTGGTGTTCTTTTGATTTTTTTTGCATTTCTTGTCCCATTTTATAACCATCAAAATAATAGTAAGGTTGATCGTCTCTCATAAAATAATTACCAAGCCCCCGATCACTCGGTCGTTAACGCTTCTAAACATGGAGCTTCGCTGTATTATCCTCTGGGATGCAGAGGGCTCGGCTAAGTTTTTACTTCATTAACTTTCTTTCAATTTCGAGCTCAATGATTCTGAGTGAGTCTTTAAAGCTGTCACATCTTCCTGTAATTTTTTGCAGGTATCCGAAAAATCGGTCTTTAAATTTTCTAAAGTAGTGCTCAGCTTCTGAGAGACTTCCTCCGTTAATAAGGAGATCTTTCGCTCTTTCGAAGCTAAGCGCATCGAATAATTGACTTTGACCGAGTTGAGCAACGCCGTTAAAATTGCCTTGAGAAAGTAAAGAATCAGGAAGACCTTGCTGAGGTTGAAGGCTAGATAAACCACCAAGCCAATTACCCCAAAAGTTCCCCCCTGTTTGATTATTTCCAAAATAGTTTGAAAAATTTGGTTTTGCAGATCCATACATTTTAACCCCTTTCGTTAACTAAATGAATTCGGTGATAAATAATTGCGTCATAAACTTCTTTTGCTATTTCCGCACCACAATCAATCTTGCCCGGCTTCCCACCATGTTCGATCTTGCCCTTGCGATATTTTTCTAAAAGATTTTCTTTAAAATTTTCGCAATAGTTCACAATCTCAATTTCGTACTCATCCAGTCCGAAAGTTGGACTTTTGACAATTCTTTTCAAGCTTCTTGGAGGTAGTGTCAGGGTGTCCTTGCCAACTCGCACTTTGTATTTTAGTTTTTTATTTTTATTAATTATTCGAGCAGAAACGACACCAGTTTTTCCGAACAGGTTCGCTCGCCCAATTAACGCCACTGGTTCACCGATGTTGTAAAGATTTAACGAATCCATTTTTAAATTGCCCTCTCTTTAATCGATAATCTCTGCATAACATCTTCAACGGAGCGAGCCACAAAAGCCACAGCCCCAGAAAGTTCCAAATTATTCAAAAACTTTTCTTGATGAGGTGACAATCTGCCAGTTTCAGTTTTAACCTCGATATAAAGGGCTTTTCCTCCAGGGAGCACTCCGACTATATCCGGCAATCCTTTTGTTGATCCTAATCCCTGCCACGCTTTATAATGCAGTATTCCTTTCAGCTTTAGGTAGCTTCTTATTTGAGCTGTGATGTCCTTTTCTAATATTTTTGGTTTTAGAGTTTTTATTGTTTTTTTGTTTTTCATTTTCCGGTTTCTCCGTTAGCCCATCTTCAAATCTTTTGAGTAAATTCCCTGCAACTATCCCTTCAAAATTAGTTTTCTTAAGCATTGCCTTTGTCCATAAAAAGGTTTCCTCAGGGAGTTTTAGGTAGTCATTTTCCTCTTGGTCTTTGAGCAATTGATTTAATACAAAAAGCTTTATTTGATTCTCGTAGAGCTTCATCTCAGGACAGCAAAAACTCAAAACATATTTTAGAACATTGACAGTGCCAGAAATTACTTCAGGGCTATTAATCGGCTGATCGTTTTTGATATAGTAATTTTCACATTTCATATTCCATCCCCATCAAATCTCTCATGCTGTCTCGGCGTAAACTTTCCTGCCTCAACTGTTCTTTTGCTATTTTTTGTTCAGGCTTTTCTGTTTTTTTCTGATCTTCCTTAACTCCCAATACCTGTTTAAACCTTGGCTCTCTTGCCAAGGTCTTTGCGAAAATTTTAGGAGAAACGTCTTGAATCATTTTCAAGCCTTTGATTTGAAGTGGATCGGTGTGATCAAGATCGATAAAATTGTCGGACAAAAATTTATATCCTTTCTCTCGATAGCTCGTATCCCAAAGCGGGATTTTCTCGGAATATTTACCCGACCAGTTTGTGCAAGAAGGGCATCGGAACGCTGTTTTATATCCCTCTTTTTCAGCGTGAACCATTCCCGAAGAATCGCAAAGATCGCAGGGGATTAATTTTTGCGTTTGTATATTCTCGTAAACCGCTTGACCTGCTTTTAAAACAGCTGCCAATGCAGGGAAACGCTCTTGCTCTTCGATAAGTCCTTCGATCACCTTCGAAAATTTATACCGGCTCCAGCTTTTTATTTTCTCGAACCAGAGCTTTGCTTTCTCGTCGGGAAGCTGTCTGTCGAAATTCATTTCAAGCCTTGCGCATGTGCTCTGGAATTCAACAAAGTTCATGATCCATCTCCTGCTGATTTTACTTCTGGATATTCTTCTCCTAACTCTTTCGCTATTCTCGCCCATCTGTCGTCTTTGCTTTCCGTCTTGTAGATCTCATCCTCCCAACCTTTAGCGTTCAACCAAGTTGCAGGGTAGGGGATAAACTGGCCGCCATCCTTCCGCCACATGTCCGACGTCTTGGCACGCTCTATCGCCTGAAGGATTGTATCGACGAGCTGCTCGTTCGGATTTAGCTTGCGCCATGTTTTTTCTGCCTGACCCTTGCTTGCCTTTTTCGGGTAAGCCTTCCAAAATTTTTCAAAAAACAATTCAGTTAACACCTTCCCCCTTTTGGGGGGTAAGGGGGGATTATTAGTATTTGAAGATGAAGATGAAGATGAAGAGCATTGCCTTCGCAATGCGAACGCATTGCTAGATCTAGCATCTGATTCGCATTCATTATTTTCTTCATTCGCATCTGATTCATTTTTCCATCTTTTGTCGGCCGACTCTTTTGCTTTTTTACTTCTGATTGCTAATTTCTCTCGTTCTTTCAACAACCTAGGATTGGTCACATAACCTTCCTTGCTTGGATGTTTTATAAATTGTGGCTCTAAATAATTTAAAATTATTTCCCAATCTTCACTTTCTCTTTCAATTCCCTGAAAATTTGTGTGTTCATAGCCACCTAAACGCATCCATGTTTTATGGTCATCAATCAAACCATCGTCGATCCAATCATAGCAAAGCAGCTTTATGTATATGCCAAACGCTTCCGTTGGCATTGCCATCGCATTGCCATCGCTTAAGACATCTTTTGGATAAAATTGAAACGCAGGGTATTTTTCCATTTTAAACGCACCTCTCTAGTTGGTGACTTCCTCACCATCAAAGTTCAACATATTGTTCTTTTTTAAAAACCTAGGTGTGATGAACTCAGGAGAGTTTTTTTGTTTTGATTGTTCTTTATACCGACCGACACTTAATCCGAGAATGTATGCCGACAGCCAAACAGCCAGAGCACAACAAAATAAAAATAAACCTTCCATTTTTCCCCCTCGAGAAATTAATCTTCAAAAATTTTGTCTTTAGGGCACCCGATTATTTCTGCAATCTTGGCTAACCCTACGTGTTCAATCGGCGCCTTATTCATTCTTAAAACCCAATTTTCGAATGTTTTTTTACTTATTCCGAACTGTTCTGGGAGATTCGTTTTGGCTCCCCAAGAGAAAGAAAGTTTCCTCACAAAAATTTCGGACAGTAAGCTTTTAGTTTTTGTTTTAATTTTATTCGTTCGATAGGACGATCGATTCATTATCCAGAGTTAAGCCTCAATATCTGTGTCTTTAGATAAGAAGACTCCTGCTCCTCCCAAGTGATAGCAACCTTCTTTTTTTGTTTGATTTCTGTAACTTTGATTAAATAATTGCCGCAGATTTTTTCGCCTACACCTGAAGCCTTAACCGTATCTTTAATTTTTTCGTCGATAGTTTCGAACTCGTTTACCACGGGGGAAAGTTGCTCTCTTCTCTCAAGCAAACCAAACAATTCGACATCGTCAATTTGCTTAATCCCTTCGCCTGCTTTTAAATCGGGCAGGCAAACCATTTTATAAGGGCATTTATTACAGGTGTTATAATCTTCTGTTCTTTTAGGAGGATTGTTATCGGAGATAGCCTTATAAACTCTCTCGGCGCGTTTGATCAATTGATCACAGTAATCGATATCAATTTGCATCCATATCGGCTTCAACTCTCCGGTGAGTTTATTTTTGAGGATGAAACAGCCAAACTCAGCACCAAGCAAAAAGAGATACATCTGAAGTTGAGCGGGATATTGTCTTTGATAAAACTTTTTTGAATAAATCAAATCTTCTGCAGAATTAATTTTATCAAAATCATAAGGATTGATCGATTTGACATCGAAAGGGTAGTCATTTTCTTCCCATCGAATTATACCGTCTATATGGCCGGTAATTGTCGGCTGATCGTATTGAAATGACCTTTGCTGTTCTACGATCTCAAAGCCCATTGCAATCAATTGTTTTATTGTATCGGCTTCATGTAAATAACCCTCATCAAAAATAGACTGAGTGATTGCATCATGAAGAGCTCTGTCTTGCCAGTTTTTTATCGAATGATAATGATACCTATCGCAAGTATGACCAATCGATGAAGCTCTCAAACAATTTTGAGGATGCGCTTTTATCCTCTTCTCTTTGTATGCCTTCCATGCGCCTTGAATATCAGGGATTAAATCTTTGATTGGAGTAGGGGAGAGATTATTCATCTGAGCAACCCCCTTCTTTAATCACACTTTCAGCTGCCTCAAACTCTTCCCTAAGAGCGTTTAAAATACTTTCAGAATAATCTCGGAAATATAAATTTTCTTTTTTATCTGATTTTTTAAAACTTAAACCGATTAAAAAATCTGCACTGAAGTGATCCCCAGTTGATGCAAACAGATATTTTTTATCGTTGTAATCACTTAACCAGAAAGGTTCTTTTGCATTCTTCTTGCTAGCCTCAAATTTCTTCGACGCTGTAGCGTTATTTGCGCCACCATCATATTTGATTGAGGTCTTTCCATCTTTGCTTATTCCGTACTTTGTCAGCTCTTCCCACGTTAAATTTCTAATTCCTAAAAGACGAGTTACGGCATTGACTGTAAAGTTAGTGTAACTCTTCTTTTTAATATTTGGTAAATCGACATCTTGTATTTCTTTTAAAACTCCGCCTTTAGTACCGAAAAATTTGTCTCTTGAAGAACAAGTTCCAATTGCCTCAATAACATCTTTACTACCAAGAGCTGCCTTGCCCATTGTCGTGTAAAGATAATATTTCCCTTTTTCGTCTTCTAAATCTTCTCTTTCAATTTGTACGTCGTAAATTCGTATTCCGAATCTTCTGGCTACTTTTTCAGCCCCGGAACCTTGCAGATAAGGTTTACCCGATTGATCAATCCAATCAGCAAAATTGGTTGCGTTAATTGCTACAGACATCACTTTATCAAACAGAATATTTCTGGTCTGCATTACTTCGAGAGCATCTTTAGGAACTAAGACAGAAACATTTCTCTCTTCTTGATCCAAATCCAAATTGACTTTTTTAATATTTTCAGACATAAGATTTTA
>CAZQOW010000151.1:0-6037 GCA_964595045.1 uncultured Pseudomonadota bacterium
TATTAAAAAAATGTCTTTTTCTTTGAAGAGATGTTTCATTCTTTTGAGAGTGTTGTAAAATAATACAAGAAGAGAAAAAGATAAACACCATGAGCCATCGCCGATTAAAATTACCGTTCCTGTTTTTCTGGAGTTTAGTATCACTACTTCTTATACCACTTTTTCACAATCGCTCTATTAGCGAAAGCCCACCCGCTCTGAGAGAAAAATCACAAACTTTGTTCGTAGCCGTGGACGGGATTCCTTTTCAGATGGTCAACGAGCTATATAAAAATAAAGAATTAACACAATTTCAACCCCCAACAAGGGTTATTTCTACTTTTCCTTCTACCACTACCACTGGATTTACAGGAATTTTCAAGGCAGTTGGAGCAGCTGAAGCACCTGGTTATGATGCAAGATTTTTTTCCTACAATGAAAACAAGGTGTTGGGAAACTTGCTAGAGGCCTACGATTACGAAGCAGCAAACTTTCATCACTTTTTTAGTTATAATAGGAATACCGGTTTTCAACAAGTGGTCATGTATACATCACCTTATTATGCGATGAGAAAAGATCTTGTCCGGTTAAAGCATTTTATTTGGGATCATCCCGACAAAGAAGCGATCTTCTTCTATATCGGCTCAACCGATGGAACAGGACATCTGGATGGTCAGGAAAAAACTAAGAAATTATTTCTTGAAATCATCGATGATGTTGAAAATTTAAGATCCGCCTATCGACAATATTTCATGCAAGATTTGAAAATAGTCTTTTTTTCGGATCATGGCTTTCAATGGAATCCGCTAAAAAAAATCGATATTGATGATATTGAAGACCGTTTAAAGACGATGGGACTGCAGCTTTCTGAAGATTTGAAAAGCGATAAGAATGTTGTCGCAATTACTTGGGGGAACATTAGCGGGGGTGATTTTTACACTTCTCCAGAACTCACCGAAAAAGTGGCCAACAACTTAAGTGGTGTTCCAGGAGTTGATTTAGTCATGTATCGACAAAATGATCGGTTTTTTATTCTGTCGCAAAGAGAAGAGCTCGAGTCGGCAGAAATCATTTTTAATAAAGAGGGAACAGAGTTCGGGTATTTACCAATCCTGGGAGATCCACTCCGCTACAAAACTTTTTTGGATGAATTTAAAAAAGAGAACAAGATTAATTCTTCAAATTTGATTAGTGAAGATGACTGGTTTGCAAAAACAAAAGAAAATAATTATCCCGATGCACTTTACAGAATTCATGATGCATTTTTTGGATTGGTTGAAAATCCTGCAACTATTTTGATTTCCACTCGAGAGGATTACGAGTTTGGTGATGCACTCACCCGCTTTGGCGCTTCTATTCGCGGAGGAATCACTGGAACTCATGGAGCAATCACTCTCAATTCTTCTAGTGCTTTTATTATGACGACTGACAAGGAAGTAAAAATGGATCCGATAGTTCGTTATGATCAGGCCTTACTTCCATTCGCTAAATTAATTCAAAACTCATTTCAATTTGCTAAAATAAATCAATCTGCTGAAGTAAGTTTAAAAAAGTAAGTTTCTAAATTAAAAAATGCTATTTTATGACACCGAAGCTATTTTTTAAAATATAAACTTTTTCCATATTCGAAAGGGGTAGCGCTACTATCATCTCTCACAAAATGTGAGTTCTCAATAATAGAATTGGTACAATACCATAATCTTGAGAGACCGTTTTTTTCATTTCCATGTAGTCCAACTTCGAACACTTTTTTTGAAAGTTAGAGGGGATCTCTTATTGGGAATAAATTCAAATATAAGAAAGATTTTTATTTTTTTGCATGATCTTCAGAAATAAACTCAGATATATTTCTCTCAATCTTTTTCAAAATTTTTGCATGGCTTATGGTTGAATTACGATCAACTCTTTAAGAGATTCCGGTTAGTGTTTAACCTATAATCCTAAAACCTTATTTTAGCTGCATTGCATATCATTGGAAAATTAGTTGCTTAAATTGGAAATACTAAGCAAATCAGTGCCAATTCATTTAACATGAGGAACTTCAAAAATTTCAACGATGATCGTCCCGCAATCCAAACTCAGGAGAGGTAGCTGGTCAAAAAGCTTATAATGTGCGCTTGGTTATAATGGAGCGGCTGCGGAGCCTCGAGAACACCGACCTTGCAAAACATGAAATCGGATCTGGTCGACTTCAACGCCCTAAATTTATTGAGTAGTGCTTATTGGAGTTCTACAGAACGCAAGTTTACCCCTTCCCTTTTCGCCTGGATTCAATTTTTTGGCAGTGGGGGTAGGTTCTTAAGGGGCGAACGCAAAAAGTTTTATAATACAGTGCGATGCTCTCGGAGTTTGACCCCTTAAGTTTATTCATTGAGCGATATATCTGAACGGTAATAATCTACTGCTCAACACATGCAAGGCTTTTAAAAGTACCACAAGTATCACTTCCGTTTGAAATTGCTAATCCTGAAACTTGATTCGTCGATCCGAGTTCTCCACTTGATCCGCCACTCGACGTATCCCAAGGCATCACAGTCATACCATTGAGACAATCGTTTGTGGAGGTGGTCCAGTCATTATTTAAACCGGTCCAGAAAAATCCAGTGGATCCTGTAAAAGAATTCTCCAGAGGAAAATCAAAAATTCCATCCGAGTTTGTGGTGCCAATGGTGGTGATTCCATCGGAGCGAACATAAGTGGTATCAGGTGCTAAAACCCAATCAGTCTGTCCCAGAGTTCCCCCACTACAGTTCGGAGTCCCGCAAGCAACTCGGGTAGCGCTACCGACGATCAAAGCTTTGTAATCACTTGAGTTCGGCTTGTTCATATCCGCCATGCAGAAATCATCCGCCCCAGAAATACCACCAAAATTACCTTCGCTGGTCGCAGCGGTGATGAAAATAATTTTGTTAGCATTATTGGTACAATCGATATCTATGTTATTTATATCCCTGCTGCCTACTGTTCCGACGTTGTTATCATTTATAAAACTGCAGGTTTGTCCCGCTGGTTGAGTCAAAATCTTAATATTATAAAATCCATTTTCGCTAATGGAAAACGCATAAAAATCGTCTAATTCCTCCAAAGTCAGATCTTCTCCACCGTTATTCTGAAGAACCAAAACACCTGTGAGTCCGGAAATATCTCCTCCTACAGAAACCAACGAGCTCGAAGGAGGAGGAGCGCAGGATTGAATCATGAGCCCTAACCAAATAAGACCCGGTGTCACCCATTTTACGAAATCTAATATTCGCATTTCTTTCCCCTTTCAAAATTGAAGAGTTAAAAGCGATTTCATAAATTTAATCTAAATCTCTTTCTTTAAGATTTCATCTCCAGAAGAGATAAGAAAAAGATGGGAATAAGATGAATGTAATGAATTAAAATATTGTACCTATTTTTTATCATTGAACAAATTAAATTATTTTCAATAAAGAAAAAATAGAAAGGAGGAGAAGAATCGGATCTTTGAATAAATCTTTTCGATATTTCCATTGGCATTCTTACAAATTGAAATTAAAATTCAGAAACTAAAATATCTATTTTGATTTTCGGTTCTTGAGGAAAAATTTCTAAAAGGGGGGGGATATGAAACGTTTTATTTATTTGAGCTTCTTTTTATCCATCATTTTCTTTTCTGAATCTCTTTACTCCGCTACAACCTTGTATGTTTCTCCAAGCGGTTCTGGAACTGAATGTAGCTCAAGCAATCCCTGCTCTTTCGACCAAGCTCTCTCAACCGCTTCGAGCAATGACGATGACAATACGATCAATCTTGCCGCTGGAACTTATTCAGCTTCCACAACCAGTTTTACCTATACAGCCACCACTATTAATCATGCTTTGACTCTTGCTGGAGCTGGAGAAGATTTTACTTTTATCACTTCTGCGGTAGGGGTGGGTAATGGAATCGACTTCAACTTTAGTGGATCGGTTACCGTGACTGGAATCACTGTTCAAAAAAATTCAGGTTTTGGTCTTCATTTTGCGGGTGATCCAACCGGCTCCTCCTTTAGTGTCACGATTTCTAATTGCACTTTCTGGGACAACAGTGGTTCAGGAGTTTGGATCGAAAATGTCGATGATGGTCTAAATGGAACAATCAATATCAGTAATAATACTTTTGAAGGGAATGCCACCAGTGCAGAAGGTGGAGGATTGCATATCAAAGTAAACACTGCTTTGGTCACGCTACCGATTCAAGTGAGCAATAATATTTTTAATCGAAACCATGCCGATACGAATGGAGGTGCGGTCTGGATTTATAGCCAAGCAACGAATAGCCCGACTACTTTTCAGGGAAACAGTCTACAAAACAATTACGCCTTGAATGTCGCTGGAGGAGCTTATATTCAGACTTTTAACTCTCCGATGGTGATTGGAGGTTCCACGACAAGTCTTGGGAATTCTTTTTTGTTTAATGCTGGAATCGACACAGGAGGAATCTGGAGTGAAAGCCAAACTGGCGGAACGACTTTTCAAAATAACACGGTTATAGGAAATGTCGGGTTAACAGCGGGAGCAGCAATCGTTCTTAGAATCTATGCGGGAGATGTTGTTTTTTCAAATAATATCATCCAAAACAACCCCAACTATTATGGGGGCGGTTTCGAAGTGCAAACAATTAATACCGGAAATCCGATCACATTCGTCATGAATGCCAATCTTGTTTCAGGAAATAATGCAACTGATTTTGGCGGAGGATCGGTTGTTTTTCATTATTTGACCTCCCCTGCCAGCATTACCAATAATATTTTTGTCGAGAATTTCGGTGCCAGTTCAAGTGCATCGACAGGGGGATTGGGAATTAGCTCTGATACGGATCAACCTCAACCTATTAACATTACGAATAATACTTTCGCAAATAACTCTAGTAATTCTTTTGGGGGTGGGCTTTTCCTTGCTCCAAATAATGCTGCGGTCTTTTTTAATGTCTACAATAATATTTTTTGGGAAAACTCGAGCGCTTATCCTCAAGAGGCAGATCTCTACGTTATCAATCCTATCTGGACCGGAATGAATCTCTATAATAACGACATTACTTCAGTTTGCATTGATGGTACTCCTGTAACTTGTAATAGTGGGAGCAACTTCTCGACTTTAGCGAATACAACCGCCTCTTCAAACCTTTATAACATTGATCCTGAATTCGTCGGCACAGGAGACTTCGTCAACTTTTATTCGCTTCAACGAAATTCGCCGGTAATTAAACAGGGAGATTCCAATGCACCGAATCTTCCTACTTATGATTATACTGGAACGGTTTCGATGGATTCTCCGCCCGACTTGGGGGCTTTACAATATCTGAATCGTGATACGCTCTCAGGAAGCTGTGCGCTCCATAATTCAGAAAGAAATTTTGCAGAATTTTTTTGGATTTACGCTTGGATTTTATTGCTTCTAGTTTTAAAAAAGAAAACTCAAAAAAAATATTTTCGAAGGATGACAAAATGTTCATCACTCATTAAAGTCATTCGGTGATGAAATGGAAACTTGTATTTCTTCAGTTACTAATCCTCCTCTTCTTATCAAGAGAATCTTTCTCTTCTGAGTTTCAACTTTGGACCGAATTAAAATACATTCATCCATTTAAAGACAGCCGTTTTTCCCTGGTATGGGCGATTGAAGATCGTTTTAGAAGAAAAGAGATAGATCTCTTCTTTTTCAATACTACTCTCGGATTTCAATATCAGGCGTATCACTGGTTAAGCACAGGCTTCGCCTATCGTTATCAGACAGCTGAGAGAAATGAAGAAGACGATTTTTCGGATGAGCAGCGTTTGATGCCTCAAGCAGAACTCAAAACAACTCTGGCAAAGCTTGAACTGCAAAATCGGAATATTTTCGAAGTCCGAATTCTTCCGCATCAGGTGAGTGATAGCATTCGGTTTCGCTATCGAAGTCGAATCAGACTTTCGAAAAAAATTCCTTTTCAAAAATGGAGTGTAACCCCCTACGCCTCTGAAGAGATCTTTATCGAACCTCAAACAAACAATTTCAATCAGAATCGAATGATCGTTGGAAATAGTTTCGGTTTTTTGAAAGATAAAGTCAGCTT
>CAZQOW010000152.1:0-6015 GCA_964595045.1 uncultured Pseudomonadota bacterium
TAGGAAAAAGGAGAAAAACCTTGGCTTCCAATCAATATCTATTTACCAGTGAATCTGTCACTGAAGGTCATCCCGATAAAATCGCCGATCAAATTTCTGATGCTATTCTAGATGAAATATTAAAAAAAGATCCAAAAGCGCGAGTCGCCTGTGAAACTGTGGTCAAAACAGGCTTTGTATTGATTGCTGGTGAAATCACTACAAATGCACAAATCGAATATCCAACCATTGCGCGCGAAACAATTAAGGAAATTGGTTATAACGACAGCAAAATGGGGTTTGATTACGAAACCTGCGGCGTTCTAGTCGCTGTCGACAAACAATCTCCCGATATCTCGATCGGAGTCACCGAAGGGGAAGGGCTTTTCAAAGAGCAGGGAGCCGGCGATCAAGGTTTGATGTTCGGATATGCCTGTGATGAAACTCCCGAGCTCATGCCGATGGCAATTACTTTTTCGCATCGTTTGACTCTTCAGCTGGCAAAGCAGAGAAAAAATGGAACGTTGCCCTTTTTACGGCCGGATGGAAAATCTCAAGTCACCATTGAATACGTAAATAACAAACCAACTCGAGTCGATACGATTGTCGTTTCATCCCAACATTCCCCAGAAGTTTCACACGAAAAATTGAAAGAGGGAATTATCGAAGAGGTGATCAAGAAAGTAATTCCGGCAGAACTTCTCGATTCCAAAACAAGATACTTGGTCAACCCAACTGGTCGTTTCGTGATCGGTGGACCTCAGGGAGATTGCGGACTGACCGGTCGTAAAATCATTGTCGATACTTACGGCGGAGCCGGGCACCATGGTGGTGGCGCATTCTCCGGAAAAGATCCCTCCAAAGTCGATCGATCTGCATGTTATATGGCGCGATACATTGCCAAAAATATTGTGGCGAGCGGAGCAGCGAGTCGCTGTGAAGTACAGCTCGCTTATGCTATCGGATATCCTGAGCCAGTCAGCGTAATGGTCAACTCTTTCGGAACAGAAAAGGTTGCCACTGAAAAAATTGAAGCGGCGGTGCGGGAATATTTTGCCTTAAAACCGGCGGATATTATTAAAACGCTTGATTTGTTGCGCCCTATCTATAGAAAAACAGCCAGTTACGGTCACTTCGGAAGAAATGAACCAGAATTTACCTGGGAGAAAACAAATCGGGCTGCTGATTTAAAAAAGGCATTAGGATTATAATTTTAAATAAAGCTCCTCCTCTTAAGATTAAGAGGGGAAAACTAAGGAAAGGGTTAGAAATGAATCGCTACGATGTAAAAGATTTAAACCTCGCTGAAAAGGGAAGACTTCGAATCGAATGGGCAAACCAAAATATGCCTGTTTTGAATCAGATCAAGGCAAAATTTGAAAAAGAGACTCCATTAAAGGGGATGAAAATTGCCGCATGTCTTCATGTCACTACTGAAACAGCATCCTTAATGATTACTTTAAAAGCTGGAGGAGCGGACATCGCTCTTTGCGCATCGAATCCTCTCTCCACCCAAGACGACGTCGCCGCCGCACTCGTTGCTGATCATAATATTCCAACTTACGCAATTAAAGGGGAAGATAACGACACCTATTATCGCCATATTTTCTCAACGCTCGACATTCAACCGAACATGACGATGGATGACGGCGCCGATCTGGTTTCGATTCTTCATACCAAAAAAACCGATCTCCTTTCAAATATCATCGCCGGAACTGAAGAAACGACCACCGGCGTTATTCGCCTTCGAAGCATGGCAAAAGAGAAAGCATTAAAATATCCAATTATTGCGGTGAATGACGCGAACACAAAACATTTCTTCGATAACCGTTACGGAACTGGACAATCCACTCTCGACGGAATGATCCGTGCGACTAATCGATTACTCGCCGGAACCAATTTCGTGGTTGCCGGATATGGCTTCTGCGGAAAAGGAATCGCTGAACGAGCCCGTGGAATGGGAGCCAACGTAATCGTCACAGAAATTAATCCTCTGAGAGCTTTGGAAGCGGCGATGGACGGATTTCGCGTGATGAAAATAGAGCAGGCTGCATCGATCGGTGATTTTTTTGTCACTGTGACCGGCAATAAAAATGTCATTCGCCAGGAACATTTTGAAGTGATGAAAGATGGCTCAATCGTTGCTAACTCAGGTCATTTCAATGTTGAAATCGATATTTCAAGTTTAGAGAAAATCTGTAAATCCAAACGACTGATTCGTGACTTCGTTGAAGAGTATACTTTACCAGGACAAAGACGGGTCAACATTTTGGCAGAAGGTCGTCTAGTCAATCTTTCCGCCGCTGAAGGTCATCCAAGCTCGGTTATGGATATGAGCTTTGCCAATCAAGCTTTGAGTGCCGAATATTTGGTAAAGAATTATAAAGATTTAAAACCGGATGTTTACGTCGTTCCAGAAGAGATCGATCAGGAGATTGCTAAATTGAAACTTGCTTCTATGGGGGTGAAGATTGATGTGTTGACTCCTGAGCAGGAAAGATACTTGGCCGGCTGGCAAGAAGGGACTTAATTTATAAGTTCTCTTATTTAAAAGAACTTTTTTAAAACGCCTGGCTCAATGCCGGGCGTTTTGTTATCTGCAGTCAATATGTCTCAAATCTCCCAAATTCTTACCGAAATTTATAAAAAAATGTTTTCTCATTTTGGCCCGCAAAAATGGTGGCCGGCAGAAAGCAAACTGGAAGTAATTGTCGGAACCATTTTGACCCAAAATACCAGTTGGACCAATGTTGAAAAAGCAATTTCAAATCTGAAAAAAGAAAAGGGTTTATCCGTTGAAAAGTTGGAATCGATTTCAGAAGAAAAACTAGCAGAGCTGATTAAATCGTCCGGTTATTTTAATCTTAAAGCGAAGCGGCTTAAAAACTTCATTCATTTTCTGAGGATTGAATATGAGGGAAAAATTGAAAAGATGGCAAAAGAAGAGAATTCTATTCTTCGGGAAAAACTTTTATCAATTACAGGAGTTGGGCCAGAAACCGCAGACTCCATCCTTCTCTATGCCTTAGAAAAGCCTGTTTTTGTGATTGATCAATATACTTATCGAATCTTACATCGACATCATTTGATTCCAGAAGAAACCACTTACCAGGAAATGCAAGAATTGATGATGAATCATCTTCCAGAAAAAGTGGAATATTATAATGAATATCATGCTCAGATCGTGATGATTGGAAAAAATTTCTGTAAGAAAAAACCGAATTGCGAAAAATGCCCATTGAATGGAATAAATTGGTAATAACAAAAAACTATTTATGAAATTATTATAAATCCTTTTCTATTATAAATAAGAAGCAATCTTCGCCAATCCTTGCAAATCATGCACATCACTCTCCAAGGCTGGAACTAGAATCAATTTTTCCTTCTTCTTCTTTTTACTTTCTAATAACTTTAATGATTTTTTATCTTGTTTGACTAGAGTCATAAAGTTTTCGACAATTTCAGAGGCTTTCTCTTCTTGATTTTTATTCAATCCAGAAAGAGAAACGATTTTTTTCAACTCTTTGATTTCTGAATCAGAATCAATTTCATGAACCTGATTGACGATAAATCCTTCGAACGGAAGTTTATATTCGAGAATTTTTTTATGGAAAAAAATTGCCTCTTCTGTTGCGGCGGGAGAAGTCACCAGTAAAAAACTGGTTTGGGAATCTCGAAGAAGTTTTGAGACATCTTTCGCACGATCTTTAAAACCTTCGAGAAGTCCGGCAGTGGAGATCAACATCATAGACAGATCTTGCAGAAATTCAATTCCTATCACTTTATCAAAAGTCTTGAAAATTCTCCCCATGCCTTTTCCGAGAAGGCGAAGGGAACTGCGTCCCAAAAAAAGGGATGGTTTTAATAACCATTTAATCATGCTTTCGGTAACCGCTCGGGTCATTTTTTGAGGGGCATCCAGAAAATCAAGCGCATGGCGGGTCGGAGGAGTATCAAGAATCAAAAGATCGTATTTTTTCTTTTCATAAATCTCAAACACCTTTTCCATTGCCATATATTCTTGAGAGCCGGCGATCATGTTGGAGAGATGTTGATAGAGTGGATTTTGGAGAATCGATTTTTTTGAGTCAGCGTTAGGTGCATAACGCTCGATGATTTTATCAAAAGTCCTTTTCGTATCGAGCATCAAGGCAAAAAGTTGACCGGTTGGTTTCAGATCAAATTTTTCAAATTCAGAAGAGCGAATCTCTTTTAAATCGGAGGAAAGAAGATTTAATCCGAGTGAGTTGGCAAGTCTTTTAGCCGGATCGATGGTTAATACGACCACCTTCTTTCCAAGCAGGGCAGCCTTCACTCCCAAAGCTGCAGCAGTTGTGGTTTTACCCACGCCACCTGCCCCACAACAGATAATCAGTTTTTGTTTTTCGATGAGATCGTTTAAGTTCATTTGGTTTCAATAGAATCTGCCAACTCCCGAATCGTTTTAGAATCAAAGCTGGAGTTAAAAAGATAGGGAAGGGATATTAACTCATGATTTCCAATTTCCTTTTTTAATTGATTGAAATAAAAATTCTGCACATTCAATTTCTTTTGATAGTAATGCAGAATTTTTCGAACGGTTTCCGCTTTTTCATCTTTCGAATCTTTCAGTTTTTTTTGAATTTCTACATAATCGTTTTCATTTAAAATCGATGGGTAGAGTGCGTTCATCAAAAATGGGCCGACGGCAATGCCGATTTTTTCTTCCGCTTGATGAAACATTTCCATCGCCTCATTCACTGGCATCTCTTCTCCCAAAGTGACAATCATCAAAAGCGTTTTTGTTTTGTCTTTCAATAGTTGGACGATATTATCCGCCTTCGTGCGAATGGGACCGACCCGAACCGCAGAAGCAACAATTTGGGGGACTTGGAGCAGCGCTAATCCATGTCCTGTGGCGGGCGCATCAATGATGACTAGATCATATTTTGATTTTTGCCCCGTTTCATCTTTGTCTCTTTCGGTCAGAGCCCAAACTTTTCCAATCTCGAGCAAACTGTTCAAGCCGGGGGTTGCATCGAGAAAATTTTTCACCAGATTGTTTTCAAAAACAAAATGATAAATTGTTTCACTATGAATTTGTTCCAGAATATATTCGTGAAAGGCGGAATGAGGATCAATATTGATCGCAAAAAGATTTTTCTTTAATTCAGTCTCTTTATATCCAATTGGCTTTAACTGATAAATCTGAGAAATTTTTTCAGCAGAATTGATTTCGGCAATCAGAGTTTTTTTTCCACGTTTTGCAGCCAGCTCCCCCAAAGTCAAGGCAACTGTAGTTTTACCAACCCCCCCTTTTCCAGAGATGATGAGAAGTTTGCGGTTAAAAATTTCTTCGAGATTCATTAATCGGTTTTGGTCTTTGGTTTGGGAACGTTGAAAATAGTAGGGGCGCACGGGCGTGCCCCCCTACAAAAAATATTTTACTTAATTACTTTTCGCCATGCTTCAGTTTTCTCTCAAGAATCGCAACTTTTTTTCTTAAAGAACGGATTTCAGAACGCAAATGAGGAACATTGGTTAATTGTCCAATTTGTTTGAATTTTCCTTCCATTTTTTTGGAAAGCTCATCGACCCCTTGATGAGACTTTGCGAGAAAATCACGAAGAAAACCGCCCCCATCCTCAATCTCATCTTTGATTTTATCGATCACACCATCTTTGAGTTTATCAATTCCACCTTTCACATTCGAAATGACTGAAACCGTTTGCATCGATTTTTGGAGAAGATGAGCAATTTGCTCTCCTCCCATTCGGATAATATTTTTAAGCGTTGGAATCGGTAGAATATTTTTTTTCTTTTTTTCTTCTTCGAGAATAATCTGCGTTAACGTGACAGCCGTCAAATCTTCGCCAGTTCTATTGTCTATGACTGAAACATCTTCCCCATTTTTAAGAAGCCCCTCAATATCATCGAGTGTGACATAACAACTATGTTGGGTATCGTAGAGTTTGCGATTTTGATACCGTTTGATAATTCTAGCTTTTTTTTCTTTTTCTAGTTTTTCCATGGGATTTGGCTTTCTTCTTTTTTGAA
>CAZQOW010000153.1:0-5964 GCA_964595045.1 uncultured Pseudomonadota bacterium
ATGCTCCGAATACCGAAGAGACTTTTCAGAAAATAAAAGGGGAAATTTCCTCTTTTCTGACTTCGCTTTTTGGCGAGAATAATTATTCACTGGTTCGTCACTCTGATTCCAGGGAGAGATTTACATTAGAAATTAAAAATTCTGCATCTTTATCTCTAGGCGAGCTTTTAAAAAGAGTTGAGTAAAACTGTTATAAAATCCCGACCAGTTCCTTTCTCTGCAAAGGAGAAAGGCTTCCTCCCATAGATTTGAATTCTTTATTATTCAAAGACAAATTTTAGTTGGATAAAATAAAAAGTTGTATATACTTCTATTCCATTCGAGGATTTCTAACCCAATCATTTTAATTAAAACCAAAGAAGTTTATTAAAGCAAAAGCGGTACTAGCATTATGGGATCTCTCCCGCCAGTTCGTGCGTTGCTCCACTCTGCCGTCAAGGTGGCTTCTCCAGTTGAACGCTTGTCCGATCTAGCTGGAAAGCCGATCGGCTGGAGTTGGCCAGCTTCTGTCTCGACGACATCTTTAGGAAACATTGAAAAAGTGGGGATGGCTCAAATCGTAAAACCTTCTCCCGATCGGGCAATTGTAACTATTTTCTCACGAGAGTCTGGAAAGAAGATTTTTTTTTCGGGCAGAGTCAATTCGCCGATTTCTCCGTTGGTCATTGGAGCAGTAGTTTGTGGAATTGGCTTGTTGATTGCGTACGAGGTTTTCTATGAAAAATATCGGTCGCACTTATATAAAGATCCGATTCAATCTTCGCAGGACGCATTGATTCGAGATCCAGTAGACGGTTCAATTTTCCCTTTTAATTTTCCTGCTCTTGAAATTGCTTCTTGGCTGAGCCCTAGCCCTGAATCGGATTCCGATGATTTGAATAGAGAGAGATATATTTTTCCAACAGAATCTTCTAAAGTTGATTCGGTCAATGACACTGGATTTGATTTATCCCAAAAAATTTATTTAACGAGCGGAATGGTACAGATACCACTCGAAGATCAGGATACTGCCCCGGTCAGAATTATTAAAGATGAGGCGACAGGAGTAGAAATCAGGATTATGCGGGAACCCGGAAAAGAAATTGTGGTAATTCAAGGGGGAGTTCTTTTAGCGGATGTTTTAAAAAAATATCTTCCAGAATTAATTATTCCCAACAATGCAGAAGATCTCATCAAAAGAGCAAAAGTGGAAGAAGAGCGCCATAGAGCCTCGCGCTTGTTCTCTCCATCCGAGGAAGAGATTCCGGATATCGCCGCGCATCATTTTCGTCCACTGACAGCTCAAGGAAATATTGCGCATTTTGATATTCCTGGCACTGTTGATCCAATCGAAATGAGATATGGGATTTTTTATCCCACAAAAAATTCGTTGGGAGATGCCTCATACCATCTTTATATTCCTCTCTTTCAATCAGAGATTGGTCGTGATCTTTTTCAACTGTTTATAAGAATTGTCAGTCTTATTTTTATTGAAGAATCAATGAAAGCAGGTTTTTTTTCTTCTATACAACCGAGACATCCATTCTTGCAAAGAAGTACCACCGAGTTTGAATGGATGGATTTAATTTCTGGACAAATTCTTGCTTCCCATAAAATCTTACCGACGGTTGACCGTTCGATTCAGGAGATTCAGTCGCAAGAAGCAGCCAAAACAGATTCAAAAAAAGTGAGTGGAAATCAGGTATTAAGAATTTCTTTTATATGGCATCTACATGAAAAAGCGGAAGAAGAAAGATTTGCCGGATTGGCATTGCTTAGGGGCTTGATCTCAAAAGGGCAATTACGCATTGTAAAGCCGATTCGATAATGAATATAATTAAATGATTCGTCAAAACGATTTCAAATCTACTGATAAATGATCTCTGCGATTTCAAACAATTCAGGATGGCTCATCAGAGCAAGAAGAGAACGATCTTCCTCCAAAGTTTTCGCTAAAGCTTCTACATGCTCATAGCTAATTTCTCCCATTTTATCATTCTCAAGATATTCATAAGTAGAGCGGGTAATCTCTAGCTCTTCAGCCATTTTTTGCGTTGAAAGTTTTTTGCGTTCTCTTGATCTCCTAATATAAGCACCGAAGGTGGTTTGCTGAAATATTTCTCTTCCAACTTGCACAAAAATTTTTCCCTCTGGATCGGCAATTTTCAAATCTTCGAACTTGGGATAAAGGGCGCCATAAATAGAAAGTTTCTCCCTTGTCACAGTATCTGGATCCATTTTGAAAAGTCTGAGAAGAACAGCGACAGAAGGTTTGTGAGTGCCGTTGATCATTCCATAATAAGCATTTCCACGACTTAATTGGAGTGCTTTTGCCACTACTCCAGATTTATATTTTCTTTTTTGAATGAAGTTTTTTATTCTTTCATGCAAAGGGATCTTTTCACTTTCGACTTGTAAGCTAAATTTAGCCGAAGTGGTTGAATTATGAATTTGAAAACAGAGCCAAAGTTCTGGATGAGCTATGACGGTCAACAGACCTAGATCAACTCCTAATACTTCGGCGAGAGGCGGAAGACGATGAAAAGGGATGAAATCGACATTCCCATTTTCGTAATCATGAATATTCATTCCGGTCATTTCTGTGGCACGTCCCACAGCTTCTTTTGTGAGTTTTTTCCCCTCTCTTTTTTCTCGAATGAAATCTCCAAAGTCGAATTCGTTGAAAGTCTGTCTCCAATCTTTTATCCAGATTCTATTTTCGATATCGACGATTCCTAATGGAATGAGTTCTGGAAAACGGGAAATGTAAAGATCCGATTTTTCTGAAAGAAGGAGTCGTTGCTCAACAGAAAAAAAACGGAGAAGGAATTCTAATTTTGGATAACTTTTTCCATTCCGATACTCATAATACTTTGTTCGATCACAACCGAAACGCCTCGCTGTATCCGTAGGAGTG
Source organism: uncultured Pseudomonadota bacterium (assembly GCA_964595045.1). Classification (GTDB taxonomy): domain Bacteria; phylum UBA10199; class UBA10199; order JADFYH01; family JADFYH01; genus CAZSRQ01. Next base: position 2,897 of record CAZQOW010000153.1, read on the forward strand.
AGAGAATATTTTTTAGTCACTCGGACAAATTCTTCATGAAAAGGAGGAACAACTTTTACTCTCGGTTTAAAGACTTTCAATCCAGCGATAGGGATAAAGTTTTTTAACTGAATTCGGTGTATAGCTAAAAGTGCACGTTGATATGCTTCAATAATTCTTTCTTCTTTTAATAAATCGAATCCCTCTTTTCTTAAAAAAATTTTCTGAGCAATTTCAAGATAACTTTTGGCAAGAGGGATGATTCTGGTTTCTATCCATGTAGTCGATAAAGTTGAGTCGTTAAGTTCTGCAAAAAATGTTTTTACTACTTCTCTAAAAGTTGGTTGTTTGGATTTACCGGGAGATGAGAAATGCACTTCAACTGATTCATGCCATGCGATCAAAGCTATTAAAACTTGACGAGCCATTTTCGGTTCTGTCTTTTGCAGTTTTAGAAAATCTGCCAATGAGCTTTTGGTTGGAATTGTTGTTACTTGAGATATTCCTAACATTCTTCCATTAATTCTTTTCCCCGCTGACTTATTTGTCATTTGCATGATTAGGTCTGCAGCAGTTATGACCGGGATCGTTTGATTCGACTCAGGTCGGGGTATGTGAATGCTTTGAAGTTTTTCCCCATTATTTCCCGCCAATTCCGGAGAAAATAGATCCATAAACGAATCGATCCAATGTCTGTTCTCGGAGGGAGATTTTTTTCTCTCTGACTTTTGCAGCTCATAATCCAGTTCCAGCTTTGCCTTCATAATTCCGACTTGTGGGCAAACCGTTCCAAGAAATGTGGCACTGACTTCCATTCGAAAAGAGGTGAGTTGGCAATTGAAATAACGTTCGACTAAAGTAAAATTTTTTCTCTCAATCCATCCACAATCTTCGAAAGTAACATCGACAGCCATAAGAGCGGAGTTTTGGACAAGATTTTTTACAACAGCACTCTGGGCCAGGACTCCACGCCCCATCGCTTTGCAGACAAGAATGGTGGCGATTCCATGAAAATTTTCTGTGAGTGATCCCATCTGCAACTCACCCGATCTTGCAAGTTCAGAGGCAGTATTAAAACAGATTCCCTCAGTGATTGAGCTTGCAACAGACGAGAGAATTTTTGTCGTTTTTTGGCTAAAGATAGGAGAGAGAAAAGGATATCCCCGTGATTGAACAACCGCAGCCAACCCCTGCCCGACTGCCAGCGAAAAGAGGACAGAACAGGAAGTCGCCTCAGAAAAAAACGACTGAAGGGTACAGGAAAGAGAAAGTTGAGAAGAGGTGAGAGATTCTTCTTCTAGCACTCTACAGCTGACGAGCGTGTCCGATATTGCAAAAGACATAAGTTTACCCTGATTTTAAAATATTTGGTTCAGAGAAACCTATCGGCAGAATTTAAAAAAGGTTGTGATAAAAATGAGGTCAGGACTGAATATACCGTTTGAGTTGGATGTTTTCATCCTCAATTTCTTCCACAATCCATTCTAGAATATTTCTCATTGTGACCACCCCAACCACTTTGTTTCCGTCAACAATTGGGATATGGCGACATCGGGTCTCTTCCATTTTTTTGAAACAATTTTGACTTGTTTCGTGGATTGGAACTGTTGTGATATTTTTCGACATTACTTCTGAGAGATTCGTTTTTTCGGGATCAAGTTTTTTGGCGACTACCCGGTTGAGAAGATCCCGTTCGGTGAAAATTCCTGTCAGCTGATCATTCTCCATCACGAGAATGCTTCCGATGGAGCGGGAAACCATCGTTTTTACAGCTTCAAAAACAGTCGATTTTGAAGGAAGAGTTACGATTTTTTGGGATTTGACCAAAGTTTGTAAAAGACTCATAAAAAAGTCCTTGTCTTTAAAGGGTTAAAATTTGCATAAACAACCGTTATTGATAGTTTAACAAAATCAGAAACAAAAAGTAAGGATCAGAGCTATGTTAGAAAATTATTATTACTGGATTGGAATGGGAGTAGTCGCAGTTTTAATTGTTATTGTTCTTTTTCTGATTTTCAAAAAAAGTAGGAAAAAAACAGATTATGCGCCGCTCACCGTAGGGCTGAAAAAAACCCATGCAAATTTTTCTGCCAAAATCGATGAAATGGTTGGAAGGCGCTCCAAGATTGATGGAGAGCTATTTTCCAAGCTGGAAGAAATTTTACTCGAAGCTGATGTCGGGGTGAAAACAACGCAGAAACTTCTTCAATCGATTACACAAGATTTAACGAAATCGGGAAAACAAGATATCCGGATGCTAAAAGGTTTTCTCAAGCAAGAGTTACTGAAACTGTTAACCGAAGATTTCCAAACAAAAAACTTTTTGGAAATTCCTAAAGTTATTTTGGTGGTAGGGATTAATGGGGTTGGCAAAACCACTACGATCGGAAAACTGGCAAAAAGATTTAGGTCAAAAGGGGATAAAGTTTTACTCGCTGGCGCAGACACTTTTCGCGCGGGGGCGGTCAGCCAGTTGAAAGTCTGGGCGGAAAGAGTCGGGGCACAAACGCTCTCCCAAAATGATGGAGCCGATCCCGCTGCTGTTTCCTACGATGCGGTCAAGGCGGCGACGGCGCGTGGCATGGAAGTGGTGATGATTGATACTGCAGGGAGATTGCATACCAAAATCAATCTGATGGAAGAGATGAAAAAAATAAAACGGGTGATCGCCAAGGCGAAAGAAAATGCTCCGCATGAAATTTATCTGGTGGTCGATGCGACCACCGGCCAAAATGCGTTGATGCAGGCGCGTGAATTTAATGAAGCTTTGGGATTAACTGGAATTATCCTCACCAAGCTTGATGGAACTGCTAAAGGGGGAATTGTGGTTGCCATTCATGATGAGTTAAAAGTTCCCATTCGTTATATAGGTGTGGGAGAAAGAATTGATGATTTGAAAGAGTTCAATGCCAAAGAGTTTGTTGATGCTCTCTTGAATTAAAAAACAGTTGGCTGATTAAAAAATAAAACTTTGATTCTTGAAAAAAAATTATGCTACCATCGCTTCACCGATAAAAAATGAACATCAAAAGTTAATCATTCACATTTTCCTTTGAGGGGGGATCATGGCAACGATTACTAATTCCGCT
>CAZQOW010000154.1:0-4679 GCA_964595045.1 uncultured Pseudomonadota bacterium
GAAGTTAGAAAACAGAGGGGGTTCCTGTTCCTCTTGATTTAGCGGCAATCACCATCACAACAACCCAAACAATCGTCATTAAACAGCTGAGAATGGTTCCAACTAAACCTAAAATCCAGCCGATTTTGGCAAGGGATTGACCTGCTTTGGAAGAATCTCCACGGGCGATTGCTTTTTCTTCTGCCCGTCCGAGAAAAAAAGCTGGAATTCCCATTAAAAAGCCACCGCAAACGAGGCTTAAAATTCCCAAAACCAATGCTGCGATTGCTTGTCCTGATGCCCCTGGTTGAACGGAGCCGATGGGAGGAGGTATGTTTGTTGGGGGAAGCGTTTCATTTCCATTCATAGAAGTTCTCCTTTATATTTGGAGGAACACTCGCATATGCGTTCCTATCGATTTTGATTCAGAAGCAAAATAAAACACCAGTTTATAATTAAACCGACGACTAAAACAATTGAAACAAAACTTGTTTTCTTGCCGTTGATGAAATTCCAGAAATTTCTTTTTTTAATCAAAGAAGAGATTGCATGAACTGAAAGTGCAATCATGCTGAGAAATATCAGAGGACCAACCGCATTTGCTTTAAAAGAATAAGAAAAATTTCCTCTCAGCAGATAGGCGAAACTAGTGGTTAATCCACATGCAGGGCAAGGAATATGAGTAAAGAGTTTAAAAAAACAAGGAGGTAGGAAAAGCTGTTCATGAGTACCAAAACCTCGAGGATCTGGATGAAGAGAGGAAGTAACGATCCAAAAGCAGATAAATAACAGGCAAGCGGCTAAATTCCCCAAAAAAATTTTATTTTTTGTAAACAAGTTCATAGATTAACAAAAAGGAATCTATAGCACCAAATGAATTTTTACGGATGAATTTGGTATTTAGACTATATTTTTTATTCAAATCGAGAACCCTCTTGTTCAAAAGAAGGTGTTGTCATTTCTAAATTAAGAACCACTTAGTAAGATCTCTCATTGACTAACTGATCCGCTCTGGATTAAGCATCTGCAAACCTTTAAAGGAGTTACTTACATGTTAAAAAGTAAAAATTTAATGATTCTCAATTTATCTTTTATTTTAGTCATTCTATTTTCTGTCTCTTCTGCAAAAGCGGGCGAACGAATCTGGCGCCAAGCAAACAATCAGGCAAATTATGTTGGAATTGAAGATTTCGACAAATCGGATAATTCTGAAGGATTGGTTTTAAATCATCCCTATAATTTTGATCCCAAAAAACTTACCGATATGCTTCTTTCGATTCGTTATAACAAAGGATATATCATCAAGCGGGATATCAAAGATCAGCAGGTTTTTTTCGATACCGATTTGGTAGAAAAAAAGTTTGCTCCACGAATAGTTGAAGCCTTTAAAAAAGTAACTCCCAATCAAGTGGTTGTTTTTTCCATCGTTCAAAAAGATCCTTATTTTATTATTCGAAATGACACATTGAACATAGTTCGGGCATTTGTTGCACAAGATGGTTTGCATTTATCCTTTATCAAAACGAATGCAAAACTCTTTGGAGATTATAAGGCTCATACGACCGGAAACTCTCTCATTAGTTCGTCAAAAGGATTACGAGTTACCCTCGAGCCGCAAGCAGGACAAAAACTTGCTTTAAATAATAACAGCGAAGTAGTTTTAGATCTGAATTATGATTTTGCCGCCTTAGTCGATAAAAAAGCTGCGGAAGAAGAAGAGAAAGAAAAAGCCGAAAAAGAGGAAAAGAAAAGAAAGAAACTGAGAAAACAGGAAGAAAAAGAGGCAAAAGAAAACTCTAAAAATTCTCCTGACGTTCAAACTTCTGCAGTAAAGACCGAAGAGAAAAAAATGGAAGAAAAGAAGATAGAAGAGAAATCTTCCAAACCGACTCGTGAACCTCGTTCTTCTTCAACCAGTAGTTCTTCCTCAGGAAAACTTTCTCCCATTGATCGCTTAACCGAACTGAAACAGTTGAAAGAAAAAGGATTAATTTCTGATAAAGAATACGAAGAGAAAAGAAAAGAAATCTTGAACCAGTTGTAATTATTTTAGGGGCGATTTTCAGATCGCCCCTAAAATTTTATCCATAAATTTCCAAAATCAAACCGACGGTTGTCCCAATTAAAATCAAACCGATCGCTAGATTTTTTTCCAAACAATTCCAGACAAACCTACTCACCCGCTTTGTTTTACTCATAAAGAACTCCTTCCTCTTTACTTATCGGTTAAAAGAGCAAAGGAGGTGCCAGAAAAATGATCAGATTTGTTAAAAAATGAGATGGTTTGGCAGGTGATTATTCCAAATAAAAAAAAGAGATACCCAGAGAACGTCTGATTTTTGACAAAAGGTAGTAGGAAGAGTTGATTGATTGCTCTCTTGCTAGGATTAGGAGCGCACGGCCGCGCGCCCCTACAGCGACATTATTTTTGGACAACTCGAGAGAACTTCACATCCCTTTTTTGTAACATAAACTACATCTTCGATTCGAACTCCTCCAACACCTGAATAATAAAGCCCAGGTTCTACAGTTACTACCATTCCTTCTTTTAAAATTTCTGAAGTTTTTGAAACTCTTGGTGGCTCATGAATATCTAAACCCAAACCATGACCAGTGCCGTGAAAGAAACCTTGCATACGACCGTTGATTTTCCCGCTTTTGAATCCCTTCGATTCAAAATAATTTAAAATTCCCTCATGTATTTTTTGACCGTTGATTCCATCTTTTATTTGATCGATTGCTCTCTCTTGTGCCTCTTTTACCGCATTCCAGATTTTTTTGATTTCTGGACTTGCATTTCCTTTCACCACGGTTCGAGTCATGTCGGCATGATACCGACTTTTAATCGAGCGGGGAAAAACATCCATCACAATAGTTTGATGAGCCGGAATAACCCCGGAGCCGCGATTGTGTGGATCGACCCCCTGCTCACCTCCTGCAACAATGGTATTTTGAGCCAGGCAGTTATTTTCGAGTAAATATTGATCGATAACACTTCTTAACTTTTCTGAGGTGAGAGCTTTTTGTTGATAGAAAATTTTATTTCCTTTGATTTTTGATTCTTTCAACAGTTCATAAGCTTTCTGAATCGCTTTTCCGGTCTGTTTCAAGGCAAATTTGATCGCCTCTTTTTCCTCTTTGGTTTTTAAAATTCGGTTTTTCCAGAATGGGTCTGCTCGAAAGCTGATCTTAAATTTTCTTTTTTGTAATTCAGCGGCAAAAAAAGCGGGGAACTGATGAGGTAAAACCAATTCAGAAACTTTTTTATCCTTTAAAAACCAGGCAAGAATTTCAAGTGTCGTTGGGTTTTTTCCGGTTTTATTTTTAATTTTTTTAGAAAGTTCGCTTAATGAGTATACTGAATCGACCTCTGCCTCTTTTTTTCCGCGATCGACCTCCAAATCGTTCAAGATGAGATATTTTTTCCCACCGGTTCGAATGAATAAAACGGGATCTGGAACCAGAAATTTCGTTGCATAGAATAAGTTTGCATCACTTTCACTATCCGCAATGATTAATTCAGCTACATTTTTCATGTTTCATCCTTCTGTAAAAAATTATAAGAGAGATTCTATCCAAAATCTTATAACGGGAGAATCGATAATATGAAAAAGAAAATATTTTTTGTTTTTTGTTTTTTCACCCTTTTCTCTTTTTACGCTTCGGCGAAGCAAAATGAAACACCGAAAGATTTTTCGGTCACTTATCAGTTTTTGAGTGGGGGGCCGACTGCAACTGCCACTTCAGAAAAATATACCGTTCAAGGCTATCAAATTGTTTATGAGCGGGAATATATTCCGACCGAAGTCGATCAGAACAAATCTAAAAAAAGAAAAGAGACGGATAGCTATCCACTGACCGCTGAACAGCTGAATGAGCTTTGGAGTCTATTTTTGAGCTATCGGTTTTTGGATTGGTCTTCGCCTCAAGCAAAAGTCCCTGCATTGGCTGGAAATCAGATTCTGACGATTAAAGCGGATGGTAAAACGGTGAGTCATTCGATGTGGGAAAGTGAAAATGAGGAAAAATTTAGGGATTTTTCGAATCTGTTTCTGAAATGGGTAAAGAAAAAAATGGCAATAGAGTTTTGATTGAATCGAAAAATGGCAAATTATTTATTATATGGGCGACCTATCGGGTCGCCCATACATTGAAAACTATATTGTACTTGTTTCAAATCGAGTCAGCTGACAAAACTCCAGATACCTCGCCTCAATTTCTTTTTCGGTCAAACGTCTCAATCGATCGCAACTAAACTCTTCGACATTGAAACTGGCGAGAACTGATCCGTAAATCGATGCTTTTTTGAGAGAATCAAAATCAAGATTTCCAGTTTTTGCGAGATAACCTAAAAATCCACCGGCAAAGCTATCTCCTGCACCGGTTGGATCTTTGATGTCTTCCAGAGGGAGCGCTGGAGCCGAAAATAATTGATCTCCATGAAAAAGAAGTGCTCCGTATTCTCCCCGTTTGATTGCCACTGTTTTTGGTCCCCAGTTTCTAATTTTTCTGGCCGCTTTCACCAGATTTGATTCATTCGCCAAGTCTCTCGCTTCGGATTCGTTGATCAATAAAAGATCGACCCGTTTTAAAGTGTGGATGAGCGCCTCTTTTTTTCCATGAATCCAGAAGTTCATCGTGTCGAGCGCAATCAGTTTGGGTTCAACGCATTGATCGATCACTCGGGATTGAAGCTCTGG
>CAZQOW010000154.1:4704-5943 GCA_964595045.1 uncultured Pseudomonadota bacterium
CTATATTGGCGAGAAAGACAATTTCTTTTGTTCGATATTCTCCCGGAAGTTCAGGATAAAAATTTTGAAACACATTCAATTGGGTATCTAAAGTTTCCGCCTGATTGAGATCAAAAGAATATTTTCCACTCCAACGAAAGGTTTTTCCGGATTGCTTTTGCAAACCATCGAGTTTGATGTTTTTTGATTGGAGAAATTGGATATGTTCTTCCGGAAAATCTTCTCCCACGACTGCAACCAGATGAGGCGATTTGAAGAAACTGGCGGCGACAGAAAAGTGGGTCGCTGAGCCACCTAAACCATCCTGAATTTTTCCGAAGGGGGTTTCAACGGTGTCTAAAGCGACAGAGCCTACTACCAGAATATCCATAAGATTTTCCTTTGATTTTGAAATTAAATTTCGATGAATTTCTATCTTACTTTTGGAGATAGAGAATTTTTGGACTACCCAATTTTAGAACGGCAGGCAAGGCGTTTATGAATAGAATTGATCTACTTTTTGGCTCGAACTTTCGCCAGATAGTTTTTAAGCACTTTTGAGAATCGATCGGAAGGTAAATGGACATTGATGATGGTAAAAGTTTTCTGCTGATAGGCATCGAATAAGCAAGAAAGAAGCTCCTGACGGGTAGAAACGGTATATCCTTTTCCTCCCCAATCCTCGGCCAGCTCTGTATAAGGCCAAGGGGTAAGATCAAAATATTTCCCTTTCGGTTGGATCACTTTGAGCATTCCCCAGGAGAAGTTGTTGAAAACAATGACGATCGGATTCAGTCTGTATCGATTACAATGCGAAATTTCAGGGCCGGTCATCTGAAAAGCGCCATCCCCGACCAAAACAATCGGCCGTTTTTTGGTTGAGATCTGGACTCCAATCCCTGCCGGAACTGCAAATCCCATTGTTGCATAATAGCCGGAGGCTAAAAGATGTTCGGCATTCAGAAGGGTTGAAACAAAAAGGCAATCGCCATTATCAACGGTAACCGGCATTTCTCCTTTTTCATCGAACAGAGATTGAACCGCGTAAAGAATATCCTCTGGGATTAGTTTTTGGTTTTTGAAATAGGAGAGAGGTTTCAGTAGCAATGCTTTTATAGGGGCGACGCGGCGGGTAGTATCGCCGTTAGAAGAAAGAATTTTACACTTCAACAACTCCTCTATCAAACTTTTCAACTCTACATTTTGATAATGATGATATCCAATTTTTACCTCTCGAGAAACCGCATGAATGACATGATC
>CAZQOW010000155.1:0-5875 GCA_964595045.1 uncultured Pseudomonadota bacterium
AGAATCCATCTTCCTCTTTTCTTCTGGTTATAAAAATTAAACAACTTGTTTTTTGCGTGACCGAGCTCTTCTTATATTTTCTTTTTTTCATCTTTTTTTATTTGAGGTTATATGTCGAACTTCTCCATTTCCGATGCGGTCGTTTCGTGCAAACTAGCTACAGAAGATTCTCTCAGTGCTTCTCAATTGACCCTTTCCTGCACACTTCAATCGTTTTTTACCGAGGCTGCCTCCTGCTCAGCCCTCTTCTCACTCGCGGTGGGACAAGGGTTTGCCGCGGTCGTTCAAGCCCAAGGTTTTCGACTTCTCTCTCCTCTCTTTAATCCTAAAATGAGCCGAATTCTCTCAACCTCTGCCAGCTGGATTACCGAAGGGGTCGCTTTCAACACCGCCTCTGAACTCGGAAGATCAGGAGAATTTAGGATTGGACCCCTCACCGAAAATATTCATGGAATTGCTACCATCGCTGTCTGCAAAGTGATGGGAAAAGGGATATTAGCGCACAATGCCATGGTGAGAAATTTGGTGCAAAACTCCGCCTTGATGACCGTCGATGTTACCTTTGAAGAGTGTGGATTCGTTGAAAAAAGAAACTTTTCTCTCACCGAACGGTTTTTCAATTGTCAGCTCACCTCGTGGCGGATGGAGATTAGTGCAAGCTTTCTGACAACTGCCTGTCCGCAAATCTCCATTTTCAAGGCAGAACAGGAGCTTGATTACGAATTACGAAAACCGACCCTTCATCAACGCGGTTCAGAAGGAAAGAAAAGATTTTTTGATCCGCTACAGGAAATACTTGCACCCGCTCTCGCAGGGAATAATGGAATTATCATTCGGAAATCGAACTCTCCTCAAAGCCTAGATCCGATTTTATCAAAAGCCCGAATATTAAAGATGTCAACTCTTGGGGATGAACAAGATTCTGTAAAAGCCGGACTGAAACCCACTGAGCCAATGAGAGATCCGCAAGAGAGAATAAACAAAAAACTCAAAGATTTAATCCAACAGGTTGGACTTGATCCAGATACCCCTGCAGGACAATTTGGTCTTGAGATTCTATCTCGACGAATGAATCAAGGAGAAATGGTGATCCTCTTGGAAAAAGATTTTGGAAAACATTCCAGAATTATTTTAGAAAATGCTCTTTCAGTCGACTTTTCAAGCGAGAATGGCAAAAAGTTGGCACTTTTGATCCTCGCTTCAGCCGATAAACCTTTATACAACCGAGTCTCTACGGACCTCTGGTTTAAATGGTTAAACGATGCCGCCCAATCGACCTGTGGCTTAGAATTGGAAAAGTTAGAAGAGGCCATTGAATTAGGAATGAGATACTCCTCGGATGAATATAGATTAGAAATACAAAAAGTCGAACTCGCCCTATCAAGAATTCAGATGCTTACTTCTCTTTTTCAAGAGATGGAAATTCCTTTAACCAGCATCCCCTCCATCGCCCCTCTGTTTTATGGAACTCTCTGTGCCGATGTTCAAAAAATTGATGCTTTTAATAGGCTCTACATTTTTTGGCGGTTTACCTCCAATTTCGAAGTCCTTCCTCTTTTGAAAAAAATTGGAACTACTTACGAAGAAAGCTCTTTTTGGATGGGCGATTTGCCTGAACACTCCGAAGATTATCAAAGAATCAAAGAGCTTCAAGGAGAAGTAATTTATCATCCCCCTTTATTAGATAAAGATCCGGATCAAAGAGTTCAGGGAGCAGAAATTCTAATTCGACTCAAAAATCAATCCGGATTTCATCAAACGGATCTTCCACGGTTTATCCAGCTGGCTCGGGCACATGCAGACCAACTTGCTCCTATGACCCATCTGGAAGAAACTCCCACCGGTCACCAGTTAATCATTAGCAATAAAAAAATACAATTTAGAGTAAGAATTTTGTTGGAAGGAAAAATCGATAAAATCCCTTCTCCACCCCCCAATGAATTTTTAGAGGTAGATACTCAAAAACACTCTAGACTCAGACAAAGTAGAATTGTCCAAAATTTGCGAAGATTTTTCAGATGGATCTCCTTTTCCTAACCCTATCCCACAACTGTCAACTTGGAAAAAAATTATCCCTCTAAATTTCACACAACTTATTTTTTAAAACCACGAGCTATCTCTATATCCTGTTAATGATGATCTAATTTTTTATTTGAGGTTTTTATGTCGAGCTTCTCTATTTCCGACGCGGTCGTTTCGTGCCAACTAGCTTCCGAAGAGTCTCTCACCTCTTCTCAGCTCACTCTTTCCTGCACGCTTCAATCGTTTTTTACCGAGGCTACCTCCTGCTCAGCCCTCTTCTCACTCGCGGTGGGACAAGGGTTTGCCGCGGTCGTTCAAGCCCAAGGTTTTCGACTTCTCTCTCCTCTCTTTAATCCTAAAATGAGCCGAATTCTCTCAACCTCTGCCAGCTGGATTACCGAAGGGGTCGCTTTCAACACCGCCTCTGAACTCGGAAGATCAGGAGAATTTAGGATTGGACCCCTCACCGAAAATATTCATGGAATTGCTACCATCGCTGTCTGCAAAGTGATGGGAAAAGGGATATTAGCGCACAATGCCATGGTGAGAAATTTGGTGCAAAACTCCGCCTTGATGACCGTCGATGTTACCTTTGAAGAGTGTGGATTCGTTGAAAAAAGAAACTTTTCTCTCACCGAACGGTTTTTCAATTGTCAGCTCACCTCGTGGCGGATGGAGATTAGTGCAAGCTTTCTGACAACTGCCTGTCCGCAAATCTCCATTTTCAAGGCAGAACAGGAGCTTGATTACGAATTACGAAAACCGACCCTTCATCAACGCGGTTCAGAAGGAAAGAAAAGATTTTTTGATCCGCTACAGGAAATGCTTGCACCCGCTCTCGCAGGGAATAATGGGAAAATAATCGCTTCAGCAGAGTTTGAAAGAGTCAACGGATTTTCTTCCAAAGAAAACCGGGCTCCGATTTTAATGATGACTTCCCATAACGAAAATGGTTCTTTTTCAGGATCTTTTCCTTCTCTTCGAGGGGTAAATACAGGAGAAACCACCCCTCTTTCCGGAGAAACGATCGCCCAGCTTCACGGTTTTATCCGAGAAAGCGGCCTCGATCCTGACTCACAAATGGGTCAGGCAGCTCTCGGAGTTTTATCCCATCGAATCTCGTTAGGGGAAGATATCTCACAATTAACAACAGAACTTGCAAAGTCTGGAAAAGCTCACCTCACAAAGATTTTGAAAGATCTTCCTGAACAGGATCTTGCTTTTTTGCTGATTAGCTGTGCGACAGAAGCTAACCATGAAAAAGTATCCTCCCATCAGTGGAGAAAACTTTTAATGCAGGGAGAGGCACTCTTTGCAAATTCAAACGAAATAGAATTTAAACGATCAATTCAATTGAGTGAGGATTACACAACTCCAGAATATAAACCTGAAATAGAAAAAGCAAAAGCTGCTCTGATTCGAGTTAATATCTTAAGAAGCATATTTAGCAAAATCTCTCTTACAAATGAGCTTTTTGATGGAACTGTCGCGCTTTTTTACCGCACACTTTCAGGCGATATTCGAACTATTCACTCTTTTCAAAAAATTTTCACCGCTTGGAATGCAGATTTTGAATGGAAAGTAGTTCCTCTTTTGGAAAGAATTAAATCTCCTTGCAACGATCCTCGTTTTTGGATTCCAAAAAGTTTTGATGACGAACAAACCTGGCAAGAAGGGAGTTCTCGAGCCCCTGAAGAAGAATTAAAAGTTGAAACAAGCTTTACCTATTCTCAACTTGACGCCAATCCACAAAAAAGAATTCAAGGAGCAAGCGTCCTCATCCAATTAAGTAGAGAAAGGGGAATGGAGAGAAAAAGCATCGATTCATTTCATAAAATTTTTTCCGAACAATTTTCCCATCAATTCGATAGGTTTGAATTAGTTAGAAAAGAAACTGAAAATCCGTTCTTTCAGATCACTCATCAAGGGATTCACTTTTCTGTTAAAATTGTAGTAGCAGAGAAACAAAGCTCTTCGAATACCGAAGGAATAGAAGTTTTTCCTGAAGCAGTTACTGTCGAAACCCCAAGAATATCCTCAGATCAAGTGGATGATACCATCCCTGAAAAAAGAATTTCTGAAGACCCACAAAGACTTTCTAGAAGATTCAACCGAACCGCCGATTACCTCTGGCTAGGAGCGAGTTGTTTAGCCTCTCCCGTCACAGGTCAGGCGGCAATCTTTGGTTGGCTTCTTTCTCAACTTCGCATTCCAACAGCAGTTGCCGCTTTGGCGAGCGGAGCCGTAACTGAAGCGGTTTGGTATTATCATCAAGGAAATCCTCATCCCATCGCGACCACTGCTCTTTTTACTGGGCTTGCATCTCTCTACGCTTTGGTGAGAGGACGGATGCTAATCAAGGAAAGTAGAGGAAATCCACATCCTTTTAAATCTAGACCTAATAAGGAAATCCCCCAATTAGTTCCTCTTCCCGCCGAAGTGGTCGATGCTGAAATAGCGCAAGAATCATTAAAAACTCGTCCAGGAATCATCACGATCGATGGAGAACCTGATCCGGTCGATGGATTTCCAAAAGCATTTACCTGGGTAATTTCTACTCAAGGAAAAGGATTTTCAAGAGGACTTAAAACTTTTTATACTGCAGTAGATCCGATTCGCTCCTCTGTTTCTATTGGACATCTTTCTCAAATGCCTGGCACTGGTCTCCTTTTCTATCCATTCGCTTGGGGAGCAGGAATTGATCTTAGAGGTTTTCAACCTCGAAATGGAAAGAAAGTTTATTATAGTTGGGATGCAGGATTTACTCGGGAGAGACGAGATAATTTTCGTTTTATGGAAGGTTCCGCTCCCTCGGACGGAAAAGTCATTTACATCGGAAGAGGTACACTCGATCAAGTCATTCAAATTAAAGGGCACACGACCACGGTCAAAGAATTCTTAGGAGAAGAGGCAAGTCAGCATTTTTCGCCAAATCAAGAAGTGATCGTCGTCGTAACCTATCTTAGTCCCAAAGATCTTCATTTGGGATATGCCCCTTCCGATGGAGAACTATTGGTCAATCAACAAATCCCCGGAAAAGCATACACAGTCGGGACCGAAATCTGGGATGAGTCGGAGGTAGAGGGTCAGCCTGGTGCCCGCTATCTCGCTTGGCAAAACCGTTATATTACTGCTTATCAAACAAAGGATGGAATTATTGCTGAAGGTTACGTTGCTGCAACGTATGTCAATGATGCAGAAGTTTATCCAAAACCAGGAGAAGAGGTAAAAGCAGGACAACATGTTCAAACATATCATTACGGATCCACGAACGTAAGTATTCGATCAGCATCTGATTTTGCCATTCCCCATAATTTGGCTGTCGGAGTCAATTTAACGAAAGGAAAAACTCCTTTTTTGATTCCGAGAAGAGTTTTAAGACGTGAAATATAAGCATGGATTAAAAACTCAACTCTCTCCTCGCAATGCCTCCGCTTGATAGTGTGCGCGGAGTGCTTGAATCAGCGGATCAAGTCCTCCATCGAGAACTGCGTCAAGTTGATGAAGTGTAATTCCAATTCGATGATCCGTTACCCGATTTTGCGGGAAATTATAGGTTCGAATTTTTTCACTTCGATCTCCGGTTCCAATTTGCAAACGACGATTATCCGATATTTCTTGATTCTGTTTATCCCGTTCTGCTTCTAAAATTCTCGATTTCAAAACCTTCATCGCCTTTGCCTTGTTTTTATGCTGCGATTTTTCATCCCGGCAAACCACCACGGTAAGAGTAGGAAGATGGGTGATGCGGACCGCTGAGTCAGTCGTATTGACGCTTTGTCCACCAGGGCCTGAAGCTCTAAATACTTCTATTTTTAAATCTTTCTCTTCGATATGGATTTCGACATCCTCC
>CAZQOW010000156.1:0-5869 GCA_964595045.1 uncultured Pseudomonadota bacterium
TGAAGTCGGTGTTGGGCAAAGGGAAGATTTCGATTCGAACGTTGCAACGAGTCGCACGACGGATTGAAGAAGAGGAAAAGGGAACGGTTGAGAAGTTTTGGAAAGCCTCGAATGAGAGGGATGAGAATGGTCAATTAAAGCCAGCGCTGACGGAAGCTGGGATGAGAGTTTATGTGTCAGCGTTAGAGTCTGAAATATTAGATGGGTTAAATCCTGAGAGTTATACTCAAGTGTTAGAGCAGTTGGAGAAGGCGATTCCTCGAGGAGTTTTAGAATTAAAAGATTATCTGAAGCGAAATCAATCAAGAGAGCAGGTTGAGCAAGAAGTCAAAAGAGAGCTTGCGACGTATCAAGCGGGACTAGAGAAAGCGGAAGATAAAAGTTGGAAAGTAGATTCTTGTGCCGCTTGGGAAGAGTTGGTTCCAGTTCCGACGACGTTGAAGTTACTTCGCCGAGTGGTTGATTCGTTGAAGCGAGGAGATTTTGTTTTATTAGAAGGTCTTCCAGCGGTTTCTAAAAGTGCGATTGCGAAATGGATAGGAAAGTTAACCGGTCAGAAGGTGATTGAGGTGACCGGTTCGAAAGATTTATCGATTTCGGATGCGATTGGAATGCCGACGTTAGATGAAAGTGGGAATTTAGTTTTTAAAGAGGGTTATTTTTTAGAGGCGTTAAAGAGTGGCTCTATTTTGATTTTGAATGAGGCGAACTTAATTCCTGCGGAGGTACTTGAGAGATTGAATTCTCTTTTTGATGATGATCGGAATATTGTGGTGAGTGAGAATGGGAGAAGGTCTCCGGTATCGGCGCATCCGAATTTTAGGTTGTTACTGACGCAGAATCCTGTGGGAATGCGAGGAGGAAGGCGAGAGTTATCCCCTGCGCTCGAGAATAAATTTAGAAAGATTTATGTCGATGAGTTTACGACAGAAGAGTTAACCGAGATTGTTTCGAATACTCAGAGGCCATATGCAGTGGTTGCAAAAGAGATTGTGGAGTTTCATCAGGCAGTTGCTCAAATCTTTGTTACAGAAGATGAGAGTTTGACCCTTCGAGATCTTCAGAAGTTGGGAGCAATTGCGACGGTGACGGAGCAGCTTGAAATTTTATCTCCGCAAGAAGCGCTGCTATTCTCTGCAGAGCAAGTTTACAAAAATAGAACCCTCAATGAAGAAGTTAAAGAAAAAGTAGAAGTTGAAGTTCAAAATTTAAAGAAAAAGATAGAGGATAAAAATCTTCCTTCCTCGAAAGAAGTTTCAGTTACAGAAGAAGTTTTTAGAAAGAGAGCGAGAGAGTTATTAAGAAATGAAAAAATTGGTTCGAGCTTACTAGAGATTTATAAATATCTGGCTGAAAAAGATCATTTAAATATCAATGTTTGGATAGCTAAGGTTTATCAAAATTCAACTGAAAAAGAGTTAATTGAATTATTTAAAAATCTGCAATGGAATGAGATTAATCAAATTAATTGGATTAAAACCTTCAAACCAGCTGCGGGGCTAAAAATACTACAAAACTATTTGTCAGTTTATAGAGAAAAACTATCTCAAGATACTTTCGTTGGTTTAGAAGCTTTAAAAGTTTTTGGTCCTGTATTTGAGATTGTGCGGGGATTGATAGAGTTTGGATTTAAAAATGAAATGTATACTCTGCTAACAAATGAATTTGCGTATTTACAAAAAAATACTTTAATTCTTGGGCAATTGGCAAATTTGTTCATTGACTTTGATACTCCTCAATCGATCTCTCTAGCAAGAGAGCTTAGCAAGAAAGAAATTGCTGATTATGAAATGGTTGAGATTTCAAAAAAATTGAGTCATTTGGAGTATGAAGGAGTCATTGATGATCTTAAGTTTTGGCTTTACAGTTCTGACTGGGAGCTTCAGCAAACTGCTCTTTGGGAGCTAGCAACTCGGCGTAGAAAAGATATTTTGGAAGAGTTTGAACGAAGTGATCATTACAAGCAAAGCCGCCTTTCAGAATTTCATGATTTAATGGCTATCTTAGATAGTGATAACTTACGAGGGGGGATTCTCGAGTGGTTGCGTGAACGAGTAAATCCAAATACAAAAGGAAAAATCGCAAGACTTATTTCTGCATTAGGATCTGAGCGAGATATTGAAAAATTTATTCAGAAATATGGAGTATCGCTTACAGATCCTGATCCTTGGATGGTATCAGATTTATTGCAACTTCAGTCTCCACTTTTGATCCCTCACTTAAAAGAATGGCTTAAATCTCCTGATTTCTCACCGACTGACTTTCAAGGTGTTCAAAAATTACTTAAAAAATTGTCTCCAGATTTATTTTCTGATTGGCAATCAGAAATTCAATTAGATGTGCCTGAAAGAAGCAACTTACTGAAAGCTATAAGTAAAGAGTTGAATTCAACTCCTGAAGAAACTCAAGAAAGAGAAAAGCATAGTTTAGATAAGTTTCTTTCTAAATTATTTCCGAGATTTAACTCTCCTTATGAAGAAATAAAAAATAAAATGCTCGTATTTCTTGCGAAAGGAAAAATATCAAGTGAGCCAGAGCTTTATAAAGAATTTGCTGAAGATCTTGCTAAACAAGAAGGCGTTCCTGCAGAAATTTGGTTGGGAAGAAATATTCGAGAGATAAAACTTGAGTGGCTAGATCAAATAGATCAATTAATAGAAAACTTTAATATTTCAAAACAAAAATTTAGAACGAATGAAGAATCGTTTATTGATTGGTTGATTAATTACTCTATTTCTAATCAAGTTGACGTTTTAAACCATCTTTTAAAGAAAAGTTTAGAAGAATACTCTTCTGAAAGAGGATATCAATGTCTTCTAATAAAGAGTTTAGGAAAGTTACAAGACCCACGATCTATAGAGGTACTATCTGAAGTATGTTCTAAAAGTGATGATGGAGTTGTACGTGTCGATGCAGTTGAAGCGTTAGGAAAAATTAAGGATTCAAAAGCAACAAAAATTCTTATCGATTTGTTATCTCAGGGAAAAGATGGAAATATTCAAGTGGCGGCAGCCAAAGGATTAGGAAATAGGCAAGATTCAATGGCTGGGGAAGCGTTAATTAATCTTCTTAATTCTGGTTTAAAAATGAACTGCTCCGTTATGTTTGAGGCAGTGCGAGGATTAAGCAAAGTAAAAGACTCTAGGGTAGTTGATGTTCTCATAAACAGTTTAAATTGGAGAGAAGGGGAGAGCAGAGATAGTTTTATAATAGAAATGGGAGGTGTGGGGACCTTATCTGTTCGAGAAGCTGCAGCAGAAGCTCTAGGAGAGATTCAAGATCCAAAAGCAATCAAAGCATTAATTAGAAGTTTATCTCCAGCACATGAAAAGATCGAAGAAGTGCGGGCAGCGGCTGCAGGGGCTTTAGCAAAAATTAAAATGGCGATTCCTCCGCAAAAAACAACGATGTGGGGCGCTATTGTTGAAAAATTCAGTAAAGATCCTCTCGATAGTTTTATTGAAGATTTAATCAGCAGGTTTGAAAGTGAAACTGACCTTAATAAAAAGATCAAGTTAGTTTATATTTTAGGAAAGGTACAAAATTCAAGAATAATATCCTTTCTGATTGAAAGTTATCGTTCTACTCGAGAGCATAAATATGTCAAATCGAGTATTATTTCCACTCTAGCAAATGTTCAATCCCCTGAAGTTACAGAGCTTCTTCTTCAAAATTTAGACTCTGCCGATGTTGATATAGAGACTATTAAGGAGTTAGGGAATCGAAGAGAATCTCGTGCCGTTGATGGTTTAATTAAAAAACTGACTATTGGAACCAACTGGGGGCAGCAACGCAATGCGCAAGAAGCAGCCTTAGCATTAGGAAGATCAGAAAGCTTTAGATGCTCTTCTTGATCAATTAGTAGATTCTCAAGAAGATTCATCAGGAGTTTTGTCTTATATATTTGAAGCGTTAGGTTTTTTTGATGCAGCGGTCGATGAGCAAACATCAAATCGTTTAAAATATTTTTTAGGCAATCCCAAGTTTGCTAATGATCAATTCAATATTGTTCAAGCGTTAAACGCGATCTCTCCAGGATGGGACGCATCTATTATATCTCAAGGCCAAGCATTTCACCAAATTGTAAATCAAGTTCTTCATCAAGAAAATGCTATTGCTGAGGAACAGAAGATCCAAGTTGAAAATTTAGATAAGCTTATTTCAAAGCTTTCTCCACATGCGAAATCAAATCAAAAAACAAAAGAAAATAAACTAAAAAGTGAGATCTCGGAAGCTATCAAATTGATCATGAAGCAAGAAGATGCGTCTTCTCCTGTTAAGATTTATCAAAAAGTTGCTGAACAAGAGAAAATCTCTATGGGATTTTTCATGCTTTATGCTCTGCAAGGAAAAACATCCGATGAGGTTAGAGGATTTTTGACAGATTTAAATCGTAGAGAAAGAACCGAGCTTATCGATATATTGGCAGCTTTTCCAATCAAAGAGAGAGGACTCATCCTATCTCTTCTTACAGAAATAGATTCCGAAGATAATTTTTCAAGCTGGCAGGCTTTATTGAAAATAAGGGATTTAAATGAAGTCTCTCTAGAAAAAATCAGGGAAGGATTAAAAGTCAATCAACGAAATATTTTCGAATATGCCGTCCAAGCATTGGTTGAACTAAAAGACGTAGAATCTATTCAAAAGTTATTTGAAGAGAATTATAGAGTATTACTTCCCTATCCAGAAGCATTTGATTTAATAGCTACTGACGAATCGCTTCCTAAAATTCATGAGAACATAAACAGTTATTACGAAGGGAGTGTGAGAGCGAAAGCATTAAAGGTATTGGTAAAGATCGAAGGCAAGAAGGCGCTTCCTCTTTTGCATAAAATTTATCAGAAAGAAAAAGACCCTGACGTTCGACATAATATAGCAACTTTTCGTGCAGCAGCTCTTGAAGCGATATCAGAGTTAGAAGGACCTTCTACAGCTTCTATGGTTCTAAAAGCGTTAGATTCGGATGAGGTTATGATTCGAAACACAGCTTTTAAAATCTTCAAAAAATGGAACGATCCTAATTTAATATCCACAGATACATTAATAAAGATGATTCAAGATAAAGCTGTACTTATGCGAGCATCAGAAGCTTATGAACTTTTAATTTCATTAGGTAAATTAACACTTCCGATTTTAAATGAGATAAAGAAATTTTCAATTAATTACAGTATACCTAATGAGCACGACATTTGGTATAGGCTATGTGAGCTTGATCCGAAAAACCGTTCAAAATACCTTCAACAGATTAGAGAAAATTTTCGAGTTTCACGAGATAATGGCTCATATGGTTATTTTCTAAAAACTCTCGTGGCTTTTAACGATATTGAATCAATTCCTATCATCGAAAATAAATGGAAGGATTGTCATTATAATCATTCAGATCAAATAGCTGTTTTAGAAGCTTTGTATAAATTAAAAGGAGATGCAGCACTTCCTTTTTTTATTGAAAATGCATTAACTAATAAAAAAGATCATTCTATCTTTACAGAGGCTAAAACGCTTGCATTTAAATTCATTAATCAAATTACTCATTCAGTAGAAGACAAAATTAAACTTACAGTTCAAGTAGTTGATAATGCACTCTTAGGAAAAGTAGAAGATTTTCAAACTTTCGAATTGTCTGATCTTCAATCCTTAACCTCTCAACTCCCCTCTCACCGATCTTCGGGGGCCGTAGTGGATTCTTTAGGCGAACCAATTCCAGCCGATGTATTAAAAGACTTTGAAGAGCATCTGATTCCTAAACAAGAAAAAGTTGCCTTGGTCGGCCCATCGATTGATGGATTAAAAGGACTCGTCTCCGGCATTTTATCCAAACTCCCTGTGATGCTCCTCGGAGAAACCGGGCTCGGGAAAAATGCCTTGATCC
>CAZQOW010000157.1:0-5826 GCA_964595045.1 uncultured Pseudomonadota bacterium
GTGTCACTTCCAATCAGAAGATGATTTTTAAAAAATGGTTGAACCGACTTTGCTTTTTCTTCTGCAAAAAAAATTGCCTCCTGTTCAGCAGATAAATCGTTTCGACTTTCTTCCTGAAAACTAGGTGCAACAGTCTGAAAGGGAATTTTTAGAAGACTCAAGATTTCTTTCCTCCGTGGAGAAGTAGAAACCAGAACGATTGAAGAGTTATGCGGCTTGGGAAGAGACATACGGTTCAATCATCAACTTCAGCTCTTCGAGCGAATTGGTTTGGCAAAGTTTGTTTCGCATCTCTGATGCATTCTCAAATCCTTTCAAATACCAACCGATATGTTTGCGAATCTGAATAAACTTTTTCGGATTTTTTTTCTGATGAAGAAGAGTCGCATGTTCTAAAAGAATTTCGAATCTTTCTCTGAGTGAAGATTGTAGCTCATTCTCGGGCGAAATTGATTCAAGCCCGTTTCTGAATTTTTCTTTTTCTTTGAAAAACCATGGTTTGCCATAAGTGCCACGGCCGAAAAGAACTCCATCTACCCCTGTGTGACGAATTTTTTCCATTGCATCGGAGAATGAGGTTAGATCCCCATTTCCTAAAATCGAAATTCCGCTTCCTTTGGCAAGTTCAACTGCTTCGCCGATGGCTTCCCAGTTCGCTGCTCCGGTATACATCTGTCTAAAGGTTCTTCCATGAAGAGAAATATTCGAAAGTTCACGGCATTCGAGAAGACGCCCAATCCATTCTTTAATGGTGATTTTTTCGTAACCTAAACGGGTTTTCACCGAGAGCGGAATCTTTTCCCCGGTTTCATCAAAATGTTTCTGAAGTTCTTCGGCGCAGACAGAAATGATTTTTTTTGCATTTTCTGCTGCTTTGATCAATCCTGCGCCTCCTCCGCGATGAACTACATTTTTGGCAGGACATCCCATGTTGATATCAATTCCGTCAAACTTTAGATCAATTAAAATTTTCATGCATTTTCTGAATGCTTCTATTTCACAACCAAAGATTTGAGCGATCATCGGGCGTTCATGATTTTCATATTCGAGATCTGAAAGCATACTTGGAATTTTTCTGGACAGTCCCTCGGCACTGACAAATTCAGTAAAAAGAATATCGGGTGGTCCATGGCGATAAACCATCGTTCTAAAAGCAGCATCAGTGATACCATCCATCGGTGCCAAGCCAAAAATAGGTTTTGGGAGTTGATGCCAGTCGAACATATTTTTTCCGGATTTATTGTTTAATATTTTATAAAAAAATTGTTGAGAAGATTAACCTCTTAAAGTTGATCACGATATACCAAAAATGGTTAATATTCTCCTCAGTTTTTTTAAAAAATGTCTTGTTTATTCACCATTTGAGATTTGTATAAAATAAATTATAAATAACTGCTTGAAATGAATAGATAAATAAGATATCCAAAATTTGTTGTCATGGCATATTAATTGCTTGGATAATTATATCGATTGCAAATCTATAGTTATTCTAACTAGAGGGAAATATTTATGAAATCCAAACATGATTATAAACAGACTGAGCTTAAGAAGGAATGTCATAAAGCTTTGACTCAGGCGCTCCATTTTTCAAAAGAAGGGGCAGATTTAGCCATGGAAGCAGCCCTTGAAGAGCTTAAATCTTTAAGCAAGGAAAATGGGCTTAAAATTAATGAAAAGGTAATTCAGAAAATTAGAGATGAGGGATATGAAAATGCCTATTTAGTTGCGCTCAATGAAACCAGACAATTTGCCGAATCTGGAAATATTGCAATGGTAAAAGTTTCGATGGATAACCTTCGTGACTTTGCAAGCAAAGCAAATCACTCTATTGAAGAAAGCTTTATTCAAGAGTTAAAAATCTTGGCTTACAAAAATGCCTATCGTAGCGCAGTTAAAGAGGCGATGCAGTTTGCCCAGTTAAGTAAAGAGGCTATTTTAGGATCTTCGACTGTAAAGAAATATGTTAAAAAACCTGCGAATGCTTTACAGCAGGTCGTTTTGGAAACATTTAAAAACCTTTTCAGTACTTCAAAGTCGTCCTAAATTTTTTAGATAAACTTGAATTAAACCGGATTTCCCTATGTGGAAATGCCGGTTTTTTATTTGTGAAGTTAAGCAGCAAAGGTTTGAATACGATTGAGACTGAAAAATTTCTTTTCCACTAAGGCAAATCCACCAAATAAAACTCCAGTATAGAAAAGATCTCCCAGTAAGGTGTTATGAAAAAATGGAATTGCAGCAACATAGCAGGTTAGTAGTCCACCGATTGTTTTTGGGTAAAGTTGTGAGAATGCCCAAACTCCAAAATTAGTAGTGACAAAAAAGAGGATCGAAGAAGCGACGCTCGCTTCAGCAATGTAGATAACTGACCTTTTCTCTTTTAACCAGAGACCAATAAAAACAATCAGTAGAAAACTCAAATAGGTAACCGGCATGGTAGAGTGAAAACCAAGGATCAAATCACTAAAAAATAAAGCGAGGAGCGGAATCAGAAATGCTTGTTTTTTACTTGAAAAATAGGCCCCGGAAAAAAGAGCAACCGCTGAGAGAGGAGCAAAGTTTGGTGGATGTGGAATGAGGCGACTGAAGATAGCTGCCAATATCATTCCGATGATGACTAGAAATCTCGTTTTAATCATAATTTTGCTCCTTAGATTTGATTTGAATAACGATCGATTTTAACCAACTTTAGAATTCAAGCAAATTTACTCTTCCAACTTCAAGAAAAAAATTTTGTTAGTTCTAGTTTTTTTGGGATGAAAAATCAAGGCAATACCTTCAAAAGAGCTTTTTTCATGATCAGGAGAGGGGGAGTTTTTTTGGTCCACAACTGAAAGGCAAGAGCGCCTTGATGCAGAAGCATTCCGATTCCTTCATGTGTTTTTAGTTTTAGCTTTTTGGCTGATTTTAAAAGTCTGGTTTTTCTGGGGCGATACACAATATCAGAAACAATTGCCTTTTTTGAGAGCAAGTTTAAAGGAAGATTCAGAGAACCTTTTCCTTTTAAACCGATACTAGAGGTGTTGATTAGAAGGTCGGTGATTGGAAAAGTTGCTGTTAAATGTTTGTGTTCTAAAGATCCATAATTAAATTTAACTTTTGGAAATTTTTTTTCAAATTCTTTACAAAGTCGTTTCGCTTTACTTTTAGTACGATTAAAAATGGTCAATGATTTAATTCTTTTGCGGCAAAGAGAAACAAGAATTGCTCTGGCTGCTCCTCCTGCACCGATGAAAACAATATTTTTTTTTGGTGGATTGAATTTTGTCTCTTGAGTCAAGGATTGAAAGTAGCCATCACCATCGGTGTTAAATCCTTTCACAATACCGTTGGCATCAATGGTGACTGTGTTAATAGCACCGATCAGTTTTGCTTCATCCGAAAGCTGATCCACTAAGCGAAGAGATTTTTCTTTGAACGGAATCGTAATATTTAACCCTGCAAAACTGCTTTTCTTTAATTGTTTAAAAAAACTTTTAAGCTCGTTTTCTGAAAGCTCTATTTTGGAATAACGATAAGGGAGTTTAAGTGCTTTGAATGCGGCGTTCTGCATTCGAGGAGAAAGAGAGTGGGAAACTGGCTTTCCGATAATCGCTATTTTTTTGAACGGAATTTTATTTTTCATTTTTAAAAATTTTATCAGCTTTGGTAATATCAGAGACAATCTGTTTTGCTAGATCTTGTGGACTTGAGAATTTTTTTTCATCTCGAATTTTTTTGATAAATTCTATCCAAATTTTTTTTCCATAAATTCTTTTTTTAAAATTTAATAAATGAGTTTCAACCGTCAGTTTTTTGCCACCAAAAGTCGGTCGATAGCCGATGTTTGTGACACTCAAATAGGTTCTCAAATCAAACCGAACATGCGTTGCATAAACTCCTACTGCCGGAAGTAATTCATTTTCAATCAATGTGTTAACCGTTGGGAAACCAATAGTTTTTCCGACTTTTTCTCCATGAACCACAGTTCCGATTAATTCAAAGCGGTGACCAAGTAAACTATTTGCTTTTTCAATATCTCCCTGATGGATAAGTTGTCTGATTTGGGTTGAGCTGATCAAAGTTTCACCCAAAAGATGGGCATCGAGAATTTTACACGGAATATTTTTTTGTCGGCACAATTTTTCAAGTGTTTCTGCCGTGCCAGATCTTTTCGTACCAAAAGTAAAATCGTAGCCAGCGACCGCCCCGGCAATTTTCAATCGATTGCAAAGAATTGCTTCAAAAAAAACCTCGGGAGTGAGTCTTGCAAATTCAATTGAAAATGGTTCGAGTATCAATCCTTTCATTTTACATTTTTTGATTAGTTCAATTTTTTGTGAAATTGTTGAAATGAGGGGAGGAGATGAATCGGGCGAAAGCACTTTTACCGGGCTCGGATGAAAAGTGTAAACCGAAGGGGTTCCATGAATTTTATTTGCCAATTTTCGGGTCAGCTCAAACATTTTCTGATGTGCGAGATGAACTCCATCAAAGTTTCCGAGTGCTACAACCGGTTTTTTTATTTTTCCTTTGGCTTCTTTGGAGGAATAAAAAGTTTTCATAACCTAAACTGTATCGATTCAAAAATACGAATCGATAGTAGATATAATAATAAATGATTCGTCTTATTTTATTTTTTGCGGATAAAGAAACTTTTGTAAACCGCAAGATCTCTATTGTTGCGGGCAACGATGGTGATGAGATTGTTTTTATTGTTCTCAAGAGGAACGTTCGAGGCAAAGCTGAGTTTTTTCAGAGACTCGGTCGATTTGGCCGGTTTCAAATAAACCTTGTTGTTATTGACGAAGATCAAGATATCTTTCAAAGGTGTTTCTGAAATTGCAATACCTGAAATATTGAATCGGCTCTGAGAGGTCGAGTAAATCGACTCGTTCATCGTCAATTGAATGGTGGGTGCCTCTTGTAAAACATTTGGCATGGGAGAATGTTTACCAGCGGATAAATCAAATTTTAATTTATCGGATAAACTTTCTTGCACCGCTCCATCCGTAATAGAAAAATCAAACCCTATCTGTTTTTTAGAAAATGACTTATCCACATTGAATGAAAGTGTGGCCTCTTTCGAAGCTCCAGCTTCGATGATTCCCAATTTATTTCTACCTTCGGTGACTAAAACCCCTTCTCCTTCGAGGTTTTTAATATTGACGACGGTATCTTTTGCCTGACCAGGTCCAAGGTTTTTTACAGTTATTTTTAAAGTTGTTTTTTCACCTTTGCGAATATTTCCATCCCCATTAATTTGATAACTGTAAGCAAAGGAAGGATGAGGTTTAGGCTGAACTACAAAATTGATTACAAAAGGTTCAGGGGTTTTATTATTTCCTTCATTAAAAACAAACTTCACTTCATCCTCACGAGAAAGAGCTGACTCTGGAATTTTGATTTTAGTAGTCCAGGTTTTTTGCTCACCACTTTTTACATAACCA
Organism: uncultured Pseudomonadota bacterium; assembly: GCA_964595045.1. Lineage (GTDB taxonomy): Bacteria > UBA10199 > UBA10199 > JADFYH01 > JADFYH01 > CAZSRQ01. Next base: position 5,430 of record CAZQOW010000157.1, read on the forward strand.
AATGGAAATTCTTTATTCTTGAAAAGAATATTTTCAGATTCAGTTTTGGCAATGAGGCGATAAAAATCTCCAGGTCCTTTATTCTTTAATTTTAAAGTTAGTTTTGCCTCTTCGCCTGCGATTAAAGGGTCTTTCGGTTGTTTCCCTTCAATCACAAAACTGACTTCGGCTGACGGAGATTCTTTGCTGGTTCCTTGAACCCAATTGACCCCAATGGCCAAAAGCGCAGTGCTGATTTTTTGATCTTCTTCTTTTTCAGCGGCTTTGATAGTTTTTTCTGATTCTTTTAAAGCCGCTTTTCTTTCAGCAGGTGGATTCGAAAGGATAATCTTGCGTGCCATCGTGACGTAAAAATCATCATCTAATTTCAAATCATTTGAATACTCATTCAAATCAT
>CAZQOW010000158.1:0-5819 GCA_964595045.1 uncultured Pseudomonadota bacterium
AGAGCACCAGGTTGTGGCCCTGGGGGTCGCGGGTTCGAACCCCGTCACTCACCTTTTTTTTGAGTTTGTCGCTCACTTCGATAAAGCTGGTATTTAGAAGCTAAGAGAGATCAATGCTTCCTTTCCTACCTGTTTCATCTCTCATAATTTTAAATATTTTATTGATAAAAATAATTTAATATCTCTTTTGTGATTTTCAGAAAAATTCTCCAAGTCAATGAGAAATATTATGAAGTCAATTTGTCTCTTTTTTTGGAAGGAACGTCTTGATTCTGATATCAAATGACTTTAGACTTCTCTCCTTGAAACAATCTTAAGCGAGGGGGGGGCATGGCTAAGATACTTGTTTTCCTGCTATCCATTTTTCTTTTCACCTCTTTAGACAACGAATCTTTCTCACTCACAACACTCGAGGTCACGCTCAGCACAGACAATAATCCGGGTGGAATTGGCGATTCCGGCGACCTCCGATACGCATTAAATACAATGAATCAACAGCTAAATATGATGACCGATGATTACGCCATTACCTTTGCCTTTCCCATGACGATTCAGCTCAATGGAATTCTGCCGATCATCAATAATTCTTCTAACCCGGTAAACATCACAATCGGCAATCCAGGCTCTATCCCTACTGTTACTATTGATGGCAACGGCGGTGCGTACAGCGGATTCTTTATTGCGAATGGACAAGTCGTGATTCAAAACATCGTCTTTCAAAACTTGACCGCTAGAGGAGGCAACGGCGGAGACGGAATTTCGGGAGGTGGTGGAGGGCTCGGAGCTGGAGGAGCCATATATGTGTCTCAAACCTTTTTGAATGGTTCGTTTCCTTCCGTTATTTTATCGAATGTATCGATCAATTATTGCTCGGCTGTGGGTGGAAATGGTGGCAATTATTTTGGCCTCTCTGCAACGGGCAATGAAGGGGGTGGCGGAGGGGGCGGCTTCAGCGGAAACGGCGGTTCGATTGTGACAACCGGATCCACCGGCGGTGGTGGAGGCGGTGGTTTCGGTGGAAATGGTGGAGATGTCACCCTTGCTAACGGTGGCGGTGGCGGTGGCGGCGGGTTGGGATCTCGTGCAACGCTCGGCACACTCACGAATTTAGGAAATGGCGGATCCGATCAGGACCCCGGACTCCAGGGAAATGGTTACAATCTTATGATCCCGGCCGGTGCGGGAGGGGGCGGTAACAACGGAGGCAACTATGCGGGTGGCGGCGGTGGCGGCGGCACTGGAGGAGGTGGAGGTGGGAGTAGCGGCGGATTCGATGGATTGCTGCCTGAAGGCTCAACACCCCCCTTACTCGACTCAGTGGCACACTCTGGCGGTCAGGGAGCAGACGGTGGCGGAGGTGGCGGTGGCGGAGTCGTGATAACTGGAATAGGCAATGAAGTGGACGGACAACCTGGAAATGGTGGTTATGGCGGTGGAGGGGGCGGTGGCGCGGGCACCGGCGCTTACGATCCTGAATACACTGTGCACGGAGGCATTGGGGGGATTGGCGGCGGCGGTGGTGGCGGCGGTGTAAACCAATCGGGTACAACGCTGGCGGATGGGGGTGATTCATCCGGCGGCGGCGGCGGTGCTGGAGGTGGGCCATCAAATGGACTGACTGCGTTGGGGGGAACGGACACTGGAAATCTCGGAGGAGGATCCGGTGGATTTGGCGCCAATAATTACGGCTCAGGTTTCGGCGGTGGAGGGGGCGGAGGTGGGAGTGGTCTCGGCGGCGCAATCTTTGTCGATAGCAATTTGAATTTCACCGTTAAAGCGCTTTCTGGCATTCCAACCAACTTCAATACGTCAAATAACACGACTCAAGCGGGAACTCATGGAACTGGCGGCGCTGGAGGAGGAACAGACGGCACGGATGGATCCGCTCTCGGAAATAGTATTTTTCTGCGGACAGGTTCTTCTCTCACCTTGTTGGCTGAGGATACTAATGATCTGTTGACTCTCGGCGATCAAGTCGCGTTTATCGATGACACCCTTTTCGGCGCCGGAGGAACGAGTGTTTTTATTCGAGGAAATGGAACGGTTATTTATAACGGAACAACCGATTATCAAGGAACCGTTACAATCAACAATGCGAATTTCAAAGTGAATGGGCAGATCAATACAGCGCCCGTTTCCGTCTGTAGAAACTCTGGTTTTAGCCCGCAGAGAGGGACGCTCAGCGGAAATGGGATCGTGAACGGAGATGTCTTTGCCAATTCCGGAACGATTTCTCCAGACGTCGGAGGAACACTCACCCTTGGTAGTTTGACTCTCAATTCAGCGGCTCTTGGTAGCCTCGGAAGTCTTGTCCATATCAACATTAATGCTAGTGGTACCTCTTTAGTCGCTGTGACTGGACCGGCAACCCTCGCAGGTATTTTGGAAATCACCCTTGATTCGAACACTCCGCCTGGAAACTACACTTTACTTACTTCCTCAGGCATTACAGGGACCTTTGATTCCGTCACCTTTACAGGAGCGACTCCCCTTTATTCGCTCTCTTATCTACCAACCAATAGCCCGAGCTATGTTAATTTTACTTTTACCGGGTTCCCGACTACACCCCCCGCACCCACTCATGTTGTGGCTACCGTGAATGGGGAAACGGTAACTTTAACCTGGACCAATCCTCCCAATCCTAACTTTGCTTCGGTGACCATTCGAATGAGTACGACGAATTATCCCGCTTCCGTGACAGATGGAGAACTGTTGGCAGAAAATATCACGACAGATTCTTATTCCAGCAGTAACTTTACTCCTGGCACTACTTATTACTTCAGTCTTTTTTCCAAAGACACCCAAGGCAATTTTTCTACTCCAGCCACGATCAGCGCTAGCATCGAAAATGGAAATACGACCGACGTAGCAAGCTGTTCGTTCAATCGTCACGCAAACTCATCCATTAGCCTTTCCTTCTTCTTATTCATGCTTTCTCTGGCTGGATTGATCTCTCTGAGAATGAAGTTAAGAGGAGCTGTGAATGCCCTTCCTTCCGTAAGAGATTTTCAAAAAGAGAAATTCAGGGTGGTGAATGAAAAAGTCAAAGTAAACAAATTGTAAAATTGTAGAAGTATTAACGGAAAATTCAGTTGAGTAAACTAAAGAGAATCTGGTAAGGCCTTTCTGTACTTTGCGCCTGTAGCTCAGCTGGATAGAGCATTGGTCTTCGAAACCAAGGGTCACAAGTTCGAATCTTGTCAGGCGCATATTCAAAAAGATTTAATTTATCCCTCTTCTTTTTCTTAGCATAGCCAACAAAAACAGAACGGATGCTCCCCAGAAAAATGTGGAGAATAATAGATTTTTGGAATCATGAGAATTTATTGAACAACCACCACCATTTTCGGATGAAGAGGTATTTTGATTTAGCTGTTTATTAATGACTAAACTCACTTTATTATTTGTTAAATTAGGATCTCCTGTTTGTTCTTTTACTGCAACCTCACTCTCCCATTTAATCTCACCCGTCTGCTTAATTTTCACGGATAAATAGATGAAAACATTTCCATCTTTCTGAATACTTTTCAGATCGCAATAAATTTGGGTAGCCCCTTTGCATTCTCCTTGAGAAGAACGAATTGAAACCAATCCAAGAGTGTCCGGAAGTGTCATAGAAAGTTCGGTGGTTTTCGCTAATTCTCCCCCTTTGTTAAGAACTGTAAAAGTATAATCGAGCTGCTGGCCTGTATTTCCCTGTTGTTCGGAAGATGAGACTACCAGTTGTAAATCAGATTCTCCGGTAATATAACGAGCAAGCGTGACGTCGACCTTTCCTGGTTTACCAAACTCCATTCTTTTCTCATAAATTCCGGCTACTAAAATTTTACCGTCTGCAAGCATAGCTCCCACGGGACTTTCCCAAAGCTCTAGAAAAACTGTTTTATCTTCGGTTGGGACTTCACCATGATTTTGATAATTAAACGAAGTATCCAAATTTCCATTCGGATCATATCTTACGACGGCGTAAGTCTGCATTAGCTTCCTAAAGTAAGCAGAGCCAGCCATTCCGACAGCAATTATTTTTCCATCGTTTTGAAAAAAAAGATTTTGCAAAGTATCATTGCTGAAAGGGCTATTGAGTGTCTTTGTATTTGGATCAAGATAAATGTTAGTAATTTGTACTCCTTGATGAGCGAAGGTTGAATCGAGTGTTTTGCAATCTTTAGAACAGCGAAATAAAATAAAATCAGAAGGATTTGTATATCCGCTTTTATCAAATTTGCTGATATTTCCACCGGCAATAATTTTTTCATCTTCTCCTTGTAACAAGATCGATTGTAGATTAATGATTTCTGAATCGGAGTTACCCCAAGTGAAAACTCCATCGGTTCCAAAACTTTTATCGAGAGAAGAACCCTCTTCTGTCAAACGCATTAAAAGCGCTTTTGTCGTTTGGACCTCTTTATTCCCAAGTTTAAAATCTTTTTCGAGCTTTCCACCTACAAGAATTTTTTTATCTTTCTGAACGATCAAAGAATCTAAACCGCTATAAACTCCGTTACCAAAACTCGCTGAAAAACTTCCTTGATTTCCGAAGCTTCGATCCAGATTTCCTTCTGAATCAAATCGAATAAAAACTAAACTTGACTCGTGAACGGTTTGATCATTTGGATCTAGCTGATTTTTTGGATGATAAAATTCACTAGTTCCTGCCAAAACAATTTTTTTATCCTGAAAAGCGATGACAGGACGGCGATCATTGAGATTAAATGGCTCGCAGGAGAAAAAGGGATTTGGATGAAAATTAATAAATATAACCCCGCTTTTATTATTAGATAACACACGATTTGGATCAGAAATACTTCCCCATATTTTTTGATTATTCTTTGCAAATTCTAGATCTAAATTTCCCTTAAGATCAAATCGAGCGAGATAAAAGTCATGATTAAAACAAAGATTTTCACTCACTCCGGCAATTAAAATTTTAAGTTCTCCTTTGTCATCTTTCTGAAGAAGAATAGAGAATGCACTATCGTATCTTATCGTCTCCGGCTTTCTTGAATCTTGAATCACACTAAAATTAATAATTTTGACTCCCCCATTACCAAATTGAGGATCTAAGCTTCCATCCGCGTTATATTTTATGAGAAGTGTATGAGTTTCCCCTTGTTCATCTGCGACACCTGCTACAATAAAACCTCCATCCGGCAAAACTGCCAAGGCTCTAGGAACCCCATATCCATCTCCTGGAATTACCGGTGAAGAAGCAAATCCGTTGATACCAAAAGAGGGATCAAGACTTCCTGGATAAAGGCTCGAAGCAAAAGTAGAGGGGGCAAAAAGAATCAAAAAAACTAGGAGTACGGATTTTATAAAATGCATAAATTTTACCTTTCATTGAGTTGCTCAAACAGAGAATGGAGAGGATAAAGGCAGCAGATCTAATCCATCACAAACTCGAGAATCGTTATCGTATTTATACTGAGAAAAGTTGCGTAGAATACATGCCATAATCTGTCACTCAAAATCCCCCCTCGCTTGAGGGGAGGGTTAGAAACGGGGGTGAGAATCACCGATTGGGTGAAAGCATTCCAAATTGTCACACTCCTCCTAGCCCTTTCCTTCGCTAAAGTTATAGCGCGTTAGCGACCCTCCCCTCAAGCGAGAGGGGATTTTTGTAAGAAATCAAGTTTCAGATTTTGGCATGAAGAGAGTCTATTCGGAGCTCTCGAAAGATATTCAAATTGGCAGGTCTTTCTTTAGAAAAATGGAAAAAACCAAATAAAATTATTTATTAGGTTCATGACTAGCAAATCGGTTTCGATTTAATAAGTTTAGAGATCAGTTTATACAAGTTTTCATGTCTGTGATTGAAT
>CAZQOW010000159.1:0-3470 GCA_964595045.1 uncultured Pseudomonadota bacterium
CGCATTAAAAGTTCCACCGGTTTGTACATAAGTATTGGAAATACTCATACTCCCGCCGGTGAGAGTGGCGTTGAAGGTTCCTCCCGAAATCGAAAAACTTGAAAAGCTGAGTCCCGAAGAATCAGCAGTAAAAGTTCCGGCTGCCTGGGTGAACGAGGAGGAGACGACGAACGATCTGGCTTGAATGATTGTTCCGGTATAGCCGGAGTTAATGCTCATGCTATTTACTGTTCCAGCGAAAAGGATATCAATTACAGACATTTGAGTGCTGGTGGCATCAAAAACAACGTTATCTCCAGAACCGGGGACTCCACCACCACATGATGTCCAATTGCCTGCGATAGACCAATTGCCTGGAGCAATAGCATTCCACGTGCAGGTAAGGGCAAAAGCGGAAGAGCTCAATAAAAAGAAAATAAGAAATGAAAAAATGAATAGAAAACGATAGGCAAAACTTGCCTGTGAATAAGATATTGAATTAACCCCCCTCATTAAATAATTGTATCAATGAACCGTATTAGCTTTAAGCAATTTTTAACAAATATTGATTATATTTTGCAGACTTATACAGAATTTACTTTCGGTTTTTGTTAGACTCTTTTTATGAACAAAGAAAAGATTGCCGATACCCTCGAAGAGATTGGAACTTTGCTGGAATTAAAGGGGGAAAATCCATTTAAAACACGTGCTTATTATAATGCGGCGAGAATGATTCAAAACTCGACGGAAGATTTTGAAAAATTGGCTAAAAACGATCAGCTCGATCAACTTCCAGGGATTGGCGAAGCTCTTGCGAAAAAAATTGCTGAATTGGTGACCACAGGCAAATTGAAATATCTCGAAGCGCTGAAAAAAGAATTTCCGCCGCATCTGACCGATCTTCTGAAAATTTCAGGACTCGGTCCAAAAAAGGTAAAAATTCTTTACCAGGATTTGGGGATCAGCAGCATCGGAGAGCTTGAATATGCCTGCAAAGAAAATCGTCTTTTAACGCATAAAGGATTTGGAGAAAAAACCCAAAAAAATATTTTAAAAGAAATTGAATATCTGAAAAAAAATCAGGGATCTTATTTGTATCCTGTTGCTTTGAGAGCGGCAGAAGAATTTCTTCCATCGGTTCAAAAAATTCCCGGCATTCTAAAAATTTCCATCGGAGGTTCACTCAGGCGTCGCAAAGAGATTGTGCACGATATTGATTTGATTGCTTCTGCAGAATCAGATTTTAAAAAAATTATGCAAAAGTTTACTCATCTCGAGGAGATCGAAACAATTCTTGCCGAAGGAGAAACCAAGTCGAGCGTCCGATTGAAATCTGGTATCCAAGTCGATTTCCGGGTCGTTGAAGAAAAACAATTTCCATATGCGTTGATCTATTTTACCGGAAACAAAGATCACAATACAATTCTTCGCGGGATGGCCAAAGATCTCGGTCTCAAGCTCAATGAATACGGGCTTTTCAAGGGGGAGAAAAATATTGTCTGTCACAATGAAAAAGAGGTTTATCAAAAACTTGGATTACATTTTATTCCACCTGAAGCGAGAGAGGGGATCGATGAAATCGAATGGGCGAAAAAACATTCCTTTCCCGAACTGATTGAAGAAAAAGATATTCAGGGAGTTTTTCACGTTCATTCTTTGTGGAGTGATGGTTCTGCAGAAATTGAAGCGATGGCACAAAAAGCGGAAAGTCTTGGGTTTAAATATTTAGGGCTTTCCGATCATAGTCAGTCGGCAAAGTACGCCGGTGGGCTCACTCCAGACGATATCAAAAAACAGCATGCAGAAATCGATCTTCTCAACAAAAAAAATAAAAAGATAAAAATTTTCAAAGGAATTGAATCCGATATTCTTTCGGATGGTTCTCTCGATTATCCAGAAAATGTTTTGGAAAAATTCGATTTTGTGATTGCCTCGGTTCATTCTAGTTTTAAAATGAATGAAGAAGAGATGACAAAAAGATTGATCAAGGCGCTCAAAAATCCTTATACCACGATGCTCGGTCATATGACTGGAAGATTGTTGCTCGCCCGAGAAGGGTATAAACTCGATCTTGAAAAAGTTTTTGAGACGGCAGCGAAGAACAATAAAATGATTGAGATCAATGCGAATCCTCATCGGTTTGATATCGACTGGCGTTATCTAAAAATGGCAAAAGAAAAAGGGGTGAAATTTTCTATTAATCCTGATGCACATAGTATCGAAGGTTTGGAAGATACTTTTCTTGGAGTGGGGATTGCGAGAAAAGGGTGGCTGACAAAAAAAGAGGTTGTGAATACGATGAGTTTAAAGGAAATAGAGAAATATCTTTTTGAGAAATAATCAGTGGTGTTACATGATTTGATTTAACCCTTCTCCCCTTGATGGGGAGAAGGTGCCCGTAGGCCGGATGAGGGGTGACGGTGCAAGGCAACCAAGTGACTTGCAAGTTCTGAAAATCACCCCTTACCCCGCCCCTCTCCCCGTCAAGGGGAGAGGGGGATTTCATTTTTAAAATTAGAATTTTTTATTTTTATTCCAATCTTATGACAAACAAAACAGACAAACTTTCCTCCTCTGAAATTTCATCCACAATTCAAAATTATTCTTCGAAATTTGAAATAAAAATCCTTGATGAAACCTATTCCACAAACAACTATGCCTTCCAACTTGCCTCTGATGGCGCTCCCGAAGGGGTGGTGATTTTTGCCGAGAAACAGACCGGTGGGCGGGGAAGACTAAAACGAAAATGGGATTCTCCGGCGTATCAGAATCTATATTTTTCAGTGATTCTCAGACCTTCAGTTTCTGTTGAAACGGTTCCCCAAATTACCTTGGTCACCGGATATGCGATTTATCAGGCGATCAAAAATATGGTTCCAAACGGTTTAAGATTAAAATGGCCGAATGATCTTTGGGTTCATTCAAAAAAAATCTGTGGAATTTTGAGCGAAGTTGAACTCGATAAGGATAATCGGGTGAAATTTGTGATTGTGGGGATTGGTTTAAATGTGAATGCGGAAGCGAAAGATTTCTCAAAAGAAGTTGCGCCGATCGCTACTTCTTTATATCTCGAGACCCAAGAGAAACAGTCAAAATCAAAAATTGCAGGGTTAGTCCTCGACTCCCTTTATCATGAATATGAAGAGTATTTGAAAAATGGGTTTTTAAATTTCAAGGAAAAATGGGAAAAAGCGGCGAATATTCAGGGGAAAAAAGTAAAAGTGCTCGATCCGCTTTCCCCTCTCGAAGGGGTTTGTGAAGGGCTAGACTCCTCTGGAGCTTTGTTGGTAAGGGATGGAGAAAGGCTTCATCCGGTCATTGCCGGGGATGTTCTGTTTATTTAACTCTCAATTTTTTAGTGTAGGGCTACCAGTCGGGTCGCCCCAATTTAAAAGTACTATTATGAAAATCAAATTCACAAAAATGCACGGCATAGGAAATGATTTTGTTGTGATCAATTGTTTCAACCAAAAAATTCCTCATCTTGCATC
>CAZQOW010000159.1:3480-5817 GCA_964595045.1 uncultured Pseudomonadota bacterium
AATTTCTTTGCGATCGAAGATTTGGAGTCGGTTGTGATCAGCTTTTAATTCTTCATCCTTCTGAAATGGCTAATTTTACAATGCAGATTTTTAATGCCGATGGTTCGGAGGTTGAGATGTGTGGCAACGGTATTCGTTGCGTTGCCCAATATGCCTATAAACATCGCCTCGTTTCGAAAAGTGAGATGAGTATTGAAACCCTCGGTGGAATTAAAAAGGTAAAAATCGAAAATGATTTGGTAGAAGTCGATATGGGGGAGCCGATTTTGGAAGGATCAAAAATTCCGGTCAATTCTGAAGGAATGATGATCGGGAAAATGCTCGAAGTGGACGATGAGAAATATGCGGTCACTTGTGTGAGTATGGGAAATCCCCATTGTGTCTTGTTTGTAGAAGATGTGCAAAATTTTAAAGTGAAAGAGTTAGGACCAAAAATTGAAACAAACTCTTTTTTCCCAAATCGGACGAATGTTCCTTTTGTTCAAGTGATCGATAAAGAAACCTTGCAAGTTCGAGTCTGGGAAAGAGGGGCAGGGGAGACGCTTGCTTGTGGGACTGGAGCTTGTGGCGCTGTAGTTGCGAGTATTCTGAATGGTTTGACACATCGAAAAGTGCTGGTCCATCTTCCCGGAGGAGATCTCGAGATCAACTGGAGCGAGCAAGATAATCATGTCTATATGAAAGGTCCGGGAGTTGAGGTGTTTGAAGGGGAGATCGAGTTATAGAAAAATTATGAAATGCTTTAATCACATTCATTTAGATGCTGTGGGAATTTGCAAAAGCTGCTTTAAGGGAATTTGCCCCGAATGTGTGATCGAGGTAGAAGGAAATGTTTCGTGTAAGGGGCGATGCGAAGAAAAAATAAAAATTGATCAAGAACTTTTTGAAAAAAGTCGATTACTGATTCAAAGAAATCCCCAAACTTATCAAAGAACCGCAGAGGCATATTATAAGAATGCGCTTATTTACTTTTTGTTTGGTTTCGTTTTTTTGGGATTGGGAATATTCACTTTCAACTTAGAGTCAAAAATTCTAAGCTACTTCGGAATTTCTGTGGCGGTGATTATGATCTTCGGATCGATTCTCCAATTCTTTCATGGAAGAAAATTTAAAAATATTCAGAAGTAATTTTAATCAAGAGTAAAACATGACAACACATTTTTCAGGCAGTATGGTCGCTCTCATCACCCCTTTTAAAAATGGAAAGGTCGATGAGAAATCGCTCCGAAGTTTAATTGATTGGCAGATCAAGAGCGGAACGGATGTGATTGTTCCCTGCGGCACCACAGGCGAATCCGCTACACTTTCTCATGAAGAACATGACCAGGTGATTGAGATTACGGTCGATCAGGTGAATGGTCGTGTGAAAGTGCTTGCTGGAACTGGTTCTAATTCTACAGAGGAAGCGATTCGTCTCACCGAAGAGGCAAAAGCGGTCGGAGCCGATGGAGCATTAATGGTTTGCCCCTATTATAACAAGCCGACTCAAGAAGGTTTATATCAACACTTTAAATCAATCGCTTCCAAAGTCGATTTTTCGATTATTCTTTATAATATCCCTGGCAGAACTGGAATTAATATGACTCCTGAAACCGTAGCTAAGTTGGCGCTGATTGAAAATATTGTCGGAATCAAAGAGGCAACCGGCTCGCTCATTCAGGCGAGTGAGGTAATTGCTGCCTCTCCCAAAAACTTTTCACTTTTATCGGGTGAAGATGCACTGAATTGGCCACTTTACGGCATTGGGGCAAGAGGAGCGATTTCGGTGACTGCCAATATCCTTCCAAAACTTTGTGCTGAGATGTGGGATGCAAATGTAAAAGGGAATTTTAAACGTTGTCAAAAATTGCATTATGATCTGTTAGAAATCAATCAGGTTTTGTTTGTTGAGACAAATCCAATCCCGATTAAAACGGCGCTAGCTCTGATGGGAAAATGTTCGAATGAGTTTCGATTGCCGCTTTGTGAGATGAAAAAAGAGAATAAAGAGAAGTTGAAAAAGGTTTTGAAGAAGCATCAATTAATTTAGGTTTTTGTTAGGTAGTAACGACTTTAGTCGTACTGAAAGTTAAGACGACTAAAGTCTTTACTACATTTTATGGAAAGGTCTTATGATTAACGTAGTTATCTGTGGGGTTGGCGGACGCGTTGGGAGGCGGATAGGAGAACTTCTCATTGATCCATCTCACTTATATTATCCTCATATTAAATTTATCGCTGGGCTTGAAGAGAGTACGGAAGGTTTGAATAGTGTTGTCACTCATTTTAAAAAGATGGGGCCTAATGAACCATATTTTAGCTGCTCTCTTGAAGAGTTAATGAAGTTAAAAACAGAGT
>CAZQOW010000160.1:0-5803 GCA_964595045.1 uncultured Pseudomonadota bacterium
AACTCTCATGCACTTAAAAAAATTGATTTTGATTCTCACTATTTTGATTGTCTGGTTTGTCCCTTTTCCGGTTTTCTGTAAAAAAATCAACGCTCCAAAAGATGCTGAATCTTTTTATCAAAAACTTCATCCCTCTGAAAAAGTCACCTATCTTGGTTATCTCATTCTTTCTGGACGAGAGAGTGAAGCATTCGAAAAAATCAACCAGTTGAAAAATTCAAAACTTGATACAAAATTCAAGAATCGTCTTCAATTCATGCAGGGATATCTCAATCTGACGAACGGAAAACCGGCTGAAGCTTATAATATTTTCGGTGAACTGCAGGGAAAATATTCAGAAATTGAACCGGCCTTAACTTATTGGACTGCCCGCTCAGCAAGGTTAAAAGGGGATCCGAAAAAAGCACTCGAAATTTTGGAAGTGGGATGCCAGGGAGCGTGCGAACCTTCCTTGATTACTACTCATGAGACCACAGTAGTTGCGAAGAAAAAAGGATCTCGAAAACGGGTTCAAAAAATCACCAAGAGCAAAACAGTTTTGGCTAAAGAGTCGTATCGAATGGCAAGGGAATACGCGAGTGCACTTTGTGAAAGCGGAGAAAAATCAAAATCAGATGAAATGTTTAAAAAGCTGATTGAGTATGATCCGGAAAGTCTAAGCCAAGAGCTGACTCGCCTCGATCTCATTCGTTGTAAAATGAAAAATCATGAAGCGGATGACGCTTATTCAGAGCTTAGAATTTCGTTTACTAAAGCGCGAGCCAGAGTTTCCAAGACTCGCTATGAAGAACTTCTCAAATCGCTTCATCAAGAAAAATCGAATATCCCTAATCAGTTTTCTTTGGAGGATCGGGTTGCCCGAATTTCCACCTTAAAACTTCTCGATCGTTGGGTAGAAGCGGCGAAAGAGTACAAAGAAATTCTTCCACAACTCAAATCTTCTTCGATGGAGATTGGTGATACTTTTTTCAAGGCACGATTTTATAAGGATGCGGCGCAAGCTTACGAAACCGTTTTGAAGGAAAAATTGGAAAATGAAGAAAGAACCTCGATGGATGAAAAGCTTGCTTCTGCGTACGCACGTTCGAATCAGTTCGATAAAGCAATTCAAATCTTAAAAAGAATTAGCTCCGATTCCGATGCAAAAAGAAATTATAAAATCGCATTTTTATTAGTGGATGCGGGGCATTATCAGGAAGCGATCGATCGGCTGGATAAGTTCATCCAGCAATTTCCCCGCAGTGATAAAAGAGAAGAAGCAAGCTGGCTAAAAGCGTGGTCCTATTATCGGCTCAGAAAGATGAACGAAGCGGCCGATCAGTTTCTGGCGATCCAGCAAGAATATCCAAGATCGGCTGAAGCAAGAAAGGCGCGTTATTGGAGAGAACGTGCTTTGGGAAGTATTGGAAACAAGGAAATCGCTTTTTCTGCCCAGGGATCTGGAGAAACTTTTTACGAAAAATGGGATAGTCGCCAAAAAAATGGCCAGAGTTGTCCAACCATTGATCCAAAAAATAGCAAAAGCAAAACCGATTTTTTTGCGGTCGACTCGGTGTTGACCGATCTGCCGACAGAAGAGGCAACTCATTTGAGAGAACTTCTTTCCGTCGGACTTTGGGAAGATTTTTTCCAGCGTTATCAAACTGTCCAAAGTAAATCTGACCTAAATTGGCGGGAAGGATCTAACACTTTCAACTCCTGGGTTCATTTTTTCACAACGGTCGATGAAATCCCAGCCGCCTTAGCGTATGGGGTCATCCGTGAAGAGAGCCATTTTAATCCTCTCGCTCGATCTCCAGTCGGAGCAGTCGGGCTGATGCAGATTATGCCGCAAACTGGTTATGAAATTGCCGAATCGCTTTCTCTTGATTCTTACAGCAATAACGATCTCGGAAATCCTCTCGTGAATATTCGATTCGGGGTTCACTATCTCACCACGCTCCAAAAAAGATTTCATGGAAATTTGGTTTATACGATTTCTTCTTACAATGCAGGTCCCGAAGCAACGGAGCGCTGGATCGATCAGAGAAAAGGATATCCGTGTGATGAGTTTATTGAAGAGATTCCGTACAAAGAAACTCATTATTATGTAAAAAAAGTGATGCAGAGTTTTTGGAATTACCAAGAAAATCCAAACTTTTCATTTTTAACCCGGTAGGGGCGAATCTTGTATTCGCCCTGATTGCGTGGAGAATTATCCACATTTATAGGGTCACCAATATTTTAGGGCGAATACAAGATTCGCCCCTACAAACAAAGGGAGATTATGAATTCACCCAAAACCATCCAATGGACCAAAATCACTCTCGGCATTAATATCCTTTTTTGTTTAGCCGTCGTTTATCTCTTTATCTGGATGGTTGGTTTTGAGCCAACAAGCGAATTTGCAAGAGGAGTGAAAGCCGGGTTTACCCAAAAATTCCCTTTTTATAATTATGAAGTCGCTGGAAAACTTTCTGCCCTGCCGGTTTTAAATATTATTATTTCGATTCTCGTATTGATTGGAATTAAGAAAAGAACAAAAGGATGGGGAATTGCCAGTCTAGTGATGCTTGGATTTATGATTCTTCTTTCCTGCGCGAATTTCGGTTTTCCGATTTTTACTCTAATCGCATTTATTTTACTTTTGTTACATCCCTCAAGAATTTTTTTCAACTTAGGGAATAAAACTGCCAATTCCTGAACAGCTTTAGTTATTTCGGATAAACTAAATAAAGTTTATGATTAGACTTTCTTTACAACTTGGGTGCAATAAAATGTCATTTTCGGCCCCCAATAACTAATAAATTGAGAGAATCTTTTTAATTCAATAGTTGAGATGAGATCTTTCCACTAATAATCCTATCTACAGCATTCTAAACCGCGATAGCACAAGGTTCCAAAAAAAATTATTTTAAAAAAACAAGAACTTGTATCAACAAAGATGCACCGCGTTGAAAACTTATTTTTCTCTTAACCGATAATAAATACATGAAATCAGAGAATGATGATTACAGTGCTCTATTAGGACAGGTGTGTAGTTTGATAGGAACTCATACTACTTTTTCGTTCGTCAACAACGATCCTCCAATTATTTTTAAGTTTCCTAAAAATGATCCAGTAGTGATTGCAGAATTAACCAGACCTGATATTTACCAAAAACTCGATCCTAAAAATCCAATTAATTTTTTTTCGATGTCTAAAAGTGGAACTTTAAGACTTCCAAGTGTTATTTGCTATCTTCCTATTTGGTCAACTTTAATGAGAGGACGAAGAATTCCGGCAAATGAAGATGGGCATGTATGGGCAACATTGCTCTCTTTGCAATCTACTCCAAATGATCAGATTCTTTTTTTTGAGAATGATTCTCATCCAAAGCACTCACTCGCAAAAAAAGTGAGCCAGTGGGATTATTATCCAAAAGAGATTGCTTCGATTTCATGCGCATTAGAAAATATTTTATCTCAAAATTCTTTGAGTCAAGATCATGCAATTCAACCTGCATTTTACAGTCCTACGACTAACCAATTTGAAATAACGACAACAAACGAAAAGCATCGAAGTAATATTCGGGAAAATCTAACAATACTCTTCGAAGAAGCATATACAATCGGTAGATTAATTCGAAATGAGTCACGAGTGCTTGCCCTAGATCAAACGGCTCCATCTTCATATTTACATCTCTATCATCGATTAACGATTTTATTAGGAAATTACGAAACTCTCAAAGAAAACTATAAAGTCAGTAATGGACGTTTTTTCGATAGTGAGCTCTACCGTTCAATTAAAGTCGGACTCAGCGAATTAACAAAGGAGTTTTCCGTTCCAAGATTAAATACAGTTAACTTTTTACCTGAGTCGACGAAGGGAGAAAACAAACAGGAAGAGTTATCTCGACTATTTCGTTTAGACCATATTTTAAAACCTTATCGGTATGTTGCCTCTCAAATCAAAAAAGCTCATGATGCATTTGCAAAAGCAAATAATGGCGATCTTTCTGAGTTAGCTTCGGGAATTGAAGACTATGAAATTTTCTTAAAATTAACACCTCGGCATCAATGGAGATCTTACGCTTCTGGAAAAGGGCCTCTCGTTGCTATAGGACAATTAAGCATCTCTCTTCTCTTTCATTTATTGCAAGATTCTACTTCTCATTGCGCTCAGTGGAATCAAAATAAAAAACCAAAATTCTGTCAGCAATATGTATTTATGAATTTGGCAGGAAAAGGAGAGCCGCAACATTCAAATAATTTTGATGCAACACATTTTTCAGATGGAACAATTAAGCCATCTACGCTTCTAGCAATTCAAATGGTGCAAGAAGCCAACCAGATTTTACAAATTTCTAATGAGGAAGAATTTGAAGGAAAACTAAAAAAATTCTTAGATGAATATTATCCAAATTAGATCAAGTTTTCTTTTTTAAGTAGATAAAATATTTTTCACTTAACTTTATTTTCTCCTTCTTCAATCATCTGTTGAGCTATCTTTAAGGTAGGTGCCTCTGCATAAAGCCTCAATAGCGGTTCTGTTCCAGAAGGACGAATTAACAGCCAGCTATCATCCTTCAAAAAATATTTATAACCATCGAGTAAATTTGCTTCCGTAATCTTTTTTCCTACAAGAGTTTGAGGAGGATTATTTTTCAATTCGTTTTTTAATGACGCAATTTTCTCCTGCGAAAGATGAAGATCTTTTCGAACGAACTCAAACGGCCCAACCTCTTTTTGAAGGTCTTCGATAATTTTCGATAACGGTTTCTGCTCGGTTGCTAGAATTTCCAATAGATAAAGCCCCGATAAAATCCCGTCTCTCTCGTAGACATGATGCGCAAACCCAATACCACCCGACTCTTCTCCACCCATAAGAGGATTTGTTTCGAGAAACTTTTTGCAGATATGTTTGAATCCGATCGGGGTTTCGTAAACTTTTAGCTCATATTTTTTGCAAAGACGCGAAACGAGTTGGGTCGTTGAAACGGTTGTAATTACATCGCCACTCATTTTTTTATGACGCACCAGATGACGCAAAATCAGTGAAAATATTTTATGCGAATCGACAAAATTTCCTTTTTCATCGACCGCTCCGATTCGATCGGCATCTCCGTCGGTCGCCAATCCAATATCAGAGCCATTTTCTCGAACGATACTCATTAATACTTCGAGGTTTTTTTCGATCGGTTCTGGATTTACTCCGCCAAAGCCGGGATTAAAATCAGAGCGGATATCGAAAATATCTTGATTTAAAATCTCACGAAAAAAATGACTTCCTGCTCCATGAATCGGATCTGCAACGATCTTCAGTCTTGCTCCTTGAATTTTTTTAAGATCGATCAACGTTCGAAGATGTTCAATATATTTTTGCGGATGAAAAGTAGAAATCAATCCTTTCTTTTTTCCCTCTTCGAAATCCAAAAATGAGGGGATTTTTGATGCACGATCATTTGCCACAATCTGATCTTCAATTTTTTGGGTATATTCTGGAGAAGCCGATCCACCATAACCCTCTTTAAATTTTACCCCATTCCATTCGTACGGATTATGAGAAGCAGTGATCATGATGCCAGCCAATGCCCGTTTGGTCTTGGTCAACCAAGAGACGCATGGAGTAGGGCAAAACTTTTCTGAAATCTGAACCCGAATTCCATTCGCTGCCAAAACGCCGGCTGCTTCTTTTGCAAAATCTTCAGAGGAAAATCGGCAATCGAATCCGAGGATGACAAATTTATTTTCTTTTTTTTCCTTGATGGGGGCGGAGAGGTCTTGATTCACTAAATCACAAAATGCCTGAATCACTTTTCGAACATTTTCATAGGTGTAATCGC
>CAZQOW010000161.1:0-5769 GCA_964595045.1 uncultured Pseudomonadota bacterium
CCATCGTCGTTTTACCTGATCTTTTTAACTCGGTAAAAAAAGATTTCGTCTCCATCGCGTATTCTTTTGAGGAAAAAATTGGTTTTCGCCTTTCCACTGAAAGTCGTGGTTTAAAACGAAATTTTGAAGATTCAAAAAATCTGCAATCGATTCATGAATTAAAAAAAGAGATTTATTTGAAAGAGGAAGATCGGATTTTTTATGTGGCAATTACCCGAGCTGTTGAAAAAATTATTTTAGGATTTCTTCCGAAAATCGATGAAAAGAAAAAACCACTTCTTTATCAACAAGAACTGGTCCGATCAATTTCCGACAAAAAAGATATTTATTGGATTTCAGAAGAAAGTTTAGACTCTAGTAAACTAGAGTCGATTCGGCAGGATAAAGACATACAAATTCTTCGCCCTTTGCAAAAGAAGAGATACACTCATTTTGCCGTCACTCAGCTGGAGGCCTATTTACGATCTCCGGAAGAATATATCGATCAATATATTTATCAAATCCCTGTCATTGCGAAAAGAGGGGCGAACACAAGGTTCGCCCCTACAGAAGAGAAATCCTCTCCTCTCATATCAACAAACAAACTTGATCCCTTAGAAAAAGGAAAACTAATTCATGAGGCGCTTTGTGAATTAACCAGTCCAAATCAACAAAAAGATTTAAAAGAAATTTTAGAAACGATTTTGATTAGACAAACAGTTGTTCTCGATCCAGAAACGCAAAATCTCTTTTTCTCCATTCTCCAACAAACCTACTCTCACCCCTCTTTTCAACCGATTTTAAACCCGATTGAAGGTTATTCAGAAATCCCTTTTCTTCTCTCGCTCGATGGTTACGAATTGCGAGGAAGTATTGATCGATTGATTCAAGATAAAAATGGATGGAAAATCATCGATTATAAAACGCACGAACTCAGCGGAAATCAAGCAGTAGAAGTCATTGCGGAACAGTATCGATTTCAAATGAAAACCTACTCGGTTGCAGCTTCGAAAATGATAGGAAAACCGGTTTTAGAAGCTTTAGTTTATTTTGTGATTCCGAATCAGAGTTATCTTTTTGAGTTTTCAGAGGATGAAATTCATTTACATGAAAAATATCTGATTGAATTAATGAAAAAAATTAACTTACATCTATAATTTTTTCATATAAATAATTCTTTAATTTCTTGTTAATACTTTTCCACTTTCAGCGATAATTTTTTCTAAAATCTGCTTATCTAATAAACTTTCATCATAACCTAACACCTTAGATAATTGTCTTAATGGCGTAAATCCTTCTGAAGAAAGTTTAAAACTTTCTTTCAAAAGTCCATATTTGTTTTTATCTGGATTTGCATCATCAAAGAGTTTTTGATTTAAAACAAGACCGACAACTATAGAGAGAAAATAACGATGTTCCATTTTAGAGTTATAATCAGACCAATAAAACCTTTCATCACCTGCAATTCCATAACCTTTTAAATCACTTCTATATTTCTTTACAAAAAAAGGAAAGATTTTTGAGTAATTTTCTCTTTCAATTTCGGCTGAAGTCGAAGTCGCTCCATATAAGTCAAATAAGTTTTTTGCTTTTATAAAATTATTAAAAAGATCCAATTGAGAGCTTAAAATGCCTGATTCTCTCAAATTGTCTCCTTCTTTTTCAGTTAATGAGATACCAAAATATTTCTTAAGAATATTTTTATTAAGGGAAGCTCTTTCAAAAGCGGCGGTAAACAGCTCATCACCATCACACCAACTGTCTTGAACGCTATACTTACCCATTAGTCTACGAATCAAATGACCCATTTCATGAAAAGCTCTTTTTACATGATCATTCGAACCTGCTCCCCTCAAGTCCAAATTAATATAGATAACTTGCTCGGTCCCATCAAGAAGATGACTCTTCCGCAGAGATTTAACAGAAGCGGTTTTTTTCTTATCTATACCTGTATCTAAATAAACCGTCCCTAATTTTCGAGGTGGAGTTTCATCTTTATCATAAACCTCATATTGAGTGAGTGCGGATGAAATTTGTGCAACCGATTTGAATTCAAGATTAAAACCATCCTCTTTACTTGCAACCCATTTCAACACTCCATCTTTCAGCTTATCAGCGCTCAAAGCGGTGAACTTTTGATCGAAAGAGAAGGAACTGTTTTGAGCTTTAAGCTTATTAGGAAGATACCAGACATCCCAAGGCATAAACTCGGCCAGGGGGTTCTTAGTGAGAGTTCGTTTTAAATCTCTCACTTTAGGTGAAGTCGGACTGGAAGAAATAAAACCAGCTAATTGATCAATAAAAGACTTTGCGCTATCGGCATTAGGGATAATTCCTCCATTCAGAAAACGATCTAAACTGTTTTTAAAGTTCAAACCTAGAAGGGAAGTTATTTCAGAGAGCGTAACTCTTACTTCTTCTATTTTTTTAAGATTTTCATTTGACTCAGCATCCTGAAGCTTATCCATATTTCGCATTGTATACCAAACCTTTTTTCGGGTTTCCTCTACATCGCAATTATCCAGAATACTGTAAATATCTCCCAAGGTAGGTTGAATCCGAATTCTTTTTTTATTGGGATCTTTTAATACGCTTCGTTCCAACATATCATCCAAATTCTTTTTTGGAAGTCCCGCAAGCTCTTCAGTGGTGAATTCTAAAATTGGATAAGTACTAGATGGCCTCTTTTTCAATTGAGCGTCTAAACGATAAAACTCTATCGATTTCTCTGGGGCTAAATTCGCTCCTGCACGAGCTTTTAAGATATTTAGTTGATCAGTTAGGGCAGATTTAATCTTCTGAGGAGTTATAGGAGAAGATGCTAATATGCGACTCATCTCTTCAAAAAGCTCATATTCTCTAGCTTGAGAAAGATAAGAGTAATTTAGATTAAATCCTTTTTCAATATTTGGAAAGGTTGTACCAAGTGCTTCTAAATTTTGATAACTATCTAAAAGAGTTAGATAAAGCTCCATTTTTTTCAGCAATTGATTAGCGTCTTCTACTGTTTTAGGTTTTGCTGATTTTTCAAGTTCTGCAACAACAAGAGAGAGTTGAAAACGATATTGGTTTCCGATCTCGACTGCTTGTTCCATAGAAGTTGGAAAAACGAACTCATTCATTTTTTTAGGAAAGCTTCTATTATTTTCGCTCAAACTGTATCGAAAAAGCTGTGAAATTTTAAATGTATAATTTTTTTCTTGTGCTGCTAATGAAGTATGTAAAACAGCTTTATGAACAATATCGCCTATAGCAGTTTCGACATTAGCAAAATTTTGCAGATCTTCACTTTGAACTGATGTGTTACTTTTCACTTTCTGCGCAAGTTCAAGCAATTCTGAAGGACTTAGATCAACCTTTTCATCGGATGAAGTCAGGGTTGAATTCCACAACCATGGCAAAATAAGATCAGAAAGTTTTTTAGAATCCATTTAATTTTCCTTTTTGGATTTTTCGGAGGATGAAGTTATTTTACATGCAGAATATCTGATCAATTTAATGGAAAAAATAAATACTGTGCTACCTTTGGAAAATAAAAGTAGCACAGTAAAAAAGTCCTAATATCTACGGTTTTTTCTCTGCAACAATCGTTATAGCTTGCAAAGTTGAATCATGTAAATTTCTTCCACTTGCCCCATATATAGTTTGTATATTTGATGGGTTTAAAGAATCATGTCCTAAAGTCACTTCTCCATTCTGAGTCAATTGAGCAATATCGATCACCCCTTGAAGATGAGGCGTCGGATCGGTCTCTAATGTTCTTACACAAACATATTGTGTATCTTTTGGAAAACCTTGCGCACTTCCATCCAGTGCGACAATCGGTCTATTGACGTATTCATAAACTTGAGCCCAGCCACCCGCTTCACATTGAGGAGGATTTGCATCATCATAACTACCGAATAGCGGTTTATCTGGCGAATGAGTATATCTTCCTCCTACTGGAGTCGCTTCCACTTCTATCATCCCTGCTTGGCAAGCTCCCCAATATCGCGTAGCTTGAGTCGCTAAAAGAAAATTCACTTGAGCCGGAGTCGGAATGACTCTACTTTGACTCTGAACAAATGCCCTTGTATTCGCCGATATCTGATTGAACAGAAGAGCATAATCATCTCTGCTCGGAGGAGGTTCAGTAGAATAAGGATAATCCTCCGGATGAGAAGTAAAAAAGTTTCTTGTAAGAGGGGTGATTTCCTCTTCATAGCTTTGAGGTCTTAAAGGGGAATAAGAAGGACAAATTTTTTGAGCTTCTTCTAAGGAGGATACAGAAATCGCTACGAAAGAGGTCAGAGGTCTTCCTGCTACTCTCTCCAAATCTAATTGTTTCGACTCATCTCCGCCGCCCCCGACGAAAGAGACAACTCCCAATTTGAGTATCACCGCACCGGAAGGAACCTGATCAAAATTAATGACGACAGGATTTTTTATCTCCGCTGGATTTCGGCAAATCGAAGAAGGATGATAGGGATAATTCGCATCGATTCGTAAATGTATTCCATTATATCCATTAGCAGTCGGAAGATATTGAGCATGACAAAAATTTTCCACTTTAGATTGGAGAGGAACTGTAAAATGTGGAGTGCTAGTGCGGACTAACTGTTGCAACTTTGATTGAGCTTCTCGACATTCTAATTCTTTACCTTCTTGGCAAGGATTTTCGGTTGGCGAAGGAGATGAAGAAGTTCCTCCGCATCCAACTAAATTTGCAACTACAGTCCCCAAACCACAACCTTTCCAAGCTCCTGCGGCTAATCCACCAGGAACTGGGGAAAGAAAACCGGCGGTTCCTCCAACGACTCCACCAATAAAGCAGCCTGCAGCACTCGTTTTTAAGATGTCTGACATTCAATCTCCTTTTCAATAAACTTAAATAGTGCGATTTTTTATATCCAATTATTTAAGGTTTATTATCGTTTCAAAATTTAATTCGTTGCTAATTTTTTTGTAAAAATAATATTATCTTAAAAACAATATAATCATCATGAACACACCATACCTCAATACCATTCCAACGACTGAACAACCGAAATATCCCGGAAACCTTTCATTAGAAGGACGAATCCGCAGCCTTATTCGCTGGAACGCCATGGCAATGGTCGTCCGAGCCAATAGGCAAGTCGATGGAATCGGCGGACATATCTCAACTTTCGCTTCCGCAGCCACTCTCTACGAAGTTGGCTTTCAACATTTCTTTCGCGGAAAAAACCATCCCTGCGGCGGAGATCAGATTTATTTCCAGGGACATGCCTCCCCGGGGATATACGCCAGAGCCTTTTTAGAGGGGAGACTCAGTGAAAAAAAACTCGAAAACTTTCGGCGCGAATTGGCGAAAGGGGGCGGACTTTCCTCCTATCCCCATCCCTGGCTGATGCCCGATTTTTGGGAATATCCGACCGTCTCAATGGGGCTTGGCCCGCTGATGGCTATTTATCAGGCACGTTTCAATCGTTATCTCGAAAATCGAAATCTGAAGAAAAAAACCGATGCAAAAGTGTGGGCTTTTTTGGGGGATGGGGAAACGGATGAACCGGAAGCATTGGGAGCGATTACTCTCGCCTCCAGAGAAAATCTAGATAATCTGATTTTTGTCGTCAATTGTAACCTACAACGTTTGGATGGACCAGTTCGTGGAAATGGAAAAATCATTCAGGAGCTTGAATCGGTTTTTTCGGGAGCTGGTTGGAATGTCATTAAAGTCATTTGGGGATCGGATTGGGATCCACTTTTAGAAAAAGATACGAACGGACTTTTAAAAAAACGGATGCAAGAAGTAGTCGACGGCCAATATCA
>CAZQOW010000162.1:0-5686 GCA_964595045.1 uncultured Pseudomonadota bacterium
TTCCCCATTTGTTTTTCACAAATCCGTAACGAGATTGGGGAAAATATTTTACAATTCTCCCTTTCGAAAATTTATCTTCGGGGATTTGAACCACATCGGGAGAAAAATGAACCTTCTTATCTTCTTCAAGCAAAGAAATTTCCTGTTTTTCTTCAGGAGTTTTTTCAGGAGGTTGAGCGATTGGATTATTATTTGGATTTTCTTCCATAAAATTTTCTCACTTTTCCCTTCTCCAGGGGGAGAAGGGGGCCGTAGGCCGGATGAGGGGACACTCACAGAACTTGCCCAGTGAATAATACTTGCAAAGTATCGACTCACCCCTCACCCCAACCCTCTCCCCCAGGAGAGGGAGATTTTTAAAATGAATTAACAACTCAATTTCTTCACCCTCTTCGCAATCTCTTTTGCCAATTCTTTTGTACTCGCTTTTCCGCCCAAATCAGGAGTCAACACCTCTCCCGCTTCCATCACCAGATTCACCGCTTCTTCAACGATTTTTCCCGCCTTCACCTCTTTCAAATATTTCAGCATTAACGCTGCGGTTAAAATCATTGCAATTGGATTCGCAATCCCTTTTCCGGCAATATCTGGCGCGCTTCCATGAACCGCTTCGAAAATAGCTGCACCTTCGCCAATATTGGCTCCGGGAACCAAACCCAATCCTCCAACCAGCCCGGCGCATAGATCAGAGATGATATCCCCATATAAATTTTCGAGCAGGAGAATATCAAACTGCTCAGGCTTTGTGACTAACTGCATACAGGCATTATCAACAATCATTTCTTGATAATCTACTTTTGGAAATTTTTTAGAAACTTTTCTGGCACAATCCAAAAAAAGCCCATCGGAGAGCTTCATGATGTTCGCTTTATGAATCGCGGTAACTTTTTTTCTCTTTTCTTTTTTTGCATACTGAAAAGAATATTCAGAAATTCGGGTCGATGCCTTTTCGGTGATCACCTTGATACTTTCAACCACGCCAGGCGCTACTTCATGTTCAATCCCAGAATAAAGATCTTCAGTATTTTCACGCATCACCACCAAATCGATATTTTGATATCGTGAACGGACTCCCCGAAGAGATTTGATCGGGCGGACATTCGCATAAAGATTGAATTTTTTTCGGAGGAGAACATTGACACTTCCAAAACCTTTGGCGATCGGCGTTCCAATCGGCCCTTTTAACGCAATTTGGTTAGAACGAATCAATTGAATCGTTTTTTCAGGAAGCGGATCTGCAAATTTTTCAATCGCCTGCTGACCCGCAATGGCGCGATCCCATTTAAATTTGATTCCTGTCGCTTCTAAAACCAGTAAAGTTGCTTCAGTCACTTCAGGACCGATTCCGTCTCCCGGAAGAAGAGTAATTTGATATGGCATAAAATAGTTATGGGTTATGGGTTATGGGTTTTAAGTAATCATCTTAATATTTTTTTCTCATCACTCATTACCCATCACTCATAACCGTTTTTAATAAAGTGCAATTGAAAAAGGGCTTTTATTTTCAGGATGGTTATTAATCAGATGTTTCAAATCGACTACAAAGGAAGGACGATCATATTCCGCCTTGTCAACCTTCTGCGTATCCATTCGAATCGCATCACATGGGCAAGCCTCGACGCAAAATCCGCAAAAAACGCATCGGAGCAGATCGATATTATAAACTACCGGAAACTTCTCAATTTTTGGATCGGGATGCTCCGCCGCGACAATCTCAATACAGTTTGCAGGACAGGCGGTTGCGCAAAGCATACAAGCAGTGCATCGCACAGTGGTATCTGGACGTTGCATTAAACGATGTTCCGCCCGATAATCTTCGGGAATCGGCTTCTTCTTTTCAGGATATTCATAAGTTAAAATATTTTTTTGATTAAAAATATTTCGGAGGACATGTCGCATCGTGATGACTAATCCTTGCAGAATCGCACCCACATACATTTTTTGCCACAAATTCAATTTCGGTTTTTTCATTACTATCACTGCCATAGAAAACTCCTTTGAAAGATTAAGTTCAGATTCATCAAGATAAACAATCTCTCCCATCTTTGTAAATAGCATTCTAAAAATAGATGGATACCTATCTTTATGACAGGGATTGACGAACAATTCATCAATCGCTATAGCTAAAAACCTTAAAAAACCAAACTTTCAAAGGAGGATTTTAATATGATTCAAGTCGCACAAAAAGCTCCTGACTTTAAAGCCGGAGCAGTCATGGAAAACGGTCAGTTCAAAGATATCTCTCTTTCTGACTATAAAGATAAATATGTGGTGCTTTTTTTCTATCCACTCGATTTCACTTTCGTCTGCCCAACCGAAATCATCGCATTTTCCGAGGCGGTCAGTCAGTTTAAAGAAAGAAATGTCCAGGTTTTAGGATGTTCTATCGACTCTAAATTCAGTCATTTAGCTTGGAGAAAAACTGCTCGTAAAGAAGGTGGAATTGGTGACATTCAATATCCATTAATTGCTGATATGACTAAAGAAGTCAGTCGTAAATATGGTGTTTTACTTGAGGATGCCGGAATTGCCCTCCGCGGACTTTTCTTAATCGATAAAAATGGAATTCTCCGACATATGGTCGTCAATGATCTTCCGCTCGGACGAAGCGTCGACGAAGCTCTCCGAATGGTCGATGCTCTGCAATATTTCGAAAAAAATGGGGAAGTTTGCCCAGCTAACTGGAAACCTGGTTCTGATACGATTAAACCAGACGTTGAAGGTTCGAAGAAATACTTTTCGAAGAATGGATAATTAACTTTATCGATCCTCCTCCTTTTCGACCTGGAGAGGAGGAGAGAATCGATTACTTAATGACAGTAAGTGAAGGTTGCTAATGTTCAATGAGTAGTTTTTTTTTATAAAATCTTTCCTATTCTCTCCTCTTTAAAATAGAAGATAAATAAATCCTTTTCAAATCAAGGTTTAATCATTACAATTTTTTCTGCTCCCAAAAAAACAATTATCATTAAATTTTATGACATATTCGGTCATTCCTTCATCTTTATTGATAGGAAGTTCTTTGGCTCTTCTTATGAGAGAAGTGGACACTGTTTCCTCAAGCGAAAATAATTTAAACAGACAAAATACCGAGATAGAGAGAAAAGAGAAATCGTTTAAGGGATATCTCGTTCTAAGTTATTTACTCGGAGCATCTCTGACGATCCATGAGAGGTTGGCTACAGGCTTTGGAGTATCGATTGGAACAGGTTTAATCGCTAAACTCACCTACCATTTAGGAAACGACCTCTCTCTAGATCAATCCAAATCGGCAATGGGAGGGTTAATCCTAGGAAATCTTTCCCTTTCTTATTTTTTAAAAACTTCTCCCTTGATTACCTACTCCCTGATTGGAACAGCAATAGTATGGTATGGATGTGCAGAGTTTTTTTATCTGGCTTCTAAAATCTAAGAAAGCTTTATAACTTCTCTCACCAACTTCTCAATCCCCTCCGCCGCCTCTGAAATCCTTTGCGCAAGCATATAAGCGGGCGTTGAGACAATTTTATTTTCTTTATCCACGACAAACTCTTTTACAGAGCAGTTCGCATGTTTAGCTCCGAGCTTTTCAAGAGCGGAAGCGGTTCCCGCATCATTTCCAATCGTTAAAGTAGGATGAACTTCTTTCCCCAAAATTACCGCAATTGTACCAGGCGCAATGCAAATTGCTCCAATCGGTTTTTTCGCCGCAATCATTTCTTGGATCAATCTTGTCACTTCAGGTTGAGCTTTTGCCTCGGCTCCTTTCATCGCGAAATCAGATAAATTTTTTGCTGCCCCATATCCGCCGGGGATAATCACTGCATCAAGAACAGACGCTTTTACCGTTTTGATATCTTGAATATTTCCACGAGCAATACGGGCAGACTCTACCAACACATTTCTTTTTTCTTTAGAGGATGCTCCCGTTAAATGATTCACCACCTCGAAATCGATATCGGGAGCGATACAGACAGCTTCAGCTCCCTCACGATCAATGGCGAGTAAAGTAATCACCGACTCATGAATTTCGGCTCCATCTTTCACTCCACATCCGGATAAAATGACTCCAATTTTTTTCATAAAATCTCCTTTATTGAGTAATAATGATTAGGATCGTTACTACCTAAGAAAACTTTTCTTGTAAAATCAGAAAACTCAGATAGGAAGAAGGTTGGAGGCAAATCATGACTCAACTTTTAAACATCCTTTTTTCTATTTCAATCAGTATCTACGTCGGCTCTGTTATTTTCTTCTCGTTTTTCACCGCTCCGACTCTATTCCGTGAACTTCCGAAAGAGATGGCAGGAAATGTCGTTAGTAAAATTTTTCCCAATTACTATCTACTTGGATATTTCACTCTCATCGTCGCCTTCATTTCTCTTACTTTAAGAGGAATCATCGAAAAACCTTTTCCTCTCGCCAGAATTCTCCTACTTCTCATCATGCTCGGATGTACATTTTATGCAGGGCTAAGCATACAACCCAAAGCCCATCTTATGAAAACGGTCATTCGAACCATGGAAGATAGTCCTGAAAAGCAGATAAAGGAAAAGGAATTTGGAGAGCTTCACAAGCAGAGCGTTTATCTTAATGTCGCTTCGTTGTTGAGCGGAATTCTCGTCATTATTCTGACTGCGATTCGGATTTATTAATTCGCCTTACTCGATTTCTTTATAGGAGGGACTACACAGAATCACCCCCTACAATTTAAATATAAAACCATCCCTTCCCCTCATCGACTTTTGATATACTATAAATATGAAAACAATCGGGAGTTATCTCCTCGATCAGCTCTATAAATTGGGAATCCGCGAAATTTATGGAATTCCGGGTGATTTCGCCCTCTCTTTTTTTGAATGTTTAGAGAAGTATAAAAAAATTAAATTGATCGCTCTTTCCCACGAACCGTCCCTCGGATTCGCAGCCGACGCGACAGCCCGAATGACAGGGAGACCTTCCGCCTGTGCCGTCACCTACGGAGCTGGCGGATTCAACATCCTCAACCCGATTGCCTGTGCCTACGCAGAAAAATCACCTGTGATCGTGATTTCAGGAGCTCCGGGGATGAAGGAGCGAGAATCCGGCATTTTATTTCATCATCAGGCAAAGGGGCTCAATTCCCAGCTCAAAGTGATGGAACAGGTCACTCAAACTCAAGTGGTATTAGACGATCCAAAAACCGCCGCAGAAAGAATTCATTTTGCCCTGGAGACCGCAAAAGATTATTCACGACCGGTTTATATTGAAATTCCCCGAGACAAAGTTTTTGAATCAATTCGAATTTCATCCAAAAAAAATCACTCAACTCTTTTGACCGACCTTCATGCCGTGAAGGAAGCGGCGAACGAAATTGAAAGACGATTTCGAAAAAGTAAACATCCCGTTTTAATGATTGGAGTAGAGGTCCATCGATTTGGGCTTCAGAAATTAGCGGTTAAATTGGCTGAAAAATATAGAATTCCGGTCGTCAGCTCATTCATGGCCCGCTCGACCTTTCCGGTTCATCACCCCCAGTTTGAGGGAATATATATGGGTCCCGCCGGCTCTCGTAAAGTTCAGCGGGAAGTGGAAAAAAGTGATTGTCTCATTTTACTCGGCATTCCTTTATCGGATACCGATATGGCAATTCGATTGATTGAACTAAAACCGGATCATGTCATTCATGCGGTTTCTCGAGAGGTAAAAATTGGATATCATCATTATC
>CAZQOW010000163.1:0-5639 GCA_964595045.1 uncultured Pseudomonadota bacterium
AATCGAGGCGATTTAATTGATCTTCTCCAAAAATGGAATTGGAATATTAAAAGTCATCTCACGCAAATTGAAAACGCGTTTAATATACAAATTAATTTAAAAGCTGTTGCAGCATCTGCCATTAAACAGGGGGCTCAATATATTTCCGCCTATTCCCCCAATGTTTTAGCCCAAACCGTTGGCTTTGTTTTGCAAACCTTTGTGACACTCATTGTCGTTTTCTTTTTATTTGTCGAAGGATACGGGCTTTATCTCGAACTCATTAAAATCACTCCTCTCAAAGATTCCCATGAAATCACTTTAGCGGTCGAAATTAAAAATATGATCTACTCAGTGATTTATGGATCTTTTTTTACAGCATTGACCCAAGGAGTATTGGCTGGACTTGGATTTTATTTTCTTGGAATTCAGGGTTATCTGGTTTGGGGAGCAGTCACATTCTTGTTTTCTTTTATTCCTCTTTTGGGAGCAGGAGCCGTCTGGATCCCGGCAGCATTGATTCTTTTTCTCATTGGCGAAACGAAGAGTGGTATCATTTTAACACTCTACGGAGCTGTTATTATCTCCGGAATAGATAATATTTTAAAACCACTCTTGATGAGAGGAAAAAACAAAATTCATCCCCTTTTGTTATTTTTATCGATTATCGGATCTTTACTTCTTATCGGCCCTTTAGGAATTCTTTTTGGACCGATCATTATTGCAGTCTTTATGGCTTCGTTGAAAATTTATAAGCAAGATTACCTGCAACGATCTCAAAAATAATTAGACTTTTTATACCATCTCTTAATGTAAAGAGAAGCCGGTTTATTCCGCGGTGTATAACTGTTATCCTCTTTCCCCCCTTTTCCCCACCAAACCCAAAAATAAACTCCTCCCAACTGCCGAGTCTTTTTCCAAGTTTCTATAAAGGCACGGTAACAGAGTGCCTGTTCATTCAGATCGATATTCCCTTTCAGATAATAATTCCAAGGATACATACTAGTTCCATCGATACTTGGATAGCCGATCTCCGTAAAAATAAGTTTCTGCTTCGGATATTTCTTTTTCCAATGAAGTAACTCTGCACGAATATGACCCCATCGGTGTTTTAAATTTTTTAAAGTCGGCTCTCTCGTTTTTGAAAGTTCGTGATAAGCGGTCAATCCGATAAAATCAAGCAGATTCCAGAAGGGAATATTGTGATAATGATCCCAGTTAGCACTGTATAAAAGTTTTCCAGAATATTTTTTTCGAGTTTCTTTAATGATTTTTTTCCATTGATCGAGTTCCGCCTCACGACTTAAAAGTTCACTTCCAATCGAGAAAAACTCAACCTTCTCTGAAACAGCAATATCAATATAATGGTGGATGAAACGATCGTAGTTACTCCACCAGAGGTTAATATCGGTTGGTTTAATTACCCCTCTCCAATCTTTTTCTTTTCGGTTTTCTATTCTTAGAATTGGAAAAAGAACCGTTTTTAATCCTAAAGAATGCGCCTGTAAAATCACCTCTTTTAATTTTGCGTCAGGCAAAGTGAGAATGTCATTTCCATCATAGGCACGCGGAACAATTTCATTCGATTCGATATTATTTTGATACCAAGAAACAACTAGAAGAATATGAGTGATCCCAAGAGTTTTCATCTCTTTCAGATCATTCAAGTAAGAATAATTCATATCTTTCGAAAAAAGTCCTAACGCCATCCCCTTTTGATCGAGCGCAGAGACCGGTTTTCCAAAAAATAAAATTAAAAGCAGAATTAGAAGATTTTTCTTGTAAGAAAACATATTTTTCTAGAAGTTAGATCTCCAACAAAAATATAAAAGGAGAATTCGATGAATCCAATTAAAGAAGGGGATTTTGCCCCCGAGTTTACAGCGAAAGACGAACAGGGAAATACCGTAAGTTTAAAAGATTTCAAAGGGAAGAAAAACGTCATCCTCTATTTTTATCCGAAGGATGACACCCCAGGTTGCACCATTGAGGCATGCAATTTCAGAGACGATTATTCACAATATCAAAATAGCGAAACCCAAATTTTGGGGGTCAGCTTTGATGACGAGAATAGTCATCAGGCATTTAAAAATAAATTCAAACTCCCCTTTCCGCTCCTCATCGACGCCGAAAGAAAAATCGCGCAAAGCTACGGAGTCGGCGGAGAACAGTATGCAAACCGTGAAACGATTCTGATTGATAAAGAAGGAAAAATTAAAAAAATATTTAGAAAAGTAGATCCGAAACAACATTCGATCGAATTGTTAAACTTGTTAAAGTAAAGTTCTTACATATTGCGTGCATTTCGGTGTCATTCCCGCTCCGGCCAAAGATTGGAGGCGGGAATCTCGCTCATCGTAATTATTGTGTAGGATAATTTCCCTACTCAGGATGCATTCGGCATTCCAAAGCGGTATCATTTCATATGATGCACAAAGTGTATAAATACCAATTTGATCTGATTAGCGAAAAAATTGCGGAGTCTTAGATCTTAACCTTATCGATAAGGTTAAATATCGACCTTTTGTAAAAGAAATGTAAAACTTCTTTAGGAAGGGAACTATTCTTTAAAAACTGTCGTTCAGTTATTAAGGTTTATCGATAGAAAGGATATTTCGTGATCTCCAAAAAAACATTCTTAATCGTTGGATTGATATCTAGTCTTAGCGCTTCGCTTTTCGTTTCAACTGGAAAAGCACAACCACCAAAGAATCTCCCGGTTCAAGGCCCTGCGATGAGTCCTCCTCGACCCCCGGAACCTCCCGCTGTCAACCCTCATCCTCCTCTGACAGAAATTGATAAAAAAAGGGTAAAGTTTGCTGAACAGGCGATTATACTTTTACTAAAAAAACCACTTTCCAGTTCAATGAAATTAACCGCTGCTGACACCAGCTCTTCGTTTCAAAATAAAGACTTAAATTGTATTCGAGATATCCAATGTGCTCAAAAAGACACCTCTTTCACTAATGAGCTCATAAACTTTCATGCTCAATTGGGAGAAATTGTCGAGTTTAAGCAGACTCATCTCATTCCTTGGTCAATTGAGAAATTTAACAGCAAAACCGAAACGAAAGCAGTTCAACCTTTTAAAGGGACAGGCGGTGAAGATATGCCTTCACCCATTTCAAAAGGAGACGAATACATCATTCACTCTTACGTGAAATTCAATAAAACGGATGGTTGGAATCATTTGGATGTGATTTTATCTGAAGATAAAAATGGAAATATTTACTTGAGACATTTTTTTACCACCCCCATGGTACCTCCCAATATCAAAATGCCTCCAGGAGTTGTCTGTTAATAGAAAGGAAATTTTATGATTTTCAGAAAAAAGTTCATTCCAATTAATTTATTTATACTTAGCTTTGTTATACTTGCTCTTCTTTCAGAGGGACAAGCTCAACCACCCTCGAAACCCTCTTTTCGAGAAGCCTCCACGCTTCGCTCTCTACCGCCAGAGCCTCCTGCAACCAATCCACATCCTGCTTTGACTGAAATAGATAAAAAAAGAGTGAAGTTTGCCGAACAAGCCATCAGTTTGGTATTAAAAAACAAACCTTCTTCTCTGCTACAACCCAAACCGAATCAACCTTCTCCTAATTTTATAAATAAGAATTTGAATTGTCTTCAAACGATCGGCTGCATTGAAAAGGATACTGCATTCACCAATGAAATTCTGACTTTTTATGCCCAATATGGCGAAGTGGTAGAACTCAGACATAGCCATCTGATTCCTTGGTCGATCGAAAAATTTAACAGTAGAACTGAAACCAAAACCATCACCCCTTCAAAACCTTTAGGAGGGGTAGCCATGCCTAGACCAATTTTAAAAGCGGATGAATATATGGTTCACTCTTATGTGAAATTCAATAAGGCAGAAGGTTGGTATCATTTGGACATTATTTTATCCGAAGATAAAAATGGAGAACTTTACTTAAGACATTTTTTTACAACACCCATGCCAGCGGCAAATGTTCAACTACCGCCAGGAGTCGTCTGTTAACGAAAATAAAAAGATTTTTTTAGGGAAAATGTTGAGAAATTTTTAGCGGGTTACTTTGTCATGAATCGCCGCTTTCGCTACCGCTTTGGCAACGGCAGAATGAACCATCGGATCGAGCGGATCCGGAATCATCTCTCTTTCAGGGGTAAGACTGACAATCGCTAACGCTGCTGCCAGATACATCGCCGGGGTAATTTTGTAGGCATGACTGTCGATCGCCCCTTTTAAAATTCCTGGAAAACCTAAAAGATTGTTCACCCGAGTTCCATCGCTGGCAAATGCAGCTCCGGCATTGATCGCATCAGAAATAGTAATTTCTGGATACGGATTTGTCAGCGCTAAAATCACCTGTCCCTTGCGTACCCACTCTGGCTTAATTAGCCCTGGCATACCGGTCGTGGCAACCACCACCTGGCATTTTTTCATGAGCTCTGGAAGTTCGAGAGGAATTCCACCAAAACTTTTGAATCGTTCAATACAATCTTGATTCAAATCGGCACCAAAAACAGGATTTTTCGTATATTGCATGACCAATCCGGCAATCGAAGAACCTGCGGCGCCAAGACCTATTTGACCGACGGTTGCGGTCTGCAAATTAATTCCTCCGAGCTCACAGGCATTGATTAACGCTGCCAAGGCAACAGTCGCCGTGCCATGCTGATCATCATGCATCACAGGAATTTTTAATCGTCGAATTAACTCATCTTCCACTCTATAGCAATCGGGAGTTCGAATATCTTCTAGTTGAATTGCAGCAAAGGTCGAAGAAATCGCCTCGACGGTATCGATGATGCGCTCAGGATCAAGTGTATCAACGAGAATCGGAATCATATGCATTCCGGAAAACTGAGCAAAAAGCGCCGCTTTTCCTTCCATCACCGGCATGGAGGGGACTGGCCCGAGATTTCCTAATCCTAACACACGACTTCCATTCGTAATCAATCCAACTGTTTTTGAAATAGTTGTATAAGTATCTGCCTGACTCGGATCTTCTTTAATCAGACGACAGACACTTGCAACCCCTGGGGTATAAATTTTTCGAAGATCTTCTACGGAGGTGACTGGGTGAGCAGGTTTGATGATCAGTTTTCCGCCCCGATGAAACTCAAGCACTTCATCAATGACCGCTTCAAGCTCCACTTCTGGAAGTTTTCGGATCGCATTCACAATGAGATTGAGATGATGATCATCATTCACCAAGATGCTTATATCGCGAATATTGTAAAACTCTCCGAGCGTGACCGTGGAGATATTCCCGATATCTCCGCCATTGCTGCTGATCATATTAATCAGCTTGGCTAAAACGCCGATGATTTTTTGATTTTTACAACGAAGTGTTCTAATTAGCTTCTGACTCGGAGGCATAGAGAGCATGCAATCTTCAACGATTCACGTTTTCAGTCAAGAACAAAAAAATAAAAATAATCCTCTTGAATCTATTATCATAATCGAATACTTGAAGTTAGAATTTAGGAGACAGAAGAGAGAAAACAGAATAAATGTAAACTACTACAG
Source organism: uncultured Pseudomonadota bacterium (assembly GCA_964595045.1). GTDB lineage: Bacteria > UBA10199 > UBA10199 > JADFYH01 > JADFYH01 > CAZSRQ01. The sequence continues at coordinate 5,498 of CAZQOW010000163.1, forward strand.
CTGTTTTTATCTTTTTAGATTTTTTCTTCTGATTTCTCTCTTCTGTCTCCTATCTGCTAATTCACGGTGGGTGTAGCTCAGCTGGTTAGAGCACCAGGTTGTGGCCCTGGGGGTCGCGGGTTCGAACCCCGTCACTCACCTT
>CAZQOW010000164.1:0-5600 GCA_964595045.1 uncultured Pseudomonadota bacterium
TCGGTTCTTTTCAACTCCGCTTCAGCAATCTTCAAATCGTTGTAAATATTGTCTCGCTCATCTTTGCTGATCAATTGTGGATAAGGAAGTTTTTTGACCTTTTCAGCTCGTGCAAAAAGTTTTTCATAATTCGCTTTTTGAACCAGAGATTGACCGGAGAGTTGACGATCATCGAGATCAAACAGCAAATCTCCTTTTTTAACTTTTTGTCCGGAAGTGACATAAATATTTTTTACCAGACCGGAAACTGCCGGAGCGACACGGCTATTCTCATTGACCGATTCGACAATTCCGGAGGCAGCAATTGCCTGCTTGAATGGATTTCGAACCGGCTCAACTAATGGAATAGAATCCTTTGGAGTTTGACCCGATTTAACCACAAGAATAATCGTGATAATTAATCCGGCGATCGCAAAGTAAAATGCCTTCTTTTTTAAAATAAGTTGAAACATGTTTTATTCAATCCCTGTCATTCCAAGAGGTTTTAACTAAAGTGTACAATGCGGTAGGGGCGAAGCATTTCCCTTAGCGATCCCACGACAGTTCTAAATAGAGGGGAAATGCTTCGCCCCTACACCACTCTTAAATAAGCAACCATTTTACCAACTCTTTTTAATAAATTGTTGAGGATCCAAATAAACATTCTTCACACGCCCATCTTCCATCTCTGCAATCCGGTGGGCAAATTCAAAGATACGACTATCATGCGTCACAATAATCACCGTTCGATGATGCTCGACGACAATTTCACGAAGAAGCTGAACCACTGAATGCCCGGTTTTACCATCCAGACTAGAAGTAGGTTCATCGCAAATAATCAGTTTCGGATCATGAACCAACGCCCGCGCAATGGCAACCCGCTGTTGCTGACCTCCAGAGACCTGCGAGGGATAGCGATCTTTTAGCTCTCGGAGCCCTACTCTTTCCAGCATTTTTTCTGATTCTTGCAACGCTTTTTCTTCATCGACAGAATTCAGCAGAAGCGGGATACTCACATTTTCGATCAACGTCAGCGTTGGAATCAGATTAAATTGCTGAAAAATAAATCCGATATTTTTCTTCCGAAATTCAAGAATTTGATCTTCGGTTAATTGTTCTAACGCCTCTTCGAAGACAACGACTTGTCCCTGGTCGATTTTCAGGGTTCCGGCAATACAGCTGAGAAGCGTTGTCTTTCCACATCCTGAAGGACCGACAATCATCAAAATCTCAGCGGTATGACATTCGAGATTTACCCCTTTGAGAACTTCTGTTTTCGTCTCTCCATTCTCAAAAGATTTTTCGAGTGATTTTATTTCTACTGCAATCGCCATAATTATCCTCTAAACACAATCGCCGCCTCGATCCCTTTTACTTTTCTCCAGCCGATCCAGCACATAAATGTGCAGATGAGAAGAATCATCACAAAAGTCGAAAAGACCAGTAATCCGGGCATTAGAAAAGGGGGCTCCTGTTTGGAAATTGCCATTAATCCGAATCCTGAAGCAAGACCGCAACCGATAAAATAGCCTAAAAGCCCGACGGTAAAGGATTGGACGATGATCATAGAGGCCAAATTTCTGTTCGAAAGCCCCATCGCTTTGAAAGTCGCCAAATGTCTCAGATTATCGACCAGAAAAGCATAAAAAGTTTGAGAAGAAATAGCGATTCCGACGATAAATCCGAGCAGAACGGTCATTCCAAAAGAAATCGGAATTCCGGTATTTTTGAAATACCACCAGATCGTTCCCCAATAAAACTGCTTTTCGGTTAATGCTTTTAGCCCAGTCTCTTTTGAAATCTGTTTTGCCACTGCTTCGGCCGAAAATCCCTTTTGCGGACTGGCAATGATATAAGTCACCATCTTTCGGAGTGGGGGAGAGTATTGAAGTGCTCTCTCAAAGGTGGTGATAAAATAGGGAGCACCGCTAAAAGAACGAGCTGCCTTGAAAACCCCTACGACTCTCGCTTCATGGTCATTGATTTCTAAGATATCTCCCATTTTCAATCCGTATCTTGTAACCGCCAGATCATCAATCAAAACGGCGTGAGGTAAACGTATATCTTCTAATTTTCCTTGATAAATATTGACTGGATGACCGATCAACGTTGCTGAATCAAGCCCCAAAATTTGGGTCGTCACATAATCTCCATTCTGTAATTTTGTTTTCAAAAAACTGTAATGGATTGGATAAGCCCACTCCACCCCTGAAACAGAACGAACCCGATCGGCATCGGTGTCTTTCATCGGTTTGGTTTCATTCACATCTTCCACTTTGGGATCCATCACCCAGATCGGAACTTGCAGATTGGTCACCGTGGCGGAAGTCCAGCTCATCAATCCACAAAAAATCCCTGCCTGCTGAACCATCAGTAATGTGGCAAAAACAAAAGCTCCGACCAAAATCAGATAACGGGTTTTATCTCGGAGAAGCATTTTGAGGGCGATTTTAAGGAGAGCAGGATCTGGAAAATAAGGTTTCACATTTTCCTCCCGCAAAAAAAAGGGCGATGATAAACATCGCCCCGATAAAAAATAGGAATAGAATCATTCTTAATTGTACTTATAAAATCCTCTTCCAACTTTTCGACCATACCAACCTGCCTCAACATATTTACGAAGTAACGGACAAGCACGATATTTAGGATCACCAAACTCTTTGTACATCACGTCTAGCACGGCAAGTAAAGTATCTAATCCGACAAAATCGCATAACTCAAGAGGTCCCATAGGATGATTCAACCCAAGCTTCACTGCTTTATCGATATCTTCGGCGGTTCCAACGCTCTCATATAAAGTAAAGATTGCTTCATTGAGGAAAGGGAGAAGCGTTCGATTAACAATAAAGGCAGCAGAATCTTTTGCGGTAACCACCGATTTCCCGAGCTTTTCACCAACCGCCAAGGCCGCCTGATAAGTCGCATCATCGGTTTGCACGGCACGGATAATCTCCAAAAGCTTCATCACTGGAACTGGATTGAAAAAATGCATTCCAATCACCTGATGAGGACGTTTTGTCACCGCAGCTAGACGAGTAATCGAGATGGAGCTTGTGTTTGTGGCGAGAATAGTTTTTGGATTACAAATTCCATCGAGATCTTTAAATAGTTGATCTTTCAATTCAGGATTTTCGGTAATTGCCTCGATCACCAGATCGCAATCGGCAAAATCTTTTAGAGAAAGAGTCCATTTCACTTTTGCATCGGCGTGTTTTGCATCAGCTTCGGCAAGCTTCCCTTTTTCAACCAATTTACTGAGCGATTTTCCGAGCCCCGCTTTTGCTTTGACATTTCTCTCTTCATTTTGGTCACAGGCTAAAACCTCAAAACCGGCTAAAGCAGCAATCTGAACAATTCCGCTTCCCATTTGACCGATTCCGATGACCCCTATTTTTTGAACTGACATGCAACTCCTCCTTTATGCTTTATGGTTTGACACGAGTATAATAAACAGTATGTGCTTCTTTTTCTTTTCCGTTTTCATAGCCGATCCAGCTTTGAATCATATGATCTGAATCTTTCAAAGTAATCGTCATCGCATGCATATGAGTTTCTTTTTCCACGTCGATATTGCTTCGCGAGGCAAACGCGAATTCGAAATTTTTTCCTTTTGCTTTGACCAAATCGAGTTCGGGCTGATTGGCTAAAATACAATAATGAGTCATCGCCGGTTTTCCGTTTCGATCGTAATAAACAGAAATCATTTCTTTAGGAGTTCCTGGAAATATTCTTTCAACCAGTGCAGAGCCTCCAGAAGTTGCATGAAATTTTACCCGAATTTTTTCATTGGAATTTTCCGGATCGGCTGCTTCCCAAGATCCTTCGAGGGTTTTCAACTTTTCAAATTCTTTGGAATATTTTTTATCTGGTTTATTCTCTCCTGCCAAAACAGGAAAATGGATAATGGATAAAGCAAAAATGAAAAACAGAAAAACTACTTTTTTTGCAGACATTTGCATTCGCATGTTTTCTCCTTGGGATGAGAGTTTTGTGAATTCGCTATTTTTTTTATTTCATTATTTCTTAAACCGACCTCAAATGTTTCATTCGCATCATTTTCAACAATCAAACTTCCCTCTCCCACCCGAATGGAAGTGATAAAAACAGGTCTACCATAATCTTTTTGATCATAAACCTGTAAGTTCCAGAGACGAATATTTCGTTCGATATGAAACGCCTCGATATATCCTCCTATTCCCTGTTTCAACCTGTTTTTATTTACCGAATAACGGGTTTGAAAACGGATCACTTCCGGGATTTGAACCGGCGGCTTTTTTGCGCAGGATAAGTTCAAAAAAGAAAACAGAAAAATAAGTAAAAGTGGAAAAAGAAATTTTTTCATTTTTTAAATCTGCTCAACAATTAATGCAACCCCTTCTCCGCCACCAATACAAAGACTTGCCAAACCTCTCTTCGAATTTCTTCGTTTCATTTCATAAAGAAGTGTCGTCAATATTCTGGCTCCGCTCGCTCCAATCGGATGGCCAAGAGCGACTGCACCACCATTCACATTCACACGATCAGCAGGAATTCCCAACTTCTGATTGTTCGCAATCGCTACGACTGAAAAAGCCTCATTCACTTCCCACAAATCGATATCGGACACTTTAAGATTCGCTTTACTCAATGCTTTCTGCATTGCTTCGGCTGGAGCCATTGTAAACCATTCAGGGGAAAGTGCTGCTTGGGCCTGAGAAACAATTCTTGCAAGTGGCTTTTTACCTAACTTGGCCGCTTTTTCTTCACTCATGATGACAAGGGCTGCCGCTCCATCGTTAATGCTTGAAGCGTTTCCGGCAGTGACAGTTCCCTCTTTTTCAAAAGCAGGTTTTAAACTCGGGAGTTTTTCAATATTTCCTCGGCCCGGCTCTTCATCGGTATCAATGATCGTTGGAGAACCTTTTTTTGATACAATTTCAACCGGTGCAATTTCATCTTTGAAAACCCCACCACTAATCGCCGCTAAAGCTCGTCGATAGCTCTCTGCGGCGTATGCATCTTGCATTGTTTTATCGACTTTATATTCTTTGGCGCAGAGTTCAGCAGCCGATCCCATATGAAAATTATTGTAAACATCCCACAATCCATCTTTCACCAGCAAATCTTCGATTTGACCATTTCCCATTCGGTAACCGGCTCTCGCTTTTGGAAGAGAGTAAGGGGTGTTCGACATACTTTCCATTCCACCGGCAATGACGATTTCACCTTCTCCGGCACGAATCGCCTGATCAGCGAGCATCACCGATTTTAATCCGGATCCGCAAACTTTTCCGAGAGTCGTGCAGGGGACCGATTTTGGAAGACCAGCAAACAGCGTCGCTTGACGTGCAGGAGCCTGGCCAACACCGGCGGTTAAAACACATCCCATTAATACTTCATCAATTTCATCTCCCTTTAATCCAGCTCTTTCTAAAGCTGCTTTAATCGCAATACTCCCAAGTTGGGAGGCAGACAAACTGGACAAACTTCCCATAAACGAACCGATCGGGGTACGAGCGGCACTCACGATGACTGATTTGGTCATAATAAAATCCTCCATTGAATTGCTAGTACTGTTTTTCTAGACGGGTCACCTTGAGTAGCAAATGCCGAATTGGCCTGTCAATAAAATCAATCAGAAG
>CAZQOW010000165.1:0-5501 GCA_964595045.1 uncultured Pseudomonadota bacterium
TACCGGTGGAAATATCGCCTCAGGAATCGGGGTTGATTTTCTTGAATATGGACTCAAAAAACAGATGCCGCTTGAAAAAGCGATTGAGTATGCCAATGAAGCAATTCTTCAGAGAACCAAAAGCGATCCAAGACTTTCCGGCAAAACCCCAATGGGAACTACACTGGTCGCCTGCGAAATCAAAGGAGATGAACTTAAAAGTCTTCACTCGGGCGATTCAAAACTGATGGTGATTCGAAAAGGAAAAGTGGTGTTTGAAACCAAAGATCATACCAATGGACAGGATCTCTTGAGAACCGATGTCGTCGATCTCGAAACCGCCCATTTTCTCAATCATATTCTTTCACGTTCGCTCGGTTGTGATTCGATTTTTGCCACCAGAGATCTCGAAAAATCTGAATTGAAACTGAAATCAGGCGATCGGGTTCTGTTGGCAAGCGATGGAATCACCGACAATTTTTTCAACCACGATTTTTCTCTTCCCGAATTGGCAAAGCTCGCAGGCAAAGGAGATCTCGAGGAGGCATGCGAAAATATTTTCTCTGTCTGCAAAGAACGGATTCAAAAAGGGCATCTTCCGAACGGATATGCATCCAAAGGGGATAACATCACGTTGCTTCTCTACGAGCATGGGTAAAATAGTTTCGAAGAAATCTATGCAGTCATAGAGCGAACCCCTTCTAGAAGCAGACAAGTTGAAATACTGAGAGAGCTGGTCATCATTCCATAGGCGAAATCCTGGGTGACTTTGAATGGATCTTCTCCATTAAAAAGTCTTGATCCATAAATTCCCAATGAAAAAATCATCGAGAGCGGTCCGGCACATTGAAAAAACCTGGCGAGTCTTTGATTCGGATAACGAGGGTTAATATTTCTTGCAATCAATGCACTTCCATAAAGGCTTTCCAGTCTCCCCTGAAATGTAAGAGCTGTTTTACGAACTTCTCTTTGATCTAAACAAAGTGACACTACCGCTTTGGAAACTTCTTTATAATGACTCATTCCACGCCGAACCAAAATTCGATCATCACTCAAACCCCAAAGTCGTCTCCGCTTGGGGAGAATCGATGCGTTCAGACAATGATCTAAATCTTCTGAAATCTGTTCCAGCGCTCTCCCTTGAAAGGTTCTACTCACCTGACTTTCATATCGATCAAGTGCTTTGCCCATTTGAATCCCCTCGGCACTCGTCGATTGGATCAATTCATAAACAGTTCTTTTTTTCCCTGCATCGACTGTAGATTCAAGTCCAGTAATTTTCATCAGTTCAGTCGCTGCCTCTTCCCATCCCATCTGTTTTAATTTTAATGCCTGATATTCAATTCCCAGTGGACCATTGAGAGCATATAAATCAGTAGAAAAATAGGCCGGTCTTAATACCAAACCGACCTCGTGGCTAAAATAGTCGAGACCATAAACAGTGGAATAAGTCGGAAACTTCTCTCGGAGACGTTGTTGATATGAATCTGGCAAATCAAGCAGAACTCCAAAACATTCTTCTACAGCGTTTGTCAGCAAATCCCCTCGATTTCCCTTCACAGATAAAACCATTTTACCCCCCTCTTTCGTCAAGATTTTTTTTGGATAGTTTGCCGCATAGTAAATCGCGGATCAAATAAAGAATTTGTTGCGAAAAACAAATCGTAAGAATAGGAAAAGAATTGAGCAATGGAATTCTTCACTGAGCAAATTTTATCTTCACTTCGGGATGGATTAGTTTTTATTCAATCGGATCAAACCATCAATTATCTCAATCCTACCGCCGAAAAAATGGTCGGTTTTTCTCTTTCTCAAACCGTCGGAAAAACCGTTTCAGAAATTTTTTCTGCGATCGAACAGCTTCCTCAATTTCTGAAAACCACTTTGGAGACTGGTAGATCTTTTACGATTCGGGAAGATGAATTTAGAAATCGATTTCGGGAATCACTGATTGTCGAAATCAACCTTTCTCCGATTTATAACGCCGATGGAAAACCGGACGGGGCAATCCTTCTGTTGCGCGACCTTTCTTCTCTTAAGAAAATGGAAGAGGAATTCCGCTATAACGACCGGCTGGCTGTCATGGGAAACATTGCCTCAGGCCTCGCCCATGAAATCAAAAATCCGCTGGGAGGGATCAAAGGGTCAGCTCAAATGGTCTTAAGGGAACTCAAACAGAATGATTTAAAAGAGTATTTGGAAATCATTGTCAAAGAGGCGAACCGGGTCAACGAGCTGATTCTGCAACTTCTTACTTTTTCAAGACCGAAAAAAATCAAATACTCTTCAGTTAATCTCAATAAATTAATCGATGAGGTCATACAACTCGAAGAGCAGATTCCAAGAACCTCCAAAATCAAATGGATCAGAACTTTCGATCCGAGTATCCCCAAGATTCGTGGAGATGAAAATCAACTAAAACAAGCCTTTCTGAACTTTATTAAAAACGCAGAAGAGGCAATTACAAAAAATGGAAAAATCGAAATTGTCACTCGATTTGTCACCGACTATCAGCTAAAGACCGAAAAGGGGGGGAAAGCACGCCTAGTCGTCGTCGAAATTATCGATAATGGATCAGGGATGGATGATAAAACTCTCGCCAATCTTTTCGCCCCATTCTATACCACAAAAAAAGGAGGGACCGGCCTTGGACTCGCGATCAGCCATCGAATCATTAGTGAGCATCAAGGAATGGTTCATGTCGAGTCAATTGCAAAGAAAGGAACTACTTTTAGAGTATTTTTGCGAACGTTAAATATGTAAAAAAGTTGGGGATCAGGGGTTGGGAGTGAGGAGTAATCCTATTCCTGCCCCCTAATCCCCAACTCCTAATTGTCTATATGCAACCTGAAATGATCAAAATTCTTATCGCCGAAGACGAGCCTTCTCTGCGAACTGTTCTGAAAAGAATGTTTCAAAAGAAAGGATATTTTGTCGAAATCGTCCAAGATGGAGAGATGGCGATCTCCAAGATTCGCAACGAATCATTTGATGTTGCTTTAGTCGACATTAATATGCCGGTTGCCTCAGGATTTGAAGTTTTATCGATGGTAAAAAAAGAGAATATTCCAACTTCCATCATTGTCATGACTGCTCAAGATACAATGAAAAATGCAGTTCAGGCGATGAAAGAGGGAGCATTTGATTATCTCACAAAACCCTTCGAACTGGATGAACTTGAAGTTATTGTCGATCGAGCACTCGAAACCAAAAAACTTTTTCAGGAAGTCAAAACTCTCAAGCAAGAACTGAAAAACTCGTTTGATCCACAGGCAAAAATCATCGGTCAATCGAAGGTGATCCGGGAAATCTACAAACTAATCGGTAAAGTTTCCGCCTCTGATGTACCGGTTTTAATCACCGGAGAATCGGGAACCGGAAAAGAGCTGGTGGCGAAATCGATTCATCACTCGAGTGAAAGAGCTCATTTTCCATTCATTGCGGTCAACTGTGCCGCGATTCCAAAAGATTTATTAGAAAGTGAATTGTTCGGTTACCGGAAAGGGGCGTTTACCGGAGCGGATGAATCCCGCATCGGCTTTTTCGAAGCGGCTCATAAAGGAACTTTATTTTTGGATGAAATTGGCGATATGCCACTTTCACTTCAATCCAAATTACTTCGGGTATTACAAGAAAAAGAAATCTCTCCGATTGGTAGCCGTGAAACAAAACCGGTCGATGTCCGAATCATTTCTGCGACGAATCAGGATCTTTCTCAATTAGTGGCCGAAAAAAAATTCAGAGAAGATCTTTATTTCAGGTTGAATGTCGTTCCGATTCGAATCGCCCCACTGCGCGAAAGAAAAGAAGATATCCAGATTTTGGCAGAACATTTTATCCAGAAATTTCAGGCGGAGCTTTCTGTTCCTCCAAAAAATTTGAATGAAGAGGCAATTCAATTGCTGAAAAACTGTTCCTGGACCGGAAATGTGCGAGAACTTGAGAATGTTATGAAGCGGTCGATGGTTTTGCTCAACGGATTTGTCATCAAGGGAAAAGATCTCGAAGAAATTTTAAACCAAAACAGCGCCATTTTAAAAATAGAAGACTTAAAAGAACTTTCTCTCGAAGAAATTGTTGGAAATAAACTCTCTCGTTTTTTGGAAAAGTTTGACGAGCTCGAAGAGATGGATCTGTATGAAAAAATCATCCAGATGGTTGAAAAACCGCTTCTTTCTCTCATATTGCAAAAAACCAGAGGGAATCAGATTCAAGCAGCAAAAGTTTTGGGAATTAATCGAAATACGCTTAGAAAAAAAATCAAGATTTTGAAAATCAAGATGGATCGATGGAGTGAAGAGATTTCATGAATTTTTTTACAGAAACAATTCTCTATTTTTTATTGATTATCGGCGCCGTTTTTTTTGGAGGAATCCTCCCTTATTGGAGAAGATTAAACTCAACTCCGCTCCCGCTCTTTCTTTCTTTGTCCGCAGGGTTGATGCTCGGATCAGCCTTTATCCATCTGATTCCTGAATCATTCGATTTAATTGGCGCAAAATCAAGCTTTTACGTTTTATCTGGATTTCTTTTTCTTTATCTTTTCGAAAAATTCATTACCGTTCATATTTGTGAAGCGAATGAATGCGAAGTTCATCATTTGGGGATGTCTGCTTTTATTGGGCTTTTTCTGCATGGAATTACCGATGGAGTCGCGTTGGGCACCGGTCTTCTAATCCCCAAATTGGGCATTATCGTTTTCATAGCCATTTTTGCTCATAAAGCACTCGAGGCATTTTCTCTCAGTTCTATTTTATTGCACGAAGGAAAACCAAGTAAAATGGTTCTTCTCGCGAATACTGCCATGCTTCTCTCCTTGCCGATTGGGGCAATTCTTGCGCTTCTTTTGAGTCGCCGCAGGGATAATTCAAGATAATGTGCGTTGCTGCCACACGCGCAAACTCGCTCAATGCCTTCGCTCTGTCTTCGGGATTGATGTGTTCTAAAACATCCACAGCAACAACCGCAGGGTAACTGGAGCTGGCGACGGGGATGTCTAAAATTGATCCACCTGTCGTCGCTGGGTCAATAACCTCTACATTGTGATCCGGCAGAAACAGCGCCAGCGCTCCATCATATCCACCAGCGTCCAGTATCCGTCCTGGTGGTATTGCTTGGATAGCTCCTGCAGCTTCTTTTAATCGCACGAAACGATCCCAGCTTAAACGAAATCTTGCCGTGTTGTCAGTCACCCTTGCTGTGGCGATCTGATTGCCTTCTTGCAAATCCAGTTCAACACCGGCGATTGCTTTGATAGGCATACCATCAGTCTTTGCCGTCACTTGCAGGTCCATCCGAGACAGTTACATCGGGGTCGATGTATGACATTGATGTATCAACAGTTTTATTTTTCTGCCCGACCGAGCAGTGTTTTGACATTCATGTTTCTATGCCGAACTTGGGCAAAATCCAAAGTTGTGCTGCAAAATACAATCCGACAATTCCGACAGCCCAAAAGAAAATTTCCATAGCTGACTCCTTCTGTTTCAGAAGTTTATCATAGAATGAAGCTGTACACCGCA
>CAZQOW010000166.1:0-5459 GCA_964595045.1 uncultured Pseudomonadota bacterium
TGGAAGGAAAAGAAGTTCGCTTCGGAGTTTTTAATTCTGCCCTCTTTGCCACGATCACAACCGACGCCTCTTGCGGGGCGGTCAATGCGATGCACGACAGCTTTACCCCAATCGGCGGAATGATCCCACTGATCAATATTTTTCTAGGAGAAATTATTTTTGGAGGAGTCGGGGCGGGTCTTTACGGAATGATGCTTTTTATTATTCTCACTATTTTCATTGCAGGATTAATGGTTGGAAGAACTCCTGAATATCTCGGCAAAAAAATTGAAGGTCGTGAAATCAAACTGGTGATGATTGCCATGATTCTGATGGCGTTCTCCATTTTAGGTTTTACCGCTTGGGGAGTGAACAGCTCTGCAGGTCTCGCCGGATTAAATAATCAAGGTCCTCACGGATTGTCCGAAATTTTTTACGCCTTTAGCTCTGCAACTGGAAATAATGGAAGTGCCTTCGCCGGTCTTACCGCGAATACCCCATTTTATAATGTCACTTTGGCGATTACGATGTTTATCGGCCGATTCGGAATGATGATTCCTGTGCTTGCTTTGGCAGGTTCTTTGGCTGGAAAGAAAATTCATCCAGCGGGTGATGTTTCATTTCCAGTGCATGGATGGTTGTTTGTTTCGATTCTCATCGGAATCATTATTTTAGTGGGAGCTTTGACTTTTTTTCCGGTCCTTACTCTAAGTCCAATTGTGGAGCATTTGGAGATGTTGCGAGGGAAATTGTTTTAATTAATTTTGGTAGGGGTGCACGGCGGTGCCCCCCTACAGAGGTTGAGAAAGTTTTAGAGAAAAATTATATGACAAAAATTAAAAAACATAAATTTTGGGACCCGAATTTAGTTCGGCAAGCAGTGATCGATTCGTTTAAAAAACTGAATCCTCGAACGATGGTAAAAAATCCGGTCATGTTTATCGTAGAGATCGGAAGTTTGTTAACAACGATCGCTTTCCTTCACAGTTTATGGACTCACGATTTTCATGGGGCAAATTTTAATGGACAAATATCCCTCTGGCTTTGGTTTACAGTTTTATTTGCAAATTTTGCCGAAGCAATCGCCGAAGGCCGGGGCAAGGCGCAAGCCGATGCATTAAGAAAAACCCGAACTGACACCGAGGCTTTTAAACGTGGTTCGGATGGGAAGATCACCGTTATTTCATCCTCTCAGCTCCGGAAAGGGGATATGGTTGTCGTTGAAACGGGACAACTGATTCCCGCCGATGGAACGGTGGTTGAAGGGACCGCTTTAGTCAACGAAGCGGTGATTACTGGCGAATCGGCTCCAGTCATTCGAGAGGCTGGAGGAGATCGAAGTGCTGTCACCGGCGGAACAACGGTTTTATCGGATAGAATCGTTATCCAGATTACTACTGATCCTGGAGAATCATTTCTCGATCGGATGATTGCTCTGGTCGAAGGAGCGGTTCGCAAAAAAACCCCGAATGAAATTGCTTTGAGCATCATGATTTCAGGGATGACGATTATTTTTCTTCTCGCGGTCGTAACACTCAAGCCGTTTGCACTTTATTGTAAAACAACGGTTTCGGTAGTCATCCTCATCTCTTTGCTGGTCTGCTTGATTCCTACCACTATCGGCGGTCTCCTTTCTGCTATTGGGATTGCAGGGATGGATCGCTTGGTGCAACGGAATGTTCTCGCAATGTCAGGTCGCGCCGTGGAAGCTTCGGGTGATATTGATGTTCTCCTTCTCGATAAAACTGGAACGATTACCATCGGAAATCGGATGGCGACTGAATTTATTCCGGCTGAAGGAATTTCTTTGGATGCTTTGGCGAAGGCGGCACTTTTTTCCTCGTATTCAGACCAAACTCCCGAAGGGCGTTCGATTGTAGATCTTGCCGTCAAAATGGGGGTGAAAACAAAACCTTCCGAAGAGGCGATTTCTATTCCGTTTACCGCAGAAACCCGAATGAGCGGGATCGATTTTGACAATCAATCGATCCGAAAAGGGGCGGTCGATTCGATTGAAAATTGGGTAAAAAAGCAGAAAGGAATTTTTCCCATCGAAACGAAAAGAGCGGTCGAAAGAATTTCAATCAGTGGCGGAACTCCTCTTCTCGTTGCCCAGGGAGCAGAAGTTTTAGGGGTGATCCATTTAAAAGATATCGTGAAACCGGGAATTCGTGACCGGTTCGAAAGAATCCGCGCGATGGGAATCAAAAGCATCATGATTACCGGGGATAATAAACTGACTGCTAAAGCAATTGCTAAAGAGGCTGGAGTGGATGATTTTGTTGCCGAGGCAAAACCGGAAGAAAAATTGGGAATTATCAAAAGTTTTCAGACCGAAGGGAGAATGGTCGGGATGTCAGGAGATGGAACGAATGATGCCCCCGCGCTTGCCCAAGCCGATGTTGGTCTGGTGATGAACACCGGCACCCAAGCGGCGAGAGAAGCGGGAAATATGGTCGATCTCGATTCCGACCCAACCAAAATTATTGAAATTGTCGAGATTGGAAAACAGTTACTAATCACTCGCGGCTCATTGACTACATTCAGCGTGGCGAATGATGTCGCCAAATATTTTGCCATTTTACCGGCGATTTTCATGATGACTTATCCAAGCTTGGGAATTCTCAATATCATGAAATTGGCAACGCCAGAATCGGCGATTCTTTCCGCGGTTATCTTTAATGCAATTATTATTATTTTATTGATTCCACTTGCTTTGCGGGGAGTGAAGTATCGACCCAGCTCGGTCTTATCAATCCTCAAAAGAAATATTTTTATTTATGGTTTGGGTGGAATTATGATCCCTTTTGTCGGAATCAAAATCATCGATTGGATGATCTCAATGTTGGGAATTATTTAACAGACCTGCCCCCCCAGCCCCTCTCCTTCGTCAAGAGAGGGGAGTATATCCTTCTCTTTAGAAAAGGGGAGTTGGGGGCGGTCGAGGAGAATCTATATGTTACTCAATCTTTATCGATCCTTCATTGTTACTGCTCTATTGGCCCTGATTCTTTGTGGAGTCTATCCACTCGCGGTAACAGGAACCGCAAAACTATTATTCAAGAGCAAAGCGGATGGGAGTTTGATTCTCAAAGAGAATAAGGTGATCGGATCAGAGTTGATCGGACAAAACTTTTCTAATCCTAAATATTTTCATGGCAGGCCTTCTGCTGCCGGTGAAAAAGGGTACGATGCGGCGAACTCCTCTGGTTCTAACTTGGGGCCGACGAGTCAAAAGTTGATCGATGCATTGAATGCAAATATTAAAAAAGTGTTGGAAGAAAATCCTGGTATTCAGGCAAGTCAAATTCCGGTTGATTCGGTGACCGCTTCGGGAAGTGGTCTCGATCCGCATATTTCCCCCGAATCGGCTTATCTTCAAATCGAAAGAATTGCTAAGGTAAGAGGATTTTCTTCAGAAAAAATCGCCGATTTGATTGAGCAACAGACTGAAAAACCGCAACTGGGATTGTTTGGAGAAAAAAGGGTTAATGTCCTGAAACTGAATTTGGCTTTGGATCGAATCTGATTTTTTCTTGTTAGGATGGAAGCTCAGTGCGTTGGTCCTACTTTTTTAGCAATTCTTGTCCCAACTCAAAAAGAAATCCGAGCAAAACATTTTCAATCAAAAGTAGGATAATCAAAACGATCATTGGGGTAAAATCAATGCCAGACCGAAAAAGGAAGATAGGGAGAATTTTTCTGACTCTTGAAAAAGCCGGTTCGGTCAATTGTCGAATCAGCCGAACAATCGGATTATAGGGATCCCCCTTTACCCAGGAGACGATGATAGATCCAATAATTACAAAGGTGTAAAGTTTCAAGACCATCTGCAGGATATCTGCGATGGAGATAATTAATCTTCCTAAAGTATGAAGTGCCATAGATTGACCTTACCTATATTCTTTTTTAAGCTCTTTTGCACGATCCGTCGCTGCTCGAACAGTATCAATGATTGTTCGATCGAATTTTTTTTGATCTAAAACTTTTAATCCGGCGAGAGTGGTTCCCCCCCTTGATGTGACGAGAGAGATTAGCTCCTCTGGGCTTTTACCGGTTTTCTGTAAAGTCAAAGCGGCTCCCAAAACTGTTTTAATCGCAAGCTGATTTGCATCCGATTTTTTTAAACCGACTTTTTCGCCAGCAATAGTCAATGCTTTTACGAAGCGGTAAACATAGGCTGGACCGGATCCGGAAAGACCTGTCACTCCATCTAACTCCGATTCTTTTTTTACCCAAAGAAATTCTCCCGATCCCTGAAAAATTTTTTCAACTTTATTCAATTCTTCCTTTTTCAGTTTTTGAGAACTGAAAAGAGCGGTGATTCCTTCACCGATCAAAGCCGGATTGTTTGGCATTGCTCTCACTATTTTCCCTTTTAATTTTTTGAGAGAGGCGGTTTCTATTCCGGCCGCAATTGAAATCAGAAGATGATTTTGGGCGAATGAAATAATGTCTTGGATCAGCTCTGGAAAATTTTGAGGCTTTACGGCTAAAACGATCGACGAACAATTCTCGAAAATTTCTTGGAGAGAGGAAGATGTTTTAATTTTAAATTGTTGGCCAATTTTTTTTAGTTGGGATGAATGAATATCGTAGGCAAAAATAGTTTGCGGAGAAATTTTGCTTTTGATCATTCCACTGATCAAGGCTTGGGCCATATTTCCTGCCCCGATGAATCCGACTGATTTTGAAAAATATCTGTTTTTCATAGTTTGAATTATTTGAATAAAGTTCTTCCCACTCGAATCCAGGTAGCCCCTTCTTCAATCGCAATCTGAAAATCATGCGAAGTTCCCATCGAAAGTTCTGTCAACTTTTCTCTATAGAGATTTCGTCGATTAAGATCAAAGAGAATTTCTCGAAGCTGTTTAAAATAAGGGCGAGATAATTCAGGATCTTCAAAGTAGGGAGGGAGAATCATCAGTCCAACGATGGTGAGATTTTCATAACGATTCAGTTGATCAAATACTTTTTCGATATTTCCAACATGAATTCCTGCCTTAGTTTGCTCTTCTCCCAGATTGAGTTCAATCAATCCTCGGCAGATAATATTTCTCGTTTTCGCTACCTGATTCATTTTTTCAGCCAGCTCCAAACGATCGATGGAATGGAAAAGATCGATCTCTTCCATTAAATATTTCACCTTGTTTGTTTGGAGTCGGCCGGTGAAATGCCACTGAATGGGTGAGTCTAAAGAAAATGTTTTGCTAATTTCTTTCTTTTCTTTCCATTCCTGAACATAATTTTCCGAAAAACAAGTTTGTCCTAACTTTGCCAGTTCTAGAATCGATTCGATCAATTGTCCTTTTGTGACAGCAAGGAGTTTGACAGAATCTCTTTTTCGTCCCGAATTCTTCAGAGAGAGTTCAATCGAATCCAAAACTTTTTGGTAGTTGAGGGAAATTTTATTCATAAATTTTTATGGCTCACCGATTTGATGTGAAAATAACCTTCCTTGAATTGTATAAGAAATTAGG
>CAZQOW010000167.1:0-5443 GCA_964595045.1 uncultured Pseudomonadota bacterium
TTCGATGATATGACCGGTCTGATCGTCCCATTTGCGAAGAACTTTTTCTAAAATAGGCTGATTGATCGACCAGAGCTCCTGGTTTTCCCCTTCGAGAATGGTGTTGGAGAAAAGAGAATAGCTGATGGAGAACGATTGAAATCCGCTTTCGTCGGGTCCTCCCCAGACAATAAAACTGCATGGTTCTTGGATTTGCAGACGAACCGGGCTATCGGGGGCATTTTTTGTTCGAAGGAATCCAACAATATTCAAATTTAATCGGATACACCAGATCGGCTCAGAAAGATTTTTCATGATCAGCATCAATTCATCGAGAAAAGTCTGCTGTTCTAAATTTTTTTTCTGAATATGCTGGGTTGCATCGTAGGTGATGACTTCGAGGTGATCAGGAACCACTGCCCCAAAAAAGGAGCGCAAAAAATTAAATACCTGCTCAAAAAACCAGACATTCGTCTCTTCGGAGGTCATCGTGGTAAAATTCATGTTTGAATTAAATCCCCACGCACCAACCACCTGGTTCTGTTGAAGAGTCGACATCAAATAATCATCGAGATTTTTGAGCATAAGATAAATGATTCTCTATTCTTAACCCTAAAGTCAAGGAATCAACGCATTTTTGGCAGAGACAAAGCTGGACGTCGAAGCAATTTTAAGAAATTGAGAGGGATTAAATCCTAAGTAAAAAGTTGAAATCAGGCAAAAAAGAATGACCAATTTTAAGCCAAGCGCAGTTTGAGTTGGTACAAAAGAGTTTTCCCCTTGATTCGACTTCCCAAAATACATCGCTACCACCACGCTTAAGTAATAATAGGCGGAAATCGCACTCATCAAAACACCAACAATAATCAATCCATAAAATCCTTGATGAACCGCTTCTCGAAAAAGGAAAAACTTTCCGGTAAAGCCAACGGTGGGGGGAATTCCAGTCAATCCAATCATAAAAACAGCCATCGCAGCTGCCAGTTTTGGGGATCTTTTGGCTAGTCCCAGATAATGATGCATTTTCACCTGATCATCGGTATTCCCTGCGAGAGCTGCAGCAACTGCAAAGGCACCGAGAGTCATAATTCCATAACTGAGAAGATAAAAAAGTGGCGCCCCTAAAAATTGGGGATGAAAAATTCCCTGATCATAAATCACACTCACACCGACCAAAATATAACCGGCATGCGCAATCGAGGAGTAAGCGAGCATTCGCTTCAAATTGGTTTGATAAAGTGCCACGAGATTTCCGACAATGATGGTGGCGATACAGAGAAATTGTAAAATTTGTTCAATCGGAAAAGAGGCAACTTTTAGCAACGGAAAAAGTGCGCGAATAAAAGCTCCGAAAGCAGCTGTTTTCACCGCCGTGGCCATAAAACCTGTGACCGAAATCGGAGCCCCTTCGTAAACATCGGGAGTCCAAAAATGAAAAGGTACCGCGCCAATCTTGAAAGCAAAGGTAAAAAGAATCAGCAAAACCCCAATTTTAAAATAGAGAATATCTTTGATGTCGATCACAGAAGCGCCAATCACCTTTAGATCAAGACTTCCGGTTGCTCCAAAAACAAGTGCAACGCCGTAGAGAAAAAATCCGGCAGCGAGTGCTCCTAAAATAAAATATTTCATCGCTGCTTCGTTCGAGCGAAGATCGGTTCGTTTGATTCCGACAAGAATGTAAACCGCCAAACTCATCACCTCGAGCGCAATAAAGAAAAGAAGAAGATGCGTGGTAGAAACCATCATCATCATTCCAACCATTGCAAAAAGAGTCAGTGGATAAACTTCTGTATATTCTACTTCCTGTTTCGAAAGATAACCCGAATGAACGAGACAGGTTAAAAATCCGATCGAGAGAATAATCAGATAAAGATAAGCCGCAAACGGATCAACCGTCACCATGCTCGCCGACGCAAACAGTTTCCAGCTCCAGAGATTAATCGATTCATAAAAAGAGAAAGCAATTCCGATTAAAGAAAGAATCAAAAGAGTTTTGGAAGATTTTCGTACAAAAAAACCGAGAACCATTAAAACAAGAGCGGTCACAATCAAAATGGAGATTGGGAGGGTGCTCCAGAATAAAATTTTTAAAGAATTTTCAGTAAACATATATTTAAAATCTAGACCTCTCCCCAACCCTCTCCTTTGTAAAGAGAGGGAGTTTTTTTCTCCCCCCTCTTTACAAAGGAGGGGGCCAGGGGGAGGTCACGGCACAGATTGCAAATCATTCAAACCCTTTTGTTGCTTCACCTGTTTAATCACAAAATCAACCGAAGGTTCCAACTTCACAAAAAACGTTTTCGGATAAAGCCCCATCCAAAAAATCATCACAATCAGAGGCATCACCACAATCATTTCTCTTACATTCAAATCTTTCAGATTCTGATTTTCAGGATTATTTAAAGGACCGAAAAATACTCTTTGAACCATCCAAAGCATATAAATAGCAGCTAAAATGACTCCGCTAGAAGCGATGATCGAAGCGATCGGTGCTGTTCGGAAAGAACCTAGAAGAATCAAAAATTCTCCGACAAACCCGTTGGTTCCTGGTAATCCGATCGAGGAAAAAGTGACGATTAAAAAAACAACCGTGTAAATCGGAACCTGTTTCGCCAATCCGCCAAAATCTTCAATTAATCTTGTATGTCGACGATCATAGATCATCCCGACCAGGAAGAAGAGAGCCCCTGTGGAAATCCCGTGATTCAGCATTTGATAAACTGCTCCTTCGACTGATTGCGGAGTCAGCGCAAGAAGACCGAGCATCACAAAACCGAGATGAGAAACGGAAGAATAGGCAACCAGCTTTTTTAAATCAGGCTGAACCATACTGATCAATGCGCCGTAAACAATTCCGATCACAGAAAGCGTGATCAGTAACGGTTGTAACTGCAATAACGCTTCCGGAAAAAGAGGAATCGCAAAACGAATAAAACCGTAAGTCCCCATCTTAAGAAGAATTCCAGCCAAAATAACTGATCCAGCTGTAGGAGCCTCGACATGGGCATCCGGAAGCCAGGTATGAAATGGAAACATCGGAACTTTAATCGCAAAAGAAAGTGCAAATGCACCAAAAACAATGAGTTGGATCTGAAGTGGAAGTTTTAAATTCTGTAACCAAGTGAAATAATCAAAACTGTTTCCCGCCTTGAAATAAAGATAAAGAATCGCCGCGAGCATAAAAACGGATCCGAGCATCGTATAGATAAAAAGCTTAATCGCCGCATAAATTTTTCTTTTTCCACCCCAGATTCCGATCAAAAAATACATTGGGATGAGCATTGCTTCCCAAAAAACGTAAAAGAGGAAAAGATCTAATGCCGCAAAAGTGCCGATCATGGCGGTTTCTAGGATCAGGAGGAAAAGATAATATTCTTTTTCCCTCTCTTTGATCGATCCAGCGGAAAAGAGAATAACCAGCGGCATGAGAAATGTTGTGAGGAGAATTAAGAGAAGGCTGATTCCATCAATACCGATTTTATAATTGATATTCCAGGTTTCAATCCAGGGGATTGATTCAATGAACGCAAATCCAGAGTTTGGATAATAAAAATAAAGAAAAAGTGAAATGATAAAAGTGATTAATGTCGCTAATAATGAAAAAACGCGAATTAATCGAGTTGAGGATTTTGGAATGAGCAAAACAAAGAAACTTCCGAGCAACGGAAGAAAAATTACGAGAGAGAGAAGATGTTTGAAAAAAAATGAATCCATAAATTAATTTTGTTTTCTAAACTGTAGGGGCGAACCTTATGTTCGCCCTAAAAATGTTGGCAATCAGGTAAAATTAGATGATTCTCCTAGGTAGTTAGGGCGAACACTAGGTTCGCCTCTACATGAAAATTGATCACCCATTTAAATAACCAGTCATGACAACATCAACCAAGCCATCAACCCGACAATCCCAGCCAAAAAGTAAAGCGCATAACTATTCACAATTCCAGTTTGAAAAATCCCAGCAAGCTCTCCCAAAAATCGGCTCGCTTTGGCAGAACCGTTGACGACTAAGCCATCAATCAAACCAGCATCCACTCCACGCCATAAAACTTTTTCTGAAACAAATCGAATCGGTTTTACAATTAACCGATCATAAATTTCATCGACATAATATTTATTCAAGATCAATCGATAAAGCGGTTGGACCGATTTTGTAAACTTCTCAACTAAATTTTGTCTTTTAGAATAGAGATAATAAGCAAATAGCGCACAAAGAAGTGCCCAGCCAACGCTCAAACCGGCAAAAAATCGCTCGAGCTGAATCTCTTCATATCTACTTTTAATCGAAGCAACGATCGCCGAGGAGGAATGAAATAGATAACTAGCTTTCTCAGTTATTTCTGAAACGTTTTCCCCTTCTAACCATTGATGAATGGAGTTGTGCCCTCCGAGCGCATGGGGAACTCCCAATCCGCCAGCAAGAGTCGCAAGAATTGCAAGAATGACGAGCGGTAATGTCATGGTCCAGGGGGATTCATGAAGATGCTCTTTCGTATGTTCATCCATTCTCGGTTTTCCGAGAAAGGTTAGAATAACCAAACGAAACATGTAAAAAGAGGTAATTCCCGCTGCTAAGAAAGCGATGATCCAGAGATGAAAATATCCTCGGGAAAAAGTTTGCCATAAAATTTCATCTTTACTGAAAAAACCGGAGAAGGGCGGAATTCCGGCAATTGCCAAGGTCGAAATCAAAAAAGTGAAGAAGGTAATCGGCATCCATTTTTTTAATCCACCCATTTTGAAAATATCTTGTTCTCCATGCATCGCGTGGATGACCGATCCGGAACCGAGGAATAAACATGCCTTGAAAAAAGCATGCGTCATCAAATGGAAAACACCCGCGGAGGTTGCGCCAATCCCAACCCCTAAAAACATATATCCGAGTTGTGAAACGGTGGAATAGGCGAGAACTTTTTTGATATCCCGCTGCGTAATCCCAATCGTTGCGGCAAAGAGAGCGGTCACGGCTCCGACCGTCGCAACAATTTCCCGAGTGAACGGCGCCAAATCATAAAGAAATGAAAGCCGGGCAATCATATAAACACCGGCGGTTACCATCGTCGCGGCGTGAATGAGGGCCGAAACAGGAGTTGGGCCAGCCATCGCATCGGGAAGCCAAACATAGAGTGGAATTTGTGCCGATTTTCCAGTCGCACCCACAAACAGAAGAAGCGTAATCGCCGTCGCCATTGGAGCAAGAAGATCTTTATATTTGGCTAGAGTATCAAAACTTAAAAGAGAAAGCGGTCTAGCTAACTCTCCATCATTTGGAATTTGGATAAGGATAGAAACAATGATAAAAATCGCTAGTAAAAATCCGAAATCGCCGATTCGATTGACAATAAATGCTTTTTTACCAGCAGAAGCTTTTTCAGAATCTTCAAACCAGAAGCCGATCAGAAGATAGCTGCATAATCCGACCCCTTCCCATCCGATGAAAAGGATCAAAAGATTATCCCCCAAA
>CAZQOW010000168.1:0-5430 GCA_964595045.1 uncultured Pseudomonadota bacterium
TTGCCAAAAACCTTTCTTACGGTGAACAACGAAGACTAGAGATCGTTCGCGCTCTGGCTACCAAACCTCAAATTTTGTTACTGGATGAACCGGCAGCTGGAATGAATCTAACTGAAAAACATGAGTTAATTCGTCTCATTCGCGAGGTAAATAAAAACTTTCAAGTAGCAATCATGATGATTGAACATGACATGAGTGTGGTGATGTCTCTCTGTCCGCGAATTATTGTACTTAATTTTGGAGAGGTTTTAGCCGAAGGAAATCCCGAAGAGATTCGAAAAAACCCAAAAGTGATTGAAGCTTATTTAGGAGAAAAAATTCAGAAATAATTATTCCAATGCCACTTTTACAAATCAAAAATCTGCAGGTTCATTACGGTGCGATCCATGCTCTCAAAGGAGTTTCTCTTGAAATAGAGGCAGGTGAAATCGTTACCTTGATTGGCTCAAACGGCGCAGGCAAAAGCACTCTACTCAAAGCGCTCTCTGGTATTATTCCGGTAAGCAGCGGCGAGATTCTTTATCAAAAATTTGACTCGTCCAACAGGTCCGAATCGTCCGACGGGTCAGAGAAAAAAATTCTACAAATTCACAAACTCCCCTCGCACAAAATTGTCGCCGCGGGAATCGCCCAAGTTCCCGAAGGAAGACAAATTTTTGCCAATCTTTCAGTCAAAGAAAATTTAGAGTTAGGGGCTTACGCTCGAAAAGATTCAGTGAATTTCAAAGAAGAGTTCTCAAAAATTTTTGATTTATTTCCAAGATTAAAAGAGAGAATCGGTCAAAATGCCGGAACGTTATCGGGCGGTGAACAGCAGATGCTCGCAATCGGCAGAGCCTTGATGGCAAAACCAAAGCTTCTTCTACTCGATGAACCATCGCTTGGAATCGCCCCAGCACTTATCCAGCAAATATTTGTCGCCTTAAAAGAAATTAATAAAAATGGAACAACCATTCTTTTAATTGAACAGGATGCTTATCTTGCACTAGAAACTGCCGATCGAGGATATGTTTTAGAAACAGGAGAAATCACTCTCACTGGTTCGGCAAAAGATCTTCTTCATAATCCTCAAATCCAAAAAGCTTATTTAGGACAATAATTTTATTTGTTTTTTCCATCCGCTTGCACCTTCAATCTCCAGCCTATAGCAACTTTTTTTGTATATCCACGATGCTTTTAAGAGAGCTCAATATTTTTATTAAAAAATATTAAGTCGATTGAAAGAAAGGAAAACTAAAAATGTCCTCTCCTTTAACACAAATATCCATAGACGATTTAGCGACCCGTTTTGCACAAGATACTTTTCTCATGCAGGGAACCAAAGAAGAAGAGAGCTATGCTGTTTTGTCCGAAATCAAAAAACGGGGGAAAGAAACCGAGTTCGCAAGAAAACTGCAAACAACCTATCAAAAAAAAGTAGAGGAAATTCTTGTGGATGAATTTTCCGGTACCGAACTCGAGATTGCGCAAGATATTTGGAAAACCGAAAAACCACAGAATCTATCAAACTGCTGGAATCGTACCGTCGGCTTTTTCATCAAAGGGCCAGAAACGTTGCTGGAGTCTTTTCGAGATCATCCGATCATTGTAGGAACTGCAACCGTTGTGATTGGAATTCCACTCTTTTGGGGAGCAGCTGTTGGATCCTTTCCGATTCTTGTGGGTGGAGCAATCCTTGCTGGCGGACTTACTCTTTTAGGGATTGGGCAAACGATTTATCACGAAGTAAAAGCGGCCTATACCGAAGATCCTTTGGAAAAATATATTCAGCAAATCGAATCCGGAAAAGGGTTGTTTAATATTATTTTAGGAGGATTAGGCCTTTGGGGAGGAATTCGGGGCGCCTTAACCGCCTCGGCGAAAGCGAGTGAAGCAGCCGCGGAAGCGGCAGAAAATGCGAAACTGTTAGCAGAAATAGCAGCGCAAGCGCCTTCAGCCGAAAGAACCCAGCCTATTGGGACAGCTGGAGAAGCAGTAACAGAGACAGTCGCTCCATTAGGTAAAAATGCTCTGGATCCATCCCTAATTGAAAGAGAAGCTCTCCCTTCGGAAAACGGACCAGTCTCCTCAGCACCTTCATCCCTTGTGGAATTAAATGAAAGTGAAGATGCGATTACTTCAGCGGCAGAGCTTTTTCAAAAGTTGGGAAATGAGTGGTTAAAATATGTGGTCGTTCGCTCGAAGAGTGGAAAAGAGGTGATCCGACTTTTTTCCAAAGATTTAAAACATGCAGATCATATCCAACAAGGAGAAGAGATTATCGGTGCCGGCACTATCAAAGCAAACGGAACTGGAGGAGTCACGATTCGAGGAAATAGCGGTGGATTCCCAACACAACTCGAAAGTGCAGAAATGAATCCCTTAGAGGGAAATCCTGGAATCAGAATCGCCGACGATGCTGGATTAAACCGTGTCGCCCGAGTATTGAAAGAGCTACTGGGAGTCGAACAAATAAAAATAATGGAATACTAACTCACGCTTATTTCGTCTTCACCACGGTATTCTTTTTCGAAAGTCTTTTGAGCCAGGTGTTTACTTCAGTCAGGTTTTCAGGAATGGCAATTTTATGTATTTCAAAACCGCCAGCATAGGGGGCAAAAGCAATATCAGCTAAAGAATAAGCACCACATAAATACTCTTTTCCACGAAGCTGTTTGTCGGCAATTTCTAAAAATTTAAGGATATTTTTCTTTCCCTGTTCAATTCGGGTAGTGTCAAATGACTCCCCTTTTTCTTTCGCCATTCCGGCCATATGCAAATCATGAAATGAATCAGAAACCATTCGATCAATTTGAATTGAAAAATGTCTTACGAGAGCTTTTTCTTGGGATCCTTCTGGCATCAACTCTGGATAAGGATATTCATCATTCAGATATTCATTGATTACGAGCGATTCAGCCAAAATCAGATCATCATCGGCAAGAACCGGAACTTTTCCGAGTGGATTATATCGTAAAAATTGTTCGGTTTGATTTTCACCTTTTGAGATATCAATATTCACTGTTTGATAATCGAGCTCTTTTTCAGCGAGAACAATGCGAACACGGTGACAATAAGGGCTGAGTGGATGTTGATAAAGTCGAATCATAATTTTACTTTCCTATCTTTTTTAAATAATTGATTGCTGCTTGTTTCTGATTATCTTCCTGCAAACTTTCAGGAAGCGGTTTAATTTTTGGTTTTGTTTCACTACTTTTTGTTTCCGGTTCTTTCAAAGCTACTACGAGATTTGGGGTTAATCCTTTTCCGTCGATCTGTCTGTTTTTTGGGGTAAAATAACGGGCAACCGTTAATTTCAATCCGCTGTTATCTCCAATATCAATCACGGTTTGAACAGTTCCTTTACCAAAAGTCTGTGTTCCAATCAAATAACCACGAGTATAATCTTGTAAAGCACCTGCCACAATTTCAGCAGCAGAAGCGGATCCGCCGTTGACTAATACAGCAATCGGAATCGTGGGATAAGGAGCTTTTCCGGTCACTTTTCTCACTTCTGTTTTTCTCGATCTTCCCTGCATCGAAACAACCGGACCTTCTTTAATAAAAAGATCGGAAACTTCAACCGCTTGATCGAGCAATCCACCTGGATCATTTCTTAAATCGAGAATAATCCCTTTCAACCCACCTGAAGTTTTATTGTATTGGGCAAGAAGTTGCTCTAAATCTTCTCTCGTTCGCTCCTGAAAACTTGCGATCCGAGCATAGGCATATTTATTTTCAATCAATTCTCCTTTGACACTTTTCACATTGATATTTTCCCGAACCAGCGAAATATCGTGCGGCTCTTTCCATCCTTCTCGAAAAATCGATATCATTACTTTACTATTTCGAGCTCCCCGCATTTTTCGAACCGCATCGGTGAGATTCATATCTTTAGTCGAATGACCATCGATTTTCAGTAATCGATCGCCCGGTTTAATACCAGCCTTAGAAGCCGGAGTATCTTCAATCGGAGAAACCACCGTTAAAATTCCATCTTTTAAAGTGACCTCTAAACCGACACCGCCAAACTTTCCGACCGTATCGACTTTCAAATCTTTATAAATATCGGGGGTGAGAAAAAGAGTGTGAGGATCGAGGGTGCCGAGCATCCCCTTGATTCCCCCTTGCAAAAGGTTTTTTTCATCGACTTTATCGACATAATCATTTTCAACGTAATAGAGAACCTTCGCAAATTGCTCGAGAGACTTATAAACATTTTCTGAAAAGGCATGGAGGAAAGAAATCGGATAGGAAAGGATAATTCCCAAGATCATCCCGAGAAAAATAAATAACCAACGATTTTGTTTGAATGATTTCATGGATATTTTTTCCCTCTCCAGGGGGAGAGGGTGGCCGTAGGCCGGGTGAGGGGAAACGTTGCATAGCAACCAAATTTATTGCTAGCTAGAAATTCACCCCTCACCCCAGCCCTCTCCCCGTCAAGGGGAGAGGGGGATTATACTTTTTTCAAAACCTCTTTCACCTTTTTCACAATATCTTCCGGCATCAGATGATAAAACTTCAACAACGCCTCAGCAGAACCGGATTGACCAAACTGATCTTGAACTCCCATTCGGTAAATCGGGACCGGGAAAACCCCACTTAAATATTCGGCGACCGCCCCGCCCAATCCACCTAAAGTGGAATGCTCTTCAATCGTTAAAATATTTTTTGTTTTTTCAGCGACTTGCAGAATTGTTTTCGTATCCAGTGGTTTAATGGTTGAACAGTTCACAACCGTCACATGAATATTCTCTTTTTCAAGAATCTGCTGCGCTTCTAACGCATGTGCCACCATCAAACCGGTTGCAATAATCCCGAAATCAGAACCCTCTTTTAAAATTTTCGCTTTTCCAATTTCAAAGGAATAATCTTTGGGAAGAATCAACGGACTCTTAGCTCGAGATAATCGGATATAAAACGGACCTTCTGTTTTTGCCGCCATCGCTACCATCTGTTCAGCTTCTAAACCATCGGCGGGAATTAAAACAGTCATCCCTGGCAAAACCCTCATTAACGCGACATCCGCGACAGTTTGATGACTGGCTCCATCTTCACCGACCGTAATTCCGGCATGCGTTGCACAAATTTTTACACTTAAATGAGGATAGGCAATCGACTGTCGAATAATCTCCCAAGCACGACCGGTGGCAAACACCGCAAAAGTCGAGGCAAAAACAGTTTTCCCTGTCAAAGCGAAACCAGCAGCGGTTCCCATCAAATCTTGCTCTGCTACCCCCATATTGAAAAACCGATGAGGAAATTTTTTAGCAAAATTAATGGTTTTCGTTGAACAGGAAAGATCGGCATCAAGCACGACGACATTGGAATTTTTTTCTCCCAACTCAACAAGCGCTTTTCCGTAAGAATCTCTGGTCGCTATCGATTCGCTCATTCGCCCAACTCCTTTAATGCAATTTTCAACTCTTCATCGGAGGGAGCAACCCC
>CAZQOW010000169.1:0-5419 GCA_964595045.1 uncultured Pseudomonadota bacterium
TTTCAAGAGTTCTTAATGCCCATAATTTTAGATTGGTTGCATCGGGTCTGTGATCCGGATCTTGTAATACTCCTTTGAGAACAGCTAGAACTCTTTCTTGCATCTCTTCAGGAATTTTATTGGTAATTCGACTGAGAAGAGAAATAGCTCGATTTCTTAAATCGTAATTCGTCGCCTGATCATTAGAAAAACCTCTATGATAATAATCTTTTTCTATTCTTGAAAGTAAACCATTGACCACATGTTCTGCAGTCGCGGGATTAGCTTTTGCCAACTCAATCAAAATTTCACCCGCATTTTGAGACATCTTGGCGAGATGCCCCTCCATTCCTTCACGTTTTTGATCAATCCCTGTTTTTTTTAACCAATCTCGATCTTTTAAGTCATCGCTCTCCATTAAAGCAAAAAGATTGAGAACTCCGTTTTCGCGTAAAGGGGAGGATCGAGAATTAAGAGCCTCTTGTACATATTCGGCATATCGGTTTTGACCTTCTTGAGCGAGCTGTGACAAAAACTCAGTCGCTTGCTTGGCAATTTCTTGATTGGAACTATAGGATAATTTTAAAAGTTCACTCACTCCAAATAGTTTACGAGCTTCAGAAGGAGACTCAGCATGATTTCCATAAATCACCACTAAATTGGAGAGCGAGCTTCTACTTTCAACTTCTCCTGTGATTGAATATAAAGGCCCATTATAGGTTCGAATTTTAATTCGATGGTCAGGCTTAATTTCAACATTTCTGGCCGTATCACTCACACTAAAAGAAAATAGTCTCACGCTTGAAGAAGAACTGCTCGCAATCGCATTTAATAAATTATGTCCCAACTCTTTATCAAATCCCCCTTGACAGCTCGAAACAAAAATTTGACTGCTTACATATTTTCCAAAATCCGGAAAATCTTTAACGAAACTTTGTGCTCCAATACGCCCTTCCTTACGACTTAGGCCTCCGACATAATGCCCATGGCCCGCAACAATCCAGGTATGAACTGGGGCATGGATCTGTTTTGATAAACTTACCAGAGAATCACGATCCTCTTTCGGTGTTTTCGTTTCAACATACACAACTTTGAATTTTTTACTTAAAACTATTTTCTCCCAAGTGGTTTGCGGAGGTTTTGAATCGACAAGAGGAGCTTCATACGCACCATTATGATCCATAGAAGGATCGGTCATACTGATTAAAAGAACTGGCCTCTCATCGTTTGGATCATTTAAATGCTGTTTGTCGTAATGTAACTGAGCCAAAGCTTCAAAAGATCTAAAACGTTCCGTCGGTGAAATTCCCTGTGATTTAAGCCAAACTTCAAAGCTTGCGTAATTCTTCATTACTCCTGCCGGAAATCTTTTTTCCATCTTCGACTGCACATTTTTCCAAACTCTGTCTTTAGTGTCTTGTGGAATATCCATTGAATTTAAGTGATCCATGATTCTGTAATTATTCAAAACAAGATGCGTCAAAAAAGAGATATTCTGTCTTGCTTTTGGACCAACACTACGAATATTTTCAGCCATCGATAAAACAGCAGGTTCAATAAAAACCTGATTATCTCTTGATTGGGGGCCTGCGAAACTAAAAAGTTCTGGAGGAATTTTTCCTACATATCTAGGATCATCCTGAAAATTTGCATCAAAAAAAGCAAAAGCTTGTGGATTGTGCTCTCCGATATCAAATAAAAATTTAGGATCGTTTTTCAAATCTTCATTCGCGTAATGAAATGCGAATTCATTATTATGAATAGCCTGTAATACCGCTCCTCTATCCTTCTGAAACTGAGGCGCCACTTTCAAAACCATTCCATTCTTTTCAGCGGCATTTAGAAAAAAAGCGCGATCTTTTTGTTTGTCAGGAGACGCCAATGTATAAGCTTCTTCATCATGCTGTATCGCCATGAGCAAAATGTCTTCGGTCACAAGCTTAGGATCTTCATATTTCAAAAGTTTCCAATTCGTTCGTGCAAGCTGCTCGAGATCTTTTTTCTCTTTTTCAAATCCAGTAAAAGTGTTTCCGAATTCCATTCCATATTTTTGAAATTCGCGAATTAAATGACCGGTTTCTTTTTCGGAGAGCGAACCAAGATCGAGTGGTGTAAATTTTCCGTCATGATCCTGATCGCATTTGGATTGAAGAAGCTGTTTCAATTCAGCGAAATCAATCTGATGATCTCGGATGATCTGTTCAATTTGTTGATCAATCTCATCGGGAGAAACACCGGCCGTTTTCATCGCCTTCTTGAGAGAGATGAGCAGAACCTCTTCATCCCCCTCCCGAATGCTTGATCCATTAATTTTTTTGATAGATTCCGCCGACATTTTGGTTCTTTACCCTTCCGTGAAATCAAAGGATTCCACGTTATTATTATCGGGATAAAAGAGTGGGAAATTGCTAAAAATCAGCGTTTGCGCAGCGTGTTAAATGAAAAGGATAAGAAAACTATTAGGTTAGCTTTTTTGAAAAAAGGAGGAAACTGAACTAAACAGTCGGGTGAATAAAGCAGGAGCTTCTGAAGCTCTTGATACTAAAGATTCTTTTTGTTCTGAAGGTAAATAACAGGTCTCACCTTCGCCACATTTTTCTTGGGAATCTAAATAGTCATTTGCATTCTTCCAAGCAGCGGGAGTCACCTTCTTAGTTTTTAGATCTTTTACTGGGATGTCACATTTTTGCCCATCGGCAGGTTTCAACTCATGCTTCACTTTCACTTTTCTATCTGAACTTACATCGACAATTCTCTTACAACCCGCTTTATCGGTCATTTCCGCATGAATCGTTTGTTCTTTACGGGTAATCACTGCGCATTGATTGTTTTCAGAATTGCCTGGAACAGTAATCGTCAGGAGTTCTCCTAATCCCAACTTCTCTTCTAACTTACGCGCCTTGGTACAAAAATCTGACATTTATTTTCCTTATTGAAATTTGATATTTTTATCAAAACATCAAAGGGATCATCCAAATGCAATATTAATCATTAACTTCATCTTCAGTCATTTTTTTCTCATGAAAGTATCGGCATTCAACTTGATAAGGTTGCTATGTTTTACCAAACGCTATCACATTTTCACCCTTCTACTGGCGACAACATCCCCCTAACCCACTACTGTATTCAGTTTGAGAGGTTTTAAAACTTTCACTACCTACTTGAAACAACTCGGTTTTATCCTATTCATTAAAAAAAATCCCACGGCATAAATGTTGCTTATTCTATAGATAAGCGGTTTTTCGCCTGTTTGAAGAAGAACAACTTATGGCCATTCAACCTATCCAAAATTCAGAGAAATATTATCTTGAGCTCACTGACGGCGTAAAGAACAAGGATGGCTCTTGGGCAAAACAACCTACTTTAAAAGAGTTAAAAAAAGAGGAATGGGAAAGTTTAGAAAAACAGCTCAAAGCATTAGCGAAGCGCTCAGATGGCCGTACCGAGAGTGATGTCGATCAAATCACCCAAGATCAGGTCATCAAGCTGACTGAAATTCACGATTTTTTGGATATCGATCAAGGGGATGGTTTCAAGGCATCTGATTTGGCCAAAGTGGTTTCGGATGATTTTGGAGAAGTGAATAACGCGCTCAAAAAACAGGGGGTTTATCTCAGCAAACTGCTGGATGGCTATGACACTGACAGATCGGAAGTATTGGAAGTCGCCAAAGAAAACGGATTGGCCGCCGAATTTTTTAATCTCTCTTTTCAGAAAGATCGGGAAATTGAAAATGTCGCTGTAAACGAAAATAAAATGGCGATCGCCTATTTTCGAGAACCAAGTCAAGAAAACATTCTAAAATCGCTGGAAGATGGATGCCAAGGCTTCGAAGCGGTTTTAAAAAATCCAAAAAATTCTGCCGAATATAAAGAGAGACTTTTAAAAAATGAAAAGCTTTTGACGGAAGCGATTATTCTTCAACCAAAATTGATCGGTTTGTTGAAAGATGAAAAACAGATCAATCTCAAACTCTACAATCGTCTCGCTCTTCAAGCAGTTGAAGAAGAAGGAGATACAATTGATCTTCTTCGAAATTCTTTACAAACTGATCCGAAATATTTGATTGCTGCCGCATTAACTCATCTTGAAGCAGCGGCGAAAGCAACTTCTTCACAACAAGATAATTTTGATTTTGTGATGGAGATGGTTGAGGCAAATGGAGCAACTTTAAAATATTTTCCAAACTTCCAAGATAAAGAAGAAATCGTTGAAGCAGCAGGAACTGAAGGTTTTCCTTACGCCGACAAGAGATTGCAAGCTCAACCCAAATTTTATGAACCGACAATCCAAGAGCGGGGAGATTTCATTGTTTATGTCCCCGAAGATAAAATCGATAAAAGTCTGGCTCTAAAAGCATTAAGAAAACGGGCAAGTCTCGACATGCTTCCTGCGTCTCTTAGAGAAGATCGGGATGTGATTCTGACAAGATTGCGATACAAATCAGCGTTTACTAATGACAGTAAAAAATTAAGCGATTTATCTTTATTTGAAATCAAGTTTAGGGAAATCGGACAAAAAGAAGGGGTGAAGTTTTATACAGAAGCTGTGTTGATGAACCATGCTGTCGCAATGACTCTCATCCCACCAAAATTAAGAAACGAAGCCTTTACCGAAGCTCTTAACCAATTAAAAAAAGAATGGGACCTCTCTTTTCCAAATGATTTTTTAGACTTTAAAGCAAAAGATAGCTACGGAAATTTTCTCGCAAAACTTAGCAAGGCCAATATCAATTATCCTGAGCATCTACGCTCGCTTCGCTATCTGGCTTATGTAGTCCAAGATACTTTTTCCCCTCGAAAAAGCGATGAGCCTATAGCCGGAAGAGTAAATCTTTTTTGGGCAAAAGATGATCATAATAACGCATTATTAGAAGAACCCGCTGCCGACTGGCTTTTGGAAGATTTAGAAAAATTACATCCTGTAAAACCTGGAGAACGTTTTTCATTCGACATAAATTATAAAGAAATCAAAACGGCACAAGAGTGGGTACAAGCTCACGACCCTGATAGACCCGCCGATTATGGAATTGAAAGTGGACATGGCTTTCATGGTAAATATTTCGTTCTCAGCGGAAAAGAGTCAGAAAAAAATGAGCAAGTAGTTCATCGAGATCTTTTTAATGATCGAGCAATTCAATTAAGATTCAAAAAATCTTACCGTAGTGGCGCACAACTTTTTTTATTCAACTGCTCTTCAGGAAAATCCAGAGAATATTATACAAATAATATGATCAATGTTGTTTCCCAGTTTATGGAAAACGGTGCTGTAGAGGGTTATGATCAAGATGGAAATATTCGAAGTCTATCTATAAATCCAAATGGAAAGTTACAAATTATTTCCTATTCTACGAACCTGTCTCACCCTCCTCCAATAGTTTATGTGCGAGATACCCGCTTTTCTTTAGAAGAAACAGTTTTAATCCATAAAGCAAAACAAC
>CAZQOW010000170.1:0-5375 GCA_964595045.1 uncultured Pseudomonadota bacterium
CAATCAATGTAAAAGAAATGGCTCCAGATGCGATAGAGGTTTCCCAAGCTGAAATATATTTCGATCCTCAAAATCCCAATGCACACTATCGATTGGCTCAACTAGAGAAAAAAACAGCGGATCAACTTACTTCAAAAACAGATCTTAAAACTTTAAATACTAGAAATGAGCTTTATTGGAAGGCGATCAATAGTTTTCAAACCGCCATCGGTTTTTCCAATTCAAGAAAAGAGGCTGCTGAATTTTATTATCAGGCAGGAGAAACATGGCTGGCAAAAGCAAATGTATTAAGAGATCTTCACAGACCGGCTTCCGAAATTGATCAGGCGATGACCAATGCGAGCATCGACTTTTCCGCTTCTCTGGAAAACCATTTCGATGAAAAAACCTCTTTCGCCTTAGGAGAAACTCTTCAGAGTATAGAAGAGACAAAGGAAGAAAGTGGAACAGTCTCCTTAGCCGAGGCAAAAAAAGCAGAATGGACTATCATCGCTGATTACTACAATAATGCGATCAAAACGGATAAAGCCGGCTTTCAAAATCTTGAAAATATTTTAACTTTGGTAGAAGCACTTAAAAATGCAGAAAGATTTTCAGAAGCTCGAGATTGGCTCAAAAGACTCATTAAAAAAGATCGTCATAACCCAGAGCTACTATTTGAATTAGCGAGTATGGAAGAAAAATTGGGACATAGAAGAAGCGCACGAGTGGCTTATTATCAAGCCAGAAGAAATTTAATTCGTCATGGAGAAAATGAAAATAATGAAATGATGGAAGAAATTAAAAGAGGTCTTTCGAGAACAGAAAGAGCAGCTTGGCTTTTTGGCCGGCCTCCTCAAAGAGCAGTGAGTTAAAAAACAATCAGGGATTAAGAATTCCTTTCTTCATAAAAATAGAGGTTCTTCGAAGAAATCATAAGCATTATCCTAATTATTTTCCGAAACCTTTTTATTTTCCTACCGAAAATAACTTCACTCACTTGAATATCAACTTCTAAACAAGAGAAAAAAATGGCTAGTCAAGTTGGATCCATCACTACAGCTTTATCTACCTCAATCCTCATCGATCGAGTTTCAAAATTTGGTGAAAAGATTCCATGCACTTACAACAACTCACAACTTGCCAGTAGTGCTGCCACTTCAAGAGGAGCTTTATATCGCTCTCAACCCACGCTCCATCCTCAACATTATCTTTTTAATCTTATAGGGGCCAATACCGTACGAACTCCTAGAATATTCGATCCGCAAGGAAACGAAATTACTTTAGGGGGGCTCTCAGGAATCGGTAACTGTAAAACAAACAATGCCTATGGCCAAAATACTTTTTCCTGCGATCTAGTTCCTGATCTCAAAAGCCATCAAGTTTTACATAAAGGTGTCTTCAGTTTTAATTCAGGGTTCAGCTTTTTCTTTCCGAACCAACCCCAAGCGATTTTACTTCCTCAGGCTGATTCAAAATGGAAAAGAGAAAGGTGGGATATTGAAAGTGTTGCCACAGCAACCACGGCTCATGGAATTACTTATTATTTTTTAGGAACTGAACCGATTCGACTCGAAACCTCTGCTTCTACTGAGGCACAAAAAATAAAAGAGAAAAAACCTCCCCAAATTATTTGGTATTCGACGAAGGATCAAACTCCTCGTTATTTACCACTTCCTGAATCAACGAAAATGGCAAAAACCAATTTGGGAATGGAAGGATTAGATATAGCTTTTGATCCAAAGACCCAAGAGACGACTCTTTACGTCGGATTCGAAAACAGACCGGGAGAAGAATTCAGCAATGGCACCCCAATTTATCGTTATCTGTTTAAAGAAAATCCTGCAGAAGGAAGATGGTTAGAAGAGCCTTTAGAATTTCAGTTCAATCAACTTTTGCCTCAGGAAAACCCTCAGATTCCTAATGAAGCGGTCTGCTACGAAAATTTGGATACAGTAAACGGTTTACCCATGAGCGCGCGGGGATATTCAGCGTATGAAACGATGGGACTTTCCGATCTTCAATTCATCGAGAAGGCTGCGAATGGAGATGTGAGATTTTTAATAGTGAGTAGAGCAGGAGTTGGATTTTATAAAGCCAAAAAAGAGAGTGGTAGACCGGAAGAAATTTCAAGCCAATTTTATGTGCAAGTGGAGGATGTTTGGTTTGATCAAAATGGAAAACTGATTCAAAAAACTCCGGTTAATATTTCTTCAGATATTTTTAGTACTAGTCAATGGCAACCATATAATATCGAAGGAATCCGTTTATTAAAAAATCAAAAAGGAGAAATGTTTGCTGTACTGTTTACGGACAACGATCTCAAAGATTTTGATCCTAAAATGAAAAGAACTTCTAAAGATACTTTAGGCTCTCCAACCCTCTTTTTGGGAGCGCAAGTCACTGAGCAAACAAAATAGAGCTATGAATATTTCAGAAAACATTTTTTCTCGCACCCTCTGTGAAGAAGAAAAAATCACATCTATTCAACTAGAACTTTCCTGTTTAATCCAATCGTTCTGCGCTCAAGTGACCGATGGATACATGCTAGCTAGCATCGCTACGGGAGGATTATTTGGTACACTTGCCAAAAGCTGTTCCTCTAAATTTTTTATTTCACTTTTTTCTAAACTCCCCTTTTCTTCCGTTTTAGCAAAAGGGAGCGCCACCACTTTCGCTTGCTTTGTGGAAGGATGGGCGATTCAGCAAACCCCTCTTCTACTAGGCAAAGAATCTTCCAATGAAGGATGGCAAGGATGGATTCATCTCAGTTTAACCGTATTATCGATGAAAACTCTCGGCTGTTTACCAATTCAAAACCGGTTCGTGCGACATGGAGTTCAAAACATCACGCTTCTCACCCTAGATTCTGTGTGTGGAATAGTCGGATTGATCGAAGAAAGTCATAAAAGCTGGATTGAAGCAACCGTCTCCGCGGAAATTATTGGCTGTCAAATGACCATCGGTGGAAATCTTCTGAGATGCGCTGCACCAAATTTATCCCGATACGAGGCAACGCTCGACTTGGAATATCAAATTAAAAGTAGAAATAAAAAATTTGAATGGAAGCAAAGGTTTCCTTCTCTCTTTCCTCCATCAAATTTACAGACTGTTGCAACGAATGGAATGCGTATTCCGATAAGATCACTCGATTTAGACTCCAATGGTTTGAATGGAAAAGGGTCGAACATCTTCATGGTAAAAAAAGGGGGTGTTCATTCACAAAATGTTCTAGGGTGGAGAAACAGTAATGATTTTTTTGAAAATGGAGAAAAAAGTTCCGAAACCCAATCCCGATCTCCAGCTCGTGAAATCCAACTCATAGTTGAGAAATTTATCACTCAAGAGCGTTTGGGCAAAAAAGTCATCGATACCTATCGTTATTGCTCTGAAGAACGTCCTCCTCATGCTCCTCCCATGTCAGTTGCTGAATATAAATATGAAGCAAAAAAATATCTGGAAAAAGTTGGGGAGTTGAGTGAACAGGATATTAGGGCAACGCTTGACTTAGGAGTAATGCACTTTTCAAGTTTGGGAAGAGCTTTCTTTATTAAAGATCCACCACCCTTTTCAGATCGGGTCACAAAACCATCTTTTTCTGAACCAAGAAATGTTTTATCAACTGATAAAATCAAACAAACTTTAAAAGCAGAGTTTGATGAATCTCCAAGAAGAAAAATCGCTCTGGTAAAGATTCCAGAAGGGATAAGCCCGAAAAATAGAGAACAGGTTTGTAGAACTGACGCTGCCCAAACGGCTCTGGAAAGTATGATTCTGGAAACTGAAGCTGAGTGGAATCAACGGAATAATGTCACTGAAATAAAACCAACTAAAAGTTATATGGATCTCCAAACCGCTTTGGGAGAGCTAATTGCAGAAACTCTAAAAGTTCTTCAATTGGGACACCGACCAGCCTGCAGCTTGGGAAATCTGAATCATGAAGGTTTATATCAAATCAAAAATGGGGAAGTTCATCCTAAACTCGAAATATTTTATCGTTTGATTGAACTGTTTCATAAGCAGGGAAAACTATTGAGAGTTCGGGGGGTAGAAGTCCCTCGTATTCTGGCAATTTCATTTTATGAATTATATTGTCCGGAATTATTAGCAATGCCCTATTACGATCGAGCCTCCAATACCTTCTTCGTGGAAATGGAAGTGAAAGACTTCCAGCGAGCCTGTGAGATTCCTTTATCGGAATATTTGCGACAAAAATTGAAAGAGAGAAAAATCGAGCACAATGCTTTTGCACGAATGGCGGGGGTTGAAAAACTCCGTATACAATCGATTATGGCAGGCGGCGTTTACCAACTCGATTTTCCAGAAATTTTATCTTTTTCAAGAGTGCTCAGAGACAATCTCGATTTTTTCTACCTCTTAGTAAGAAAGGAAACTCCTGATTTTGTCCGGATTGTTTCCAGAAAAACAGGAATGGTTTTATCGGAGCCTTTCTCCGAATTTGAAGGTCAATCCCCTCCCAGAACCTTTAAACCGGGGAAATCCCCTTTTGCAATCCTATTGGAGTCTTACAAAAAAAAATGGGGATTAAAAACTGACGTCGAAACTGCTGAAGCACTCCATATCCAGGCGGTCACCTATAAAGATTATCTTTCTAAACAGACACTTCCCTCCCTTCCTACTTTTTATGAAATGTGCCAGGGAGCTGTGAAACATGAAAAAGTGAAACCAGCCAATCGTACAGAGCAAATACGAATTCGTAGGGAGTTTTATTTTGCCAGAAATCCAGAAGTAAGAAGCCTTAGGATTTTTAATTCTTCCAAGAAAAAATTTAAGATTGATCTTCCCCTCTTAACGGATGTTGAATGGAATTATAATGATTTGAGAAATCTTACCTTTGGAAATGTATTCGAGAGTATAGTCAAAATAGCCGAGCAAAATGGGTGGAGCCTGGTTGATATTGCCAAAGAAACTGGCATTAAAACAGCCATGATTCAAGATCTCCTTGTAGATGGAATGCTAGAAATTAACTGGCCATTTATTGAACGACTGGATCAATTCGTAAAAAGTCACCTAGCAGAAATGTATCATCGCACCTTTCTTGCTGCCATTGCTAATCCAATCCTGTTCGATCTTGCCGATGAAATCGTCGACCAGCATGGAAGAGTCATTCGACCAGCAAGATTTGATGAACCGTTCGATTTTCAATATCGATATCAGCACCGTTTAAAATCATTTAAAGGAAAAGAGTACAAAGCAAAAAGAAAATCAGTTGCCTAAAAAACCTTGGTAATTTGAACTGAGGGAGTATGGATTACCTGTTGAATTAAACCTGCCACTTCTCCGCTCGAGAATGATTCTTCTGGAAAAATCTGGTTTAAAAAAATTGAATATTTTCCGGCCGGCATTTTCGAGTAATCGAGCTGAAAGCCAATTAA
>CAZQOW010000171.1:0-5363 GCA_964595045.1 uncultured Pseudomonadota bacterium
TGTCATGCTAGAATTCAAGATCAAATCAACCAGTCTCGCACTGACCGGATTTAAAACAATAAATCGAACCTGATCTTTTGTATTTCTAAAAAGAAGATAATAGAAAGGTTCCTTCGATGGTTTTTTTGGTTGTAGTGTCGGACCAATTTGATGAACCGGATAAAAATAACTTAATAAAGTCGCCGTAGGTGCAAAGATCGGGTGATTTTCCAACAGGTTTCCCTTTGGATTGAAATTTTTTTCACTTATTTCCTTTGTCGAAAGATAAAGCGCAAGCTCCATCCATTCATAATGAGCTAGAGAAATCATGAAAGGGGGATCCTCTTTTTTCTCTCCTCTTTCCTGTTGCAGATATTCGATAAACTCATCCGGAATTTGGCGATAGAAGGGGGTTTGGCAGGAATGTTCAATCATGAAATCCCGAACAAGTTTTTCCCACTTTCTGGTTTTCAATATTTTTTTGACAACCGGAAAGCAGCCGGAAAGAACATCTTCAAAGCCGGTAAAGACAAGATCATTGTAAACATTCATCCGTTTTGTATTCGTGTTTTCAGGTCGAGGGTTTTTTTTGGGATGACGAAGATGTTTGGTAAATTGAACCTGAAATTTTTTAAAGATTGGAAGCAGGTCTAAGTTCTTCTGCATACGAACTTCTCACTTTCTCTTGAATCTGATGAATCTGTTTTACTTCAAGCAGCAGCTCTTTGAGTGGAGGAATATTAAAATCTCGTTCCAGCAGAGTCGGAAAGATTCCATGAATACTGTAAGTTTCTTCCAACAATTTCCAGACTGGATCCACAATTTCGGCACCATGCGTATCAATAATCAGATCTTTTGTTTCTTGATAATGTCCGGCGATATGCAAATAACTGATTTTGTCGGTCGGTATTTTTTTCAAAAATTCCAGTGGATCAAATCGATGATTCACACTGTTAACGTAGACATTATTTACATCGAGCAAAAGTTTGCAGTTTCCCTCTTTCAAAACTGATTGAATAAAATCCGTTTCGCTGATCTCAGAGACAGACGGGCGAAGATAATACGAGGCATTTTCAATCGCGATCGTTCGTTCTAAAACTTCTTGTGCTTGGCGAATTCTTTTTGAAACATGTCGAATCGCCTCTTCGGTAAAAGGGATTGGGAAAAGATCGTATAAAAATCCATCATCGCCGCAATAGCTTAAATGTTCGGAGTAAATTTCAATCTTGTTTTCATCCAAAAATTTTTTCACTTTTTTTAGGAAATCGATTTGGAGCGGAGCAAATCCCCCCAAATTAAGGCTGAGACCGTGGCAGAAGAATGGATAGCGTCCCGTAAAATAACGCAGATCTTTTGACCGTTTTCCACCGATTTCAATCCAGTTTTCAGGAGCAATTTCAAAAAAATGAATCGAAGAAGGCTTTTTGGATTTTAGAGGATCAATCAACTCTTTTCGAAGACCGATTCCGACAGTAGAATTCATGGGAGTCATCTTAAAAAAATAGGGACGCATGAGAGCGCGTCCCTAAAATTAGTTTTGAGAGTTTATTCTTCCTGTTTTTTCTCTTTTTTCTTTTCTTTTCCACCGCTGGTCGTTGTTCCGCATCCACCTTTACCGCACTTTGCTTCTCCCCCTTTTTTGCTTTCTGATTTTACTTCCTCTTTTTTGTCATGACCGCAATGCCCATCTTTATTCTTTCCACATTTTCCATCCTTCATCTCTTTGCCGCATTTTCCATCTTTCATTTCTTTCTTGCTACAATGGCCATCTTTGTCTTTTCCACATTTTCCATCTTTATCTTTTTTCTTGCTGCATTTTGCTTCTTTGTCTGTTTTGGCATCATCACTTTTTGTGTCTGCCTGGGCGACGAGGTATCCATTTTGCAATGGTTTTACCTCAAAAACATTTGAATTTGCTGCAAAGCTGGGGGCTGCTGCCAAGGTGACTGACATGGCTGCACCGATTGCAAAGCCAAGATATTTGTTTTTTTCTACCATACGTTTTTCTCCTCCTTCATAAGGATTGAAAGGTTAGTTTTTATTTGTTGGAGTTCAAAATTTTGAACCCCTCAGAAAATTTATTTATTTTGATTTACTGAATAAACGATCCATCGAAAGAGCTCCTGATCCGGTTTCAAAAAGCGCAATACAGGTTGCGAGCAGAACCAGGGGATAATAAGGATCTTCTTTGTCAGCTGTAAAAATTGCCACAATCATCGTTATTGAAAAAGGGATAACGGCAAGTCGTGTGAAAAGGCCTAAAAGGAGTGCTATTCCTCCCAAGAACTCTGTAGTGCCTACTAGGTAAGCGTTCCAATTAGGATAAGGAATTCCCAAATCTTGAAAAAATTTTGTGGCGGCCTCAATTCCAAATCCTCCGAACCAGCCGAAAAGTTTGCCAGATCCTGCCTTGAAAAAAATCACCCCAACAACAATTCTGGCAATGGTAATTCCTAGTCCGGCATTTGTATCAATGATTTTTTTGATTAAATTTTTCATAGACTTTCTCCTTATTATTAATAGGCAGATCGCCCTTAATCTAGTTAGATGCAGCTTGTTTTAAAAAGTTACAAAAACTATCAGAGAAAAGTGATAAAAATTTTATGATGATTTGGGCTATTTAAATGAATGAAGATAATTTATTATCATAATCTGTAAAATTGTCTAAGAAATTGTTTTTACAATAAGTCTCGATTCAAAATGCATTCTCTATTCTTAAAACTTCAAAAAGAAATTTTTTCTTCTTTTCTAGACTTCTCTTCGACGGAAAGAGAATTAATTCGAGCCTTGATTGAAAAGGAAGATTGGGCATATCGAGAACTGATCGTTGCTTGGTCTGAAAAGCTTTATCAGTTGATTTTTCGTTTTTTGCGTCGAACGGAAGAAGCTCAAGAAGTTTTACAGGAAACTTTCAAAAAGGTTTTTGAGAATATCAAAAATTTTAAGGGAGAATCAAAACTCCAAACCTGGCTTTACCGGATTGCCACGAATGAAGCGCTCATGAGAATCCGTTCCAATCGGAGTCAAGCAGTTGCCTGGGAGGATTATACCCCG
Organism: uncultured Pseudomonadota bacterium; assembly: GCA_964595045.1. GTDB lineage: Bacteria > UBA10199 > UBA10199 > JADFYH01 > JADFYH01 > CAZSRQ01. The sequence goes on from CAZQOW010000171.1 coordinate 3,034, forward strand.
CATTATCAAGACGAGGTGATCATCGACAAAATTCCGGACTGGTCCAATCTTCCCGAAGAAAAACTGATTGAAGAAGAGGGAAAAAAATTTGTGCAAGATTGTTTGAATGAACTTTCAGCTGAATACCGATCAGCCTACCTTTTAAAAGATATTGAAGAGCTTTCTGAAAATGAAGTGGTCGAGATTTTAAATATTTCGAAGTCGACGATGAAAATTCGGGTTCATCGAGCGCGACTTTTTTTAAGAGAAAAAATCCAGAAAAAATATGTCACTCAGAACTAAAATTGATCGATTACTCTTTAAGGTAATAAAAGTTCCAACTTGCCAACAGCTCGAGACGCTCTGTTATGATTTTCTCGAGGAAAGTCTGGAGAAGAAAACGATTCGAGCGATTGAAAGGCACTTGAGCATTTGTCCGAACTGTCTTCGATTTATCGAATCTTATCGTAGAATGAAACAGTTGAAAGAAACATTTGTTTCACCTGCACTAGATTCGGAGTTCAAGAATAAGATGTTAGAATTTTTTATCGCGAACAAATAATTTTTGATCAACTAGTCAATTTTAGAAATAGTTACAGTGGTGCGACAATGAGAGCAGAGATCGCTCAAAGGCCATTGATCACTACTCCGCACAATCGGCAGAAAAGATTCGCATTTTGGACAAGCTGATTCTCCTCCCAACACGACGCTTTTCGTTTGAGAGACAAAAACGGCAACGATAATTCCGACCAAGAAAAGAAGTGGAACTAAAATGAAATGAAGCATCGGGATAAAAACGGCGAAAATGGCGCTTCCCCAAAAAATACCAAGAAATTTTAATCCTCGAACGATTCTTTCTTTTTGATTAAAGGTTTTAATTCGAACTTCGCCAATTTTTTCTTTATCCGAAGAAATCACTTTTACTGGACAACTGACTCCTTGTTGCATGATTTGTAGATGTTTTGGGATTGATGAGTTTTTTTCTGAGGGCATCGATTTTTTCTTTATTCTTTTCCAGAATTTACAAGGCTGTAAATGGTTTTAAGGATCCATAAAAAAACTAATAGATCAAGCAACTAATTTAATGAAAGTTCGATAGAACCGTAAGAGTTGAAGTTTTTATTTAAATAAGGAGAATGGATGTCATCATTTTTAGAAAACTTAAGCCGTCAGATTAGGAGTGGGTTAGAAGAGGCAGGAAAAGTCACGAAAGAGATAGGTTTATCGATTGCTGATGTTGCAGCTAAACTTTATAACGAGGTTGCTGATGAGGTTCAAGAAGCTGATGCCATTGATTTGTTTTTACCCTACGTGAGTGTTGCTTCTTTGGCTAATAGTATTGGGACTGCTTTCAGGAATAGATTTGCTCCTCTGGGCTCTTCTCCTTTAGAGCAAGCTTTCTATCAAAAAACGAATGGCAGTAAAAAGGTTATAAAACTCTCCCCCTATCTACAAGATGATATTTTACTATCAAAAGAGAATAAAACTTATTCTTCTGACGCTACTCTTATCAATGGAGCTATTTACACATATCAGTCGATAGTTGAAGAGTTAGATCTTGTGAAAAGTTCTGGAGGATTTTTTTCTCCTTTTAAGCAAGAATTTTTGGGTTCATTTATAAGACTGGCCGAAGAAGAGACTTTTGTAACATATTCTGTTTTTGCTGATTCTTCTGGTGCGATTGAGGCAAGATGCACAACCAAAATTATTCATGTTTCAGAAGAGCTTTCTATTGGACAAATTTCTATGACCGAGGTCGCTGAACCTAAAAGTAGTACTCGTTGCGCTGTGATTGATTCTACAAAGTAGATTTTACCAATTGAAAAAGTTAACGCTTGAAAGGTTTTGTCTAAAAAACCGCTTAAAATTTTTAAGCGGTTTTTTTATTTCCAAAATCAAACCATTGATTTACTAGACTTAAAACGCGTATAAGAGGGGACAATACTTTAAGAAACCATTGAATTTAATAAAGATTCATATGAATTCATCTGATAAAAGTTGGACATCCAAAGAATTTTTAAAAGCGATTTTAATCGATCGATTTGTTCCTCTTTCCATTGAGTCTGAGAAAATCAGTCAAAGAATTGAGGCGCTTTCGTCACTTCTCGATTTTCTTTTGACGATTCATTTGACGGTTCCGCCGACAGAAAAAGAGATTTCTCTTAAAAGTTCTGAAATTATCTCCAAAGTTGTTTTGGCGTTTGAAACCTTGCAAAAACAACAGAACTTTGAAGAGGCGAAAGTCCGTTATTTAAAGGCGCTTGATCTCTTGATCGATGGAATTAAACTCGATCGCGGAGATGAAAAGAAATGGCCATCCCTTAATCCCGATCAAAAAGCGATTCGTCTTC
>CAZQOW010000172.1:0-5336 GCA_964595045.1 uncultured Pseudomonadota bacterium
AAATTTGCGTAATTCATTTTTTGTTCTGTCGTATGATAGAAAGTGTCTCCCCATTCGCAGAGAGTGTAACCCCAATGTGAGCTTCCACGAAAAGGTCCTGGAATAAATCCATGATTTGCGGGAGAAGAAAAGTGTTGTAATTCTTCCCAATGAAAATTTTGTAAAGATCCAAAAACAAGATGCATCAGTATTTGATAAGGGCCAAGGCTATTTCCTAAGCCATAAAGTTTATCATAATGTATTTTGATCTGTTGTTCGATTTCTATTTTTCTCGAATCATTTTCCGAGAGGGTTAAAAGCTCTCTCTCTAATTTTCTTAGGCTAACGAGATCGTTTTCCATCGATTGATACAGTGTTTCCAATCCTGATTGATAAGGAAGAATAAAAAAATGAATATTGGAGTAAAATCCTCCATTTTCTTCATAAGAAGTTTCACCGGTTTGATGATTGTATCCGACAAAAATAGTAGGATCTTCATAATCAAATTTCACTTGGACATTTTCTAGATAGAGATTATTTGTATGATCGGTGACAGGATTGATTAAGAAGTCGAGTGTCCCCTCATAAACTGCTTCTTCCGGTGATCCAGGTCTTCGAAAGGATAAGAACGAAGGAATTAAAGAACTTTTTTTCGAAAGCATTCGTGGACAGAGTTCAGGCAATGTTTTCATTTGCTCAGGTTGTAAAGTATTTGAAGAGTCTGAAATAATCGCTTCTGAAATTTTTAAATAAAGAGGAGAGTGGTTTTCGAAGCTCAATTCGCGTACGATTTTTCCACCAAATACTCCTTGTATATATATTTTGGCTGTTTTTAAATTTTTAGGAAAAAAAAGTTGATAGATTGTTTTTTCTTTATTCGTCTCGAATCGGGTTGCCTCATTTGAGTAAACTTGTGTATTGGGCGGAGTTTCAACTTCCACTGTTGTTTCATTAATTAAATTTTTATTAAAATCTGAAAACCCTTCGGATTCATTTTGACTTGAAGCGAGGATGACTGAAATCACGAGAAAAGCAAAAAATATAACGGTTTTCATTTCAGTCTACTATTGTAGAGTTCACGCGGAGAGCAGGTCAAAACGCGATGCGTCACTAACCATGAAAAACAGGTGGGTGTTTTTTTGCTAGCTTCTTGAAACGATTTGGGGTTTTAAACAAAAAAGAAAATTTGCCTCTGTAGCTCAGTGGATAGAGTCCCGGCCTCCGAAGCCGGTTGCGCAGGTTCGATTCCTGCCAGGGGCATAAAAAAATGTGCAGCCGATTTTTTCTTCTATTTTCAATGTTATGATTCCATTGGACTAATTTTAGAAAATTAGGATCAAAAAATATGAAGTAAAAATATTCCTTTCTTTAAAAAAACTTGAGAAAAACACGCAACCTTTTTTATCTTCCTTCGAATAACTTTTAAAATCCCAAATTAATTTTGTCTTAACTTTAAAAAGGAGATTGTTATGCCACCAGCATTGACAGGAGTGAATCCTGATAAAGATGTTTATGTCGTGACCGGTTTTCAAAGTGGAATGGGGGAAGATTTTGGAAAAAAAGTGGTGAATGATGGAAAACGGGCAATTCTGGTGGGGCGTCGTCCTTTAGATCCTGCGACTGCTCAGTGGGTTGAGCAGCATCAAGATAAAGTTTCTTATGTACAAGTGAGTGATGCAGGAGATGAAGCTGAAATGCGCAAAGTGGCGGAACAGCTTCATGGCAAGTTCGGTACCAATTATCAAAAATTGTATCTGGTTTTGGCGGCAGGTTCTGCCGATCCTAAACAGGCAGAAGCAAATAAGAAAGCTTTTGATAATGGGGTAAAAGCTTTTCTCCCTGATTTAAGAGGCGCTGCTCATCGTGGAAGTATCGTGGTTGGTTATTCCTCAGTGGTGGCTAAACATCCCCAAATTGCTCCTCCCAAAGATAAACCTTATCAAGAAAGTAAATTGTACGTGGCTGATCAGGCTGCAGCGTTAAGAGGAGATACCGAGAATGGTAACTTTAAAGTTTTGACTCTTTTTCCTGGGCTTTTCTTTACGGCGATGACGGTAGAAGGACAACAAATCATTCCCAAATCGGTTTTCGCGGTTGGAAGCGCCGCCCAAAATGGAGATGCAAGTCTAAGACTGGGATTGGCAGCTTATATTGGTGCTAGCTCAGAAGAGCTTTTTCAAAAAAATGCCGGACAAATTTTGGGTCGTCTTCTGGGAGACTCTTTAACCACACCGGTTCCAGAAGCAACACCAGACAGAGAAAAGAGAGAAACAGAAAGAGCAAGACTCCAAAGCGTTTTACTACCAAAAATTCAAACCTGGACTGCCAAAGAATCGATGATCGCGATGTCGATTATTGGAAATAATTCAGCGATGCAGCAGCGGTTGGCTGGGTTTCTCAATTTTTTAGATATTGGCATGTCTCCTGATGTAGCAACGAGCGCGGTTGAAGGAGTGATCAATGCAGGGGCTGATCAGTTTGATGAGAAAACTAAAAAAGGAGAATTGGAGCTTTATAGTGCCAATGGAGACAATCCAATTTTACGAGCATTTGGTTTGGGAGAAGGGGAAGCAATTCCTCTGAAACAGGTAGTCGCAAGAATGATTGTTCGAACTCGAGGAATGATTCCGATTGAGCGACTAAGAGGAATCTCTGATCGAATTTTATTAGAACTTCGTTCCCCCTCATTTATTTTAAGTGATTCGGAGAAAATAGAAAGATCTTCTGCGAGAAGCTTTTATTCTTTACTCGATGGTTTTGTACAAGAGAGAAAAAATGCGATTGCAGCAGAAAAAGTGAGTGGTGAAATTCATATGGTTGGTGAACCGCCTCGAGACCCCTTAGATCCAACGAAAGATCGAGACGGAAAAGGTTCGGCAGCCGGAAAAGTAGAAGATAAGAGGTAAGAATATGGCAGCAGAAAATGTGATCCCGGTGACTCAAATAATGGGTCCTGCATATATTGGCGAGTCGGTTGATATAGGAAACGGCTATCTTTTGACTACAGGAGATTATAAAGGAGAAGTTCTTTCCAATTGTGGCGAAAAAGATGATGGAACGGTTCGTATTCCCGGATCTGTTTTTACGAAGGATGATTTCAATTATATTCGTAGTTCCCAAATGCTGAATCTGGTCCCTCCACTTTTTCATCTGGATGCCCAATCTCAAATTAAAGGGATTGGATGTATTCAGATTAATCAGATTCCCCAAAATGAATGGGGAATCAAGAAACTAAAAAAAGATTGTGATGCTGTTCATCAAAATGCCTGCGATGCAGTTGTAGGAATTTTGGAGAGATTTATAAAAAAAGATGGTCTAATCGATCAAATGAGACCTTCTTATCTCGTATTTTTTGTGTTTGGCCCCTTAACGCTTTTAGCGGGAGGGTATGTACTAAGAGGGATTTTTGATCAATTTAGAACAGGATCTTCTTCTTCGGTTTCGACAATCGGTCGTTTCATGCGTTGGCGAAGTCCTTTGCATTTTCCTTCGGCAGAAGAAATTGGCCGTTATGGAAAAGCTTCGGGATTAGCAGCGTCATCAAAAGCTCCTGGAAATGGAATGTTTCGGGGAGGAACTGGATTATTGCTCGGATTAGCGATGACACTCACCCTTGATTGGATTTTTTCCTCTTATTTATCTTCTGATGATTCAACTGACTTGAGCACTTCTCGCTATACTTGACAAACCCAAACCACTTCTCTATTACCCACCGCAATCACTTCTATTCCATCTCTTAAAATATTCAGTTCATCCACGCCGACTTTATAGAGGCGAAGGGGGTGGGGTAAGAATAGAATATCTCCAGGAGGGATGAGATCATCTTATGTTTAAAACACTAAAGAAGTTGATTCTCGGTCGTCCACTTGAAAATTCAGAAATTGCGCATCAAAGAATTAGTAAAAAAGTCGCCCTGGCGGTTTTTTCATCCGATGCCTTGTCATCGGTTGCTTACGCGACAGAAGAAATTTTACTCGTTTTGGCCCCAGTTGGCTTAATTGCGATACAGCTTTCTCTTCCAGTAGCAAGTTTGATCGGCATCCTCCTCATTATTTTAATCAGTTCTTATAGTGAAACGATTCATGCGTATCCATCCGGGGGAGGGGCGTATATTGTTGCTAAAGATAACCTCGGAGAGACACCAGCCCTCATCGCTGCCGCTTCCTTGCTAACTGATTATGTCTTGACGGTCGCAGTCAGTGCCGCTTCTGGAGTCGCTGCACTTACCTCGGCATTTCCATCCTTATATAATCATGCTGTCTTGATTGGGATTGCCTGTATCGTATTTATCACGATTGCAAACCTGAGAGGGATTAAAGAGTCAGGAAGTTTGTTTGCTTTACCGACCTATTTTTTTATTGCTAGTTTTTTGACCTTGATTGGAGTTGGTTTTTACCGATATTATACCGGAGAACCTGTTTTTCATCCTTCCGCTGAATTGGAAAAAGTTTCAGGATATCTCAATTATTTCCTAATTTTAAAAGCGTTTTCGGCAGGTTGTACCGCTTTGACGGGAGTAGAAGCAATCTCCAACGGAGTTCCGGCATTTAGGCCCAAAGAGTCAAGAAATGCGAATATTACTTTGATTTGGATGGGGATCATTCTACTGGTTCTCTTTTTGGGGATTACGCAACTTGCCAGGCTTTACTCTATTTTGCCAGTAGAACATGAAACCGTCGTCAGTCAAATTGCTCGCCAGGTTTTTGGAAAGGGAATTTTTTACTACATGGTACAAGCTTCTACGGCTCTGATTTTATTTCTGGCAGCGAATACAAGTTTCTCTGATTTTCCCCGTCTTTCTTCTTTGTTAGCCCAAGATGGCTATCTCCCTCGACAATTGTCTAATTTAGGGGATCGGCTTGCTTTTTCGAACGGAATTATTTTGCTGGGAATTTGCGCTTCTGCCTTATTGATTTTTTTTCGAGGTAAAACACATCTACTGATTCCACTTTATGCAGTGGGAGTTTTTATCTCTTTCACACTTTCTCAATCCGGAATGGTGGTCCATTGGTTCAAAAATAAAGAGGGGTGGTGGCCAGGAAAGGCATTGGTGAATGGAATAGGTGCGTGTGCTACAGGAATGGCCACTCTCATTATTGCGGGTACAAAATTTTCACATGGTGCCTGGATGGTGATTATTTTTATACCGTTTATGATGTTTGTTTTTAAGATGATTCATCAACATTATGAAAGTATTATTCCACAGCTTTCCCCTAAAGATCTCGATTTAGTTGAGTCTAAAAGACATCGGGTACTTATTCCGGTTTCAACTTTTCACAAAGGAACTGCGAAAGCGATTATTTATGCACGATCAATCTCTAAAGAATTGCAAGCGGTTTATGTCGCGCTGAATCCTG
>CAZQOW010000173.1:0-5283 GCA_964595045.1 uncultured Pseudomonadota bacterium
TTTTATTATTCTTTAAAATTGCCCCTCCTCCAATAAAACCGATTCCTGCGACCAATCCTTCAATGATTTTTGCTTGTCCTTCCACGCTCATTTTTTCTATCTCTTGGCCAATAATTGCATAACCACACATCGCAATGGAGACGAGGGGAAAGGTTCTAAGGCCAGCACTTCGACCTGATTTTTCCCTATCCCACGCAAGGGGTAATGAAAGAGCACAGGCAATGAGAATTCTTATAAAAATTGAAAAGGTTAAGCTCAAATTCAGATTGGGTATTAAGTCCATAGACAACTTCTTTCAATCAAAATTAAAGTTTTTAAAACGGTCTTTCCCAATTTTCATGGAGCAAAAATTTGGTTTTCTCTTAAGCTCTACAAATAGAGAATTATTCTTGTTTTCCATGCTGGGCATATACTTTGGTATGAATTCCCCCGCGAATATAAAAATTGGCCTCGATTTCCATAAAGTGTGGCTCGCACGCTTTGACTAAATCATCTAAAATTTGGTTGGTGACCGCTTCGTGAAAAGCTCCCTCATTGCGATAAGACCAGAGATAGAGTTTGAGAGATTTTAATTCGATACATTTTTTGTTTGGAATATAGCGAATCAAAATGGTGGCAAAATCAGGCTGACCAGTTTTGGGGCAAAGACAGGTAAATTCTGGGCATTCGAAATCAATTTTGTATCTTCTCTCCGGATTCGGGTTGGGAAAGGTTTCTAGCTCTTTTGAAGGTTTAGATGGCATAAATTCTCCCATTATATTCTAGTTTATATCGGTTGAACCACTTTATAATTCTTGATCATTCTTTTCAACTTTTGGCTATTTATTTATCTGAAATAACAGAATTGTTTGTTTAAAAACCTTTTCTTATGTATAGCCGTTGAAATCACATTGGTGGCCGATTAGGTGGCCATTCTAACTAGAAGTTTGATAAAATAGAAATTAGGTTTAAATATCTCAAGATACGGAGGCATCCATGATGAAATTCTATCAATATAGTCTCATTATTGCATTGGTTGGGTTTCTGATGACCCCAGCTCTTCTAGAGGCGAAACAAAAAGTCCACAGAAATGCCTATGGAGATGTTGAATATAACGCAACTGCAAACTCTCCTACTCTTCCACTTCGTCAATATGCTCCTCCTTCTAGTAGTCCAGATATGGTTTATATAGGAACGCCTAATTATTACTATTATCCAGTCCCAGTTGGTGCTTACGGCGGTTATGGCTATGGCGGTGGAGGATATGGGGGTGGTCCGGGATACGGGGGTGGCGGCGGTGCAGGAGTTTCTTATATTCAATCGGGTGGCAAAACAACTCGAGGGTTTTGGTACAACACTCCAGGCGGTGTCCCATATGGTGGTGGTTATGGTGGCTATGGATATGGTGGAGGTGCCGGTTTTTATCCTCCTTATGGTGGCGGGGGAATTTATATTCCCTAAGATTGAAGATTAAAAATCACAATCAATTTTTTTAAAAGCCTATCTTTTAGATAGGTTTTTTTATTTTATCAGATAAACTCGGCTCTCATTTTTAACGAAGAGGATTTATGCAAGATCGTTTGTTTGGAAAAACCGGTGTAAAAGTTTCTGAAATAGGTCACGGAACCTGGGCGATGGGGAATATGTGGGGTCCATCCGATGATAAACTCTCCGTGAAAGCACTAATTCGGGCTTTAGAACTAGGAGTCAATTTTATTGATACCGCTTCGGTTTACGGAAATGGTCGCTCGGAGAAGCTGATTGCAACCGCGTTAGAAGAGTATCAAAAAGATGATGTTTTTATCGCGACCAAAGTTCCTCCCAAAAATATGCGTTGGCCGGCAAGTCATGATATTCCAGTCGAGAAAACTTTTCCTATTGAGCATATTTTGAAATCTACTGAAAGAAGTCTTAAAAATCTAAAAAGAGATCATCTCGATCTCCAGCAACTTCATGTTTGGAGCGATAGCTGGTTAACCCAAACCGATTGGCTAGAGATGATTCAAAAACTAAAACAATCGGGAAAAATTCGTTTTTTCGGGATTTCGATTAACGATCATGAACCAGATAGTGCTTTAAAACTGGTCGAATCCGGGCTGATCGATTCCGTCCAAGTGATTTATAATCTTTTTGATCAATCTCCCGAGAAGAATTTGTTTCCATTATGTTTGGAAAAAAAGGTGGCAGTGATTGCTCGAGTTCCTTTTGATGAAGGGTCTTTAACTGGAAAACTGACTCCCGAAACTGAATTTCATCCATACGATTGGAGAAAAAAATATTTTGCTGGAGATCGGCTTCGCGAAACTTGTGAAAAAGTTGAAAAGTTAAAATTTTTAATTCGAGAGGAGATTCAGACGATGTCGCAAGCTGCTTTAAAGTTTTGCCTTTCGCATCCGGCCGTTTCTACCGTTATTCCAGGAATGCGAACGCTCGAGCATGTCGAAGAAAATTGCAAAGTTTCGGACGGAAAATTGCTTTCATCCGAAGAATTAAAAGAGGTCAAACTTCACGCCTGGCCAAGAAATTTTTACTCTTTCTCATGAACCGAAAACTAAAAAACATTCTTTATTTTTGCGGATTTTTCCCTCTTTTTTTTCTCGTTTTGTTGGTTTCGATTTTTGTGGTGAATCTTCCGTTGAAAGAAAAAGTTGTTTTTCAAACCTGTCAGCCATCGGTAGTTCGCTATGATTCACTGGATCCCTATTGCTTGTCAGTGATTGAGCGGTCGCGACTTTCCGGAAATCATTTTTATCTTTTTATCGGAAGAGGAAAAGATGCTCCTGCCTACGGTCATCAAATGCCATTTGAATTTTATAAAGATTATTCAGAGACGATTCAGAATCATATTCATCGCTCAACCGTTCAGTGGAATGAAAATGGGGTCGAGTTTGAATCAGCTTCGGGACACCGAATCTTTTTCCCGAAAAAGATGTTTATTGGAGGACGCTAATTTTTCTTACTCTTGATTTTTGAAAATCTGCTACTACCGATTTATTTAATAATCCTAAAATTCCAATAATTCCTAAAATGATGAAAAGAGAAGGAATATAGGTGGCGGTTAATATAATTGCAGCGATCCAAGACCAATATTTTGTTTTTTTAAGCCCATGAATAACAATCTCTACAAAAATTCCGATTCCAACGGTGAAAATAAATGAAACAAGTGCAGTAAAAACTCCGATTAGCTTTGCAGTATTTGCATTTACTTCAGGAAATATTTCATGAGATAACGTGACAAAGAAAAATAAAAAAGCAAATCCGAGTAAAAAATAGATAATGGAACTAATACGAAGACAAATAATTGTTTTTTTCAATTCAGGATTCATTTTTAAATTATCTCTGTAATAAAGAAAATTTGTAAACAAATTATTTTATGAGGTTAAAATGCAGAATATTCAAAAAATTTTAGTTCCATACGATTTCTCTGAGAAAAGTGAAAATGCACTGGCGACCGCGATTCGACTGGCAGAAAAATACAAATCCTCCCTCATTGTTTTACATGTCTTTGAAAGAGCTCTCGATAGCGAAATTTTGAAATATATTGTTTTTCCGAAAGATATTGAGGCGAAGCTGAAAGCCAAGATTGATTCGGAGCTCAAACGTTTGCATCCAGCAGAAAATAGTCTGGTTAAAATAGAAACGATTGTCAAAAAAGGGAAGGCAACGGTCGAAATCTTGTTAGCCGCTGAAAAAGAAAAAGCTGATCTGATTGTGATGGGAACTCAGGGGAAAACCGGATTGCAACATCTCATTCTTGGAAGTGTTGCCGAGAAAGTGATTCGAAAAACCGCTTCTCCTGTTTTGATTCAAAGAGGAGAAAATAAGAGTTTTAAAAAGATACTGGTTCCGATCGACTTTTCCCATCATGCCGAAGAGGCACTTCATTCTGCTGCTCAGTATGCTCAAGAATTTAATGCCGAACTTCATCTTCTTCATGTGGTTGATTTGAGGGATTTATATACGTTTGATGTTCTCTCTATTCCTTCGGATCGAATGATGATCGAGAAAAGCTTAAAAAAAGAAGCGGAAGAAAAACTGTCCTGTTTAGCCACCAAAATTTCAATTAAACCTCAATTGGAAGTGAGATTGGGAGATCCGTTTTTGGAAATTGAATCTTCCATCCAGGAAAACTCCATCGATTTAGTTGTTTTAACTACTCACGGAAGAGGAGGTCTAAAACATCTCATGATGGGAAGCGTGGCTGAAAAAGTGGTTCGCTTGAGCCCTTGTTCAGTATTAACCATCTGTCCGCACGATTTTCTTCATTCTACTTTAAAAGTTTTTGAAGGGGAAAAAGAGATGGAAGATTATCTAAAGAATTGCCGTGGATAAGTAAAAATTATTCACAATTTTCCATTGTGCAAGTAATCTCCCGAATCGTTTCCCGATTGGAGTTTAAAAAGGAAAAGGTCAAATTCTTTTTTTCTGTATCATAGACAGTCGATAAAATTGCCTCTGGCTTGGAGTATTCCCGAATAATGCTTCCATCTTCCCATTCGGTCATATTGTATTTTAATTCCGATTCTTTTCCTTCGATATGATGCCAGACTAAAATTCCTTTTTTATTGTAAGAACTTTCCTCTTTTCTATCTTTCGAAGTGCGGCTGACTGTTTTGGATCCATCGGCGTATGTGGAAGTGGTAATTTGGTTCCCTTCAGAATCAGTTTCTGTGGTCGTTTTTAACAACTGAATTCCATTCTTTTTAAAGGGGTTTTCAGTTTGCCCAATCTTTATATTTTTTACGCGAGGATTTTTATAGGCAAGTGGGGCTTTTTTCTTTGAGCTTCCTCCTAAGTCAGTTTCCACAATGGTTTTGTTTTCTGATTCAGTCTGTTTTTCGGAAGTTTGCAAAAAAGAAACGTTGATCGTATTCGCTCGTAATTTATTTTGAAGGACAAATTTCTCTTTTTGCCAAAGAATTAAATTTTCGAATTCAAATGGAATAAGAAAGATATTTCCTTTTTTTTCCACTTGGCCCAGTAGCTTTTCTTCAGCAGAAAAAAGAGGATTTTGAATGAAAAAAATAGGTATGATGAGAAGAAAGAAAAAGAAGATTTTTTTTTGCATATTTACTGCTCCTCGGTTTTTATTAAATTTCGTCGGCTTCTTCAGTAGGCATGCTGATTTCCCCCAGCCTCTCCTTTATAAAAGAAAGGGGGGAGAAAGAGGTCTAATCATTTTTCGATTTCAATAGAAAGTATTTTTTGAACGATGATGAATTGTTTTGTAGAGAATCAATATAAAGGGGATCCACCAGATCAGATCGTTGAAGAGAAGCATCCATCCCATTTTCCAGGGAATAG
>CAZQOW010000174.1:0-642 GCA_964595045.1 uncultured Pseudomonadota bacterium
GATTCACAAAGCGAATATCATGAAACTGTCTGATGGGCTTTTTTTAGATTGTGCGAGAAAAGTTTCGAAAAAGTTTCCCAAAATAGATTATCGAGAAATGATTGTCGACAATGCTTGTATGCAGCTAGTGACCAAGCCGGAACAGTTCGATATTCTTCTCCTTGAAAATTTGTACGGAGATATTGTCTCTGATCTATGTGCCGGGCTCGTGGGAGGATTGGGCTTGGTTCCCGGGGCGAATATCGGTGAAGATGCCGCTATTTTTGAGGCGGTTCATGGAAATGCGCCCGATATCGCCGGAAAAGGGATTGCCAATCCGATTGCGATGATTTTGACCGCGGCGTTGATGTTGAAATATCTAAAAGAAACGAAAGCGGGAAAAATCGTTGAAGAAGCGGTGAATCAGGTGATGGAAACGGGAGAGGTGCTCACTCCTGATTTGGGCGGCAAGGGGAGTACGAAAGAGTTGGCGAAGGAGATTGCGAAGAAGGTGAAGAAGTTGAGTTGTTAATTCATTTTGCCCCCCTCTCCTGGGGGAGAGCTTCCTTCGCCAAAGTGGCTACGGCGGCCGAGGGGCTGGGGTGAGGGGCGAGTGGATAATTTGCGAGTGGTGGAAGTTTTGCAAGTTCTGTGAGTGTCCCC
>CAZQOW010000174.1:652-5227 GCA_964595045.1 uncultured Pseudomonadota bacterium
CCTACGGCCACCTTCTCCCCCTGGAGAAGGGAAAAGTGAGAAAATTTTATGGAAGAAAATCCAATCAACAATTCAAGTCCTCAACCTCCTGAAAAAACTCCTGAAGAGAAACAGGAAATTTCCCTATTAGAAGAAGACAAGAAAATTCGCTTATCTCCCGATGTGGTTCAAATCCCCGAAGATAAATTTTCGAAAGGAAAGATTGTAAAATATTTTCCCCAATCTCGTTACGGATTTGTGAAAAACAAATGGGGAAAAGATGTCTATTTCAACATTGATGAAATTCGATTTGTCGGTGATAAAGGGAGAGAAGCTTTAAGAGAAGGGGTGGAAGTTGGATATGATGTAGGATGGACTAGCCATGGATTGCATATTGCGAAGTTGAAGATTTATTGAAAATAAAATCTATGGTTTAAGGTTTTATGAAGTGAAAGAAAATTGACGAAATAATTTTTATCAAATTTTTATTATTTAAGAAAATTAGACACCCCATTATTTTATTTTTAGAGGTTTAAATACCTCTAAAAATTTTTACCAGTACTTTTTATCATTCATCTCTTGATTAAAATATTTATTAATTTCAAACACTTATAAGATCAATAACGGCGAAAGAATGACGGTATGCTTTTTGCTTACTTTTTATAAGTTTTGTAGTTGTCTGATAAGAATAATATCAATCAAATTTCTTTAAAAAAGGTGAAATATGAATCCTGTTCAATTTCCTGAATTAAATTTGTGTCCTGTTGATCCTAGCGAATTGGTTTGTTCTCCAGATGCGAGTTCATCTACGAATTCAAAAATTCAAATACAATCTATTCAAACTCCTCCTGATTCTCAAATAGTATCGAAATTATTGCCTAGGCCCACATTTCGATGTGATCAAAGGCATGCAATTTTTTATTCTCAAGGTGCCAATACTAATATTACACCGGCCTCTCTTTCTTCATTTGATTTAAACAATCCAAATCAAAAACAGGTGTTAGGTGAATTGAGAGGATTTCTTACTTATATTCAATTTGATGAGGCAAACCGTCAAGCACACTCAAAATTTTATGGAGTAACTCCTCTTTCAGATGAAATTAATCCTCCGGACGCGACGATAGAAAGTGCTCTTTTAAAATTAAATTACTCATCCCTCCCCAATAACCAAAAGTTTGCTTTACGGTTTTTAATGTACGGAGATTCTCTCACGGGATCTGAAACGGAAACACTGTTTGCTGATTCTCCTCAATTATTTGAAGCTCTTCAAAAGTTTGGTCTGATTATCTCCAAAACTGAAGGGGGCAAAGTTTCTTATCGCTTAAACAATCTTACCCTTGTTTCTCATCGACTCCCCAATCAAGATACGATTTATCTTTTTGCCGATCTTCCTGAAAGAATGGGAGGAAGAAAAAATCCTGAAGCAGAAATCGTTGGGGAAACCAGCTATGTCTTGCTTCATCGTCTTCAAAAAAGTTATGAGAGCGGAGCAAAATATTCGGGCAGAATTGCTGATTTTGGTTCAGGAGTTGGAATTCAGCATGTTGCTCTTTTGAAGCTCAATCCAGAAATAGAGCGTGCTTATGCCTTGGAGATTGTTCCTCATTCAATGAATCTTAATCGTTTGAATGCTCTTCTGAACGGAGTGGAAGATCGAACGGTCGTGATTGATAACCAAGATCCCAAAACTCTTCAAAGACTTCTTGGTGAAGATAAACTTTCTTTAGCCGTTTCTAATCCACCTTATAATACTGTCCCAACCGCTTATAAAAATCGTTTCTCAGGATTTGGTTACGGTGGAGAGCATGGTCTCGATGTGACTCAAATCTTTCTCGCCCAAGCAATTCCACTTTTGGGGGAAAATGGAGAGTTTGTTTTTTATTCCATTCTGACAAGAGATGAAAAGAACGAATACCATCTTACTCAACTTCTCAGAGAGAATGGAACAGTAAATGCTGCTTCCAGGATTAATGTGGATGCACATTCTTTTGATGCAAGGGGAGTTGAAGTTCACTATGAAGATTTAAAGATGAGTGAGTTTGAGTGGACGAGAAGAGAATATGCCGAAATTCTTTCTTACTATATGCAGAAATATTATCCTCAGGCGGGTCATAGTAATAATGATTCTGAAAGGCAAAGAGATGCAAAAGATCTTGAGCTTCAACTCCGAAGAGCTGGGGTTGCCTCTTTAACCCCAAGGGTTATTCGTCTTGTCAAAAAGAATGCTCAAACTCCTCCTGCAGTTCAGCCAGAGGAGACTATCAATATTCCTGTGTTAAGGAGAAGATGGTCAGTAGAGAAACCGGGAGAAGTAAGGGCTCTTCCTTTTATTGAGACTGGGGGAGAAAGAATTGAGATGTTATCTTATAAATTCAAAGCTTTGAAAGATCCTTCTAAACTTATCGAAGATCTTCATGGCAAATCCGATCGAGCTTCTCGAGGAGGGGTTTATATAGAAGCACACGAATTTCCCAGAGGAGGTGTGTACGAACAAATGCACCAAGAGCCATCCAGGCCTCGCGGTGAGAGAGGAAAAGAAAAAAGTTCAGGCACCTCCAAAGTCAAAAAATAGTGTAAAATAGTAAGGAAATTATTCTATTTTTTCTCCAAAACATTTGCCCGAATCACCCCTTGAGAGAATTGAATTCGCAGATTCTCCCCTGGATTCACTTCGGAAGAATTTTTGATCGGAATCAAATTCAATTTCCCATTTTTCAACTCTTCCCGATAGGTAATCGAATATCCTCTCTCCAAAACCGCCAGCGGAGAGAGTGTTTTCAATGCTTTGCTGAAAACCGCTAATTCCCCTTTTATCTGGATGAGATGATTTGCCATCGCTAACTTTAGTCGATCGATTGATTCGTCGAGTTTTTGAGCAAGCTCTTCGATTTTGGTTTTTGGATGTTTCAAATGGCTTCGATAAAATTTTAGTTTTTCGTTCAAGATATCGAGCATTCTTTTCATTGCTTGATAAAGATCCATTTTGATCGATTGAATCGTCATCTCCAGATCCATCTTCACCGGCACTGCCAGCTCTGCAGCGGCAGAGGGAGTTGGGGCACGGAGATCGGCGACGTAATCTGAAATGGTAATATCGATTTCATGTCCAACCGCAGAAATGATTGGAAGGCGAGACGCAGCAATCGCTCTGGCGACCACTTCGGTGTTGAATGCCCACAAATCCTCTAACGATCCACCTCCGCGGCCGACGATGAGAAGATCAATATCCTCAAATTTGTTTAACTCTTCGATCGCTTGGGCGATTTCATGGGCGGCCGAATCTCCCTGAACGTTTACTGGATTCAATAAAATTTCGATGTTCGGATATCGTCGTTGCAGAATATGAATTAAATCGCGAATTGCTGCACCGGTGGGGGAAGTAACGATTCCTATTTTTTTGGGGAGAAATGGAAATGGCTTTTTTCGAGTCGCATCAAATAATCCTTCTGCTTCAAGTTTTTTCTTGAGCTGTTCGAAGGCGAGCTGGAGCGCTCCCAGTCCTTTGGGCTCCAGATACTCCACAACAATTTGGTAGTTGCCACGAGGTTCGTAAACTGTGATTCTCCCGTTGGCGATGACTTCCAAACCATCCTCCATCTTGAATTTTAAAAGTCGATTCGAACCGCGGAACATCACTGATTGAATTTGTCCTCCTTCATCCTTTAAAGAGAAGTAGTAATGTCCCGAAGAGTGGTTTTTGAAATTGGAGATCTCGCCAGAAATCCAGACTGACTGGAAATTTCCTTCAAGAAGGGATTTGATCTCTGAGTTAATTTCAGAAATAGTATAAATTCTGGCCGGCATAGGTTTTTAAGTTTAAGACATTTATTTTGGTGGGATGTCAAGTTGACTTAAGACTCTATCTTAAACTTGTTTTTTAAAATATGTCATTCTGAGGCAAAGCCGAAGAATCTAAACTACTCCAACTGAATAAGATCCTTCGCTTACAGCTCAGGATGACATCATGGAAAAATATGAACTCACTTTTGATTTTTGATCTCGATGGAACTTTAGTCGATTCGCGAATGGATATTCGAAATTCCCTGAATTACGCGCTGAATCTGGAAGGATTTCCATCGTTACCGGGAGAAGTCATTGACAATTTTGTTGGCCGGGGAATGATTCAGCTGATTCAAGATGCGCTTGGAAACCCACCCCCCAGAGATTTGAAAAGAGTGGTTAAAACTTTTTGGGAATATTATTTAGAACATCTTTTGGACGAAACAGTTTTGTATTCTGGCGTGATAGATTTCTTAGAAAAATTTTCTCATCATCTCAAAGCGGTGGTGACGAACAAACCTTATCTTCTCTCGAAAAAAATTCTTGAAGGATTACAAATCGATCATCATTTCAAATGGCTTATCGGAGGAGATACTTTGAAAGTTCAAAAACCTTCTCCTGAAGTTTTAAACCCGATTTTTAAAGATTTTGAAACGAGGCCAGAAACCATTATTATCGGTGATTCGGAGATCGATATTGAATGCGGGAAAGCGGCCGGAATCACCACTTGTGCCATCAGCTATGGTTTTAGGAGTAAGTCTGATCTTGAAAAGGCAAAACCTGATTTTTTGATTGATCGGTTTGAAGAACTAACTA
>CAZQOW010000175.1:0-5164 GCA_964595045.1 uncultured Pseudomonadota bacterium
TAGCAACTTTTTCTTTTTTTCTCCGATAAGGAATATCGTCTTGTTTGAGGGAAGAAAAAGGAGAGTTTTATGAATCTTCCCATGCATCTTAGGCCTGGGTTTAAAATCCCGCCGCTGAGGTTATTGGGCTCAAGTGAGCCTATTTATCTCAAAACAGGGAGAGGTAAGTCAAAAGTTGTAAAGCTAATAGAGCCAGCGAAGCCGATCAAACAACCTGTAGCAGCGAAACTCATTGATTTAAGACTGTCTGCCACTCCTGCTTCGCAAATAGTATCAGCGCCAACACCTTCTCTTCTTTCTCCGGATTGCAATCGATATCGAAGAATATTAGTAGTCGGAAAGGTCTTAACGGGCGCTGGATTAATGGCAACTCCTATAACTTTTGGATAACTTGCTAGTTTCAGAGATGAAAAATCGAGTGGAATGACATCAGGACAATATGTTTTTATATCTCTCGGAGGATTGAGCCTAGCCACATTAGCAACAGGAGCAGTTCTTCTCGGCGTAGCGAATCAAAACAAAAAATGTCTGAAAGAAGATTGAAATTTTTAGATGATTTATTTTCTTTTGCTGGCTGCTTGTAAATAGCGACCTGGAAGGATCCGCTTCAAATGCGTCGCTATTTCTTTGGATCCATTGACCAGCTTTTCAAGATCTATTCCCGTTTGAATATTCATTTCATTCAACATGTATACGAGATCCTCGCTTGCGAGATTTCCTGCAGCCCCTGGGGCATATGGGCATCCGCCGAGTCCTCCCGCAGAGCTGTCGAATTTTGAAATTCCCGTTTCTAAGCCTTTTAAAACGTTGGCAAGTGCTGTTCCGCGGGTATCGTGAAAATGAAGTGCCATCTTTTCAAGAGGAATTTTTTTGGAGAGGAGAGAGATAAGATTTTCAACTTGAGTGGGTACCGCTACTCCGATCGTATCGCCGATGGAGAGCTCGTCGATATCTAATTCTAAAAGTTTTTCCGCGACTTCGATCACCTTTTGAGGATCGATTTTTCCTTCATAAGGACAACCGAAGCAGGTGGAGATATATCCGCGAACCCACATTTTATTTGCTTTGGCTGTTTTAATGACTTCCCGAATCTCTTTGATAGATTCGTCGATCGTTTTGTTGATATTTTTCTTGGTAAAACTCTCAGAAGCAGCGGTGAAGAGAGCAATCGAATCGACTTGAGAGGCGAGGGCTCCTTCCATCCCTTTCTGATTCGGAACGAGCGTTATGTAACGAACTCCCGGTTTTTTTTGGATTCTCGAATAAATTTCAGCGGTATCGGCCATTTGAGGAACCCATTTAGGGCTCACAAAAGATCCAACTTCAATTTGAGCAAAGCCTGCTTCAGTCAATTGATCAATGAACTTTACTTTTGCATCGGTGGACAAAATCTCTTTTTCATTTTGCAGACCATCGCGTGCGCCAACTTCGGTGATGATTGATTTTTTTGGATAGTTCATATTTTTTATTTTACCTCAATCAGTTCATCTCCTTGACTCACACGATCCCCTTCACTAAAAAATATCTTTTCTATTTTACCTTCTGCGGGAGCGAGAATTTTATGTTCCATCTTCATCGCTTCAAGTACCAAAAGCAGATCTCCTTTTTTGATCGAATCTTTTTCTTTCACGAAGATTTTGACGATCTTTCCTGGCATCGGAGCGGTCAGTTCTCCTTCGGGATGCTCTTTGTTTGACTTTCTCTTTTTGGAAGAACTGTTTTGAATTCGAAAATTCCCCTCGGGAAGATGGATATCAATAAAATCTTTCGAGACGAAATAACTTCCCTGAACTGTTTTTCCTTCCGATCGAACGGTGAAATGGGAAGAATCGATCGAAAGAATTTCAAAATGGTTTGTATTAGACATTTCTAAATCCTTCTAAATAATTCAATAGATTAAATTCATCTCGTTTCCCTGGTTTACTTATTTTTTGAGTTTTCTTCGAAAGAGAAGGGAGAAGTTTTTGAATCATCTCCGGGATTTTTTGTGATGTTTTTTTGAAATCTTCCAAAAGTTCTGCGACAGAATGAGTGTGGTAAAACCCTTTTTGAAAAGCATTTGATTGAATGAGATAACGCAAAAAATCCAAGTTATGACGCACGCCAAGCAAAGTATAATCTCTTAAAAGTGCGTCAATTTTTTCTAACGCTTCAGCGCGGTCTGCACCCCAAACAATCAATTTGGCGAGCATCGGATCGTAGAAGGGGAGAATCTCTTGCCCCTGTTTCAACCCAGAGTCGATGCGCACTCCAGGGCGTTTTGGTTCATCGAGTAAACCAACCGATCCTTCCACAGGTAAAAAGTTGTTTTCAGGATCTTCAGCATAGAGTCGGCATTCGATGCTATGGCCGCGTTGTAATAGATCGGATTGTTTCAGAGATAGTTTTTCTCCTGCTGCAATTCTGATCTGCTCTTTCACTAAATCAACACCCGTTACCAATTCAGTCACTGGATGTTCGACCTGCAATCGAGTATTCACTTCTAGAAAATAAAAATTGTTTTTTTGATCGACAATGAATTCGACGGTTCCTGCCGAAAAATAATTGGCCGCTTTCCCAATTTTTAGGGCAGCCTCACAAATTTCATTTCTAAATTTCTCATCAATCGATGGGGAAGGGGACTCTTCAATCATCTTTTGATGTCGGCGCTGCACTGAGCATTCTCGTTCAAAAAGATGAATCAGATTTCCTTTTTCATCTCCCAGAATTTGAACCTCGATATGACGAGGATTTTCGATATATTTTTCGAGGAATAAAGTTTTGTCTTTAAAAAAAGCCAGCGCTTCTCTTTCGGCACTTTCGATTGTTTCTTCGAGATCTTTTGCCTCCGAAACAATTTTCATCCCCTTACCGCCGCCACCTGCCGCCGCTTTGACGAGAAGAGGATAGCCTATTTCATCCGTAATTTTTTTCAGCTCTTTTCCGCGTGGAATTTCTCCCTGATAACCAGGAACGGTTGCAACATTCGCTTTTTTTGCGATCTCTTTTGCCTTCGTTTTGCTCCCCAACTCGCGAATCATTTTGGGGGAAGGTCCGATAAATTTTATTTTCGCTTTTTCACACGCTTCGGCAAAAGCGGCGTTTTCAGAGAGAAAGCCATATCCCGGATGAATCGCATCGGTTTTTGATTCTTTCGCAATTTGAATAATTTTCTCGATATCGAGATAGGTTTCTTTCGCCTCAACCCCATTCAGTGGATAAGCTTCATCGGCGTTTTCAACAAACAGACTTTTTGAATCAGGATCAGAATAAATGGCGACGGCTAGAATATTCATTTCCCGACAGGCGTTGATGAGGCGAAGAGCGATTTCTCCGCGATTACTGATAAGTATTTTTTTAAACATAATGATTTAATAGTTTGGGTTTTTTAAAAACTTTGTCGCATGTTCTCCGAGAGGACGGGTGGTCCCTCCTTCACATCCACCTGGAGAATAGTTCACAGGAGTTTTTTCAGATTGTAGTAAAGTAAACGCTTGCTCTCCCGCTTTTTTATCAAAGTCTTGAATTAAAATTGCGGCATATAGTTTTCCTGCTGCTGTTCCGTTTTTTAGCATCCAATCAAGTTCTTTTTTAATCGATTTCCCATTCTTTAACGCTTTCAAATATGCATCACATTCTTTGTTGCAGGCTGCCGCGAATCCGACCGGGCCTCGGGTGACTGACTGGGCGTTTGCTAAAAGTTTCAGATAAGTCGGAAAATTTTCGGGAGTTTTAAGAGCTGAGACTGCAATTGCTGTAGCTGTACTGTTTTTTTCAGTGTCATTTTCATTCTTATTTATTGTGCATTTGGGAGATTCGAAATTTTTGATTTTTTTCTGCTCAGCAGTTTCTGCAAAGAGAGAAAAGGAGATTAAAAAAGATAAAAGAATTTGAAAAATTATAAATCGTTTCATTTTTTTTCTGTTTTGTTTTTTTGTTTATTGCTTCAAGATCAAGAGCTATCTGTTTTTTCTGCGTTATTTTATTGTCGATAATCAGAATTTTAGCAACCATTTAGTGTACAGCCAGATAACGTTAAAAATTTTAACTTAAAATAAAGTTTTAACTTAAACATGGCTGATTTTATTTATTCTGCTCCAAAAGTGGGTGATTTGTCTCCAGTTTATTTATCAGAAAGAACCTCTTCAGATTCTGATCCCGCAAACGGCCCATTAATCTGTTTTGCTGATCGATATGTTCCGCCTGCTTTTATTTCTTCTTCTTCTTCTTCTTCTTCTTCTTCTTCTGCTGCTGCTGCGGTGGGACAGAACATTCAATTTCCACTCTATCAAGAAACGCTTTCAAATGGTTTACAAGTATTTATTAGCCCCAATGAAATATTCACAGACGTTAGCGTTAAAGTTTATTTCAAAGCTGGGAGTATGCAGGAAGACTCAAAACTTACAGAAGTTGCTCATATTTTCGAACATTTTATGGGTGGAAAAGGCTCTCGTGAGATTAGAACTACCAATTATGCGGCAGAAGAGAAAGAGCTAACGAAAGCAAGACAAATTAATGCAGAAATGGTTGCATTACGTTGTGGAAATCCTAAACCTGAGAATGCTGATAGCTGTAGTCAGCTTCAAATTGCGATGAATCGGGCCTAGGTTGCTGCAGGACAATATACAACTTCTGAAGAAGCGGACGCTATTTTTAGAAGTTTTGGTGGAACTAATATGAACGCAGCAACCTTTTATGATTGGACAAATTATAGAATCATTCTTTCGCCTGCCTCATCGAATGCTTTTTTAAAATGGGCTAAAGTAGAGGGTAGTCTCTTGAGGAGACCAGCTTTAAGACTTTTTCAAACGGAATGGGAAATGGTAGTTGAAGAAATAAATAAATAAATATTTAGATGATAAAGCTTATCTTTTCTATCCTACTTTAGATGGAATACTTTACATGAACCATCCTTATGGAAGAGATGTGATTGGCCTTGATGATCATCTTAAAAACCCTTCTATCGCGAAACTGGAAGAGTTTTATCATAAATGCTACGCTCCTAACAATGCTGCTATTGTGATTGCAGGAAACGTCAATGTTGAGAAGGCTATGGCTGCAGTAATATAAAGTTATGGTCTTTATTATTATGTTTTGGTTCATGACTAGCAAATCGGTTCCGACTTAATGAGTTTAGAGATCAGTTTATACAAGTTTTCATGTCTGTGATTGAATCTGAATTCAC
>CAZQOW010000176.1:0-5118 GCA_964595045.1 uncultured Pseudomonadota bacterium
CTCACCATTATGTCGGAGACACAGCCATGTTCTTTTTGGATGAAGTGGTGGATGCCTTTCTAGGCGACTCTTTGGCTAAAAGGAGAAAGCCAGATGAGTATAAGAAAAGTAATAAACAAAGACAAAAGTGTGAAATACGAAGCCACAGTGATGATCCACGGCCAGAGACAATTCAGACGCTTCGACAGGCAGCGAGAAGCAGAGGTTTGGATTAATGAAGTGCGTTTCAAACGGGATCATAAAATTAACACTTACAGTCAAAAGATCACTGTAGACATGTTGTTTGAGAGTTACTTGGAGTTTGCTCGAAATAAAGGGAGAGCAGAGGGTACACTTGCTAAAGCCCAACAAACCTTTAGATTATATCTCAAACCCTTCTATGCGAATAATGATATGGTTTTAGTAAGTGTAGAAGATCACGAGCATTTTTTAGGAACTCTCAAAAAATTCAAATTGAAACCTGCTAGTATCAACCGAGTGCGTTCTTTGCTTGCAGTCATGTTCAATGTGGCTATCAAGAAAAGGCGATTTGGTGGTTCTGTCACTTATAATCCTTTTACTTCCATTGAACGAATGGATGAAGTCCGAGAAGATATTCTTTACTGGGAAAGATGCGAAGTAGATCGTTTCCTTACTCACGTAAAAGATACAAATCTCTATTCGTTTTGGGTAACACTTTTGAACACAGGTTTGAGAGTGGGTGAGGCGGTTGCTTTGGATGTAAATCAGATTGATTCAAGTGCTGATATTATTCACGTCAATCGTACTTGGTGTAAAACTCTTAAAGTCGTCAAAAACAAACCTAAGAATGGAAAACGGATTGTCCCTGTCAGCAAAGCTGCTCAAGAATTATTGTATCCTCTTTTAGAAGATCAGAACCGAACATTGCTCTTCACCAATGAAAACGGAGAGATGTGGCATCCTGAACATTTAGCAAAGCAGCAACTTCCTAAACTTTGCCAAGAAGCAGGAGTAAAATATATTGGTCTCCATGGTTTTCGTCATACCTTTGCAACCCTCTATATGCAAAATGGTGGGAATATTACGGACCTTCAATATATCCTAGGTCACTCCACTCCAAAATTGACTAATGACTATTACGTTCACTTCTCGAAAGAACATATTCGTCGAAGAGCGAATGTAGTTTCAATCGGGGGTTCAAATGTAGTGCAGGTTGATTTTCAAAATGTTGGGGTAGCGGTTTAGGTAGCGGTTTTTGAGAGACATGAAAAGAAAAAAGGGTTTATGAAAAACTCATAAACCCTTGATATTACTAGTGCCCGAGGCCGGAATCGAACCGGCACGATCGTTTCCAATCACAGGATTTTAAGTCCTGTGTGTCTACCAATTCCACCACTCGGGCGACCTTCGAAACTCCAAATGGAATTCCGAAAATAGGGGTTACATCAAAAATGTCAACAATGTTTAAAGGCTCGGGTGGGAATCGAACCCACGGATAAAGGTTTTGCAGACCTCTGCCTTACCACTTGGCTACCGAGCCGAAATTTTAGAGATTTAATCCCTTAAAAAATCTTTGTTTCTTTACTTTACCCGTTATAAGAGTGTCAACCGATGAAACACTCTTTGAAAAAAATTATTGATTCTGAACAGATTGCCAACCGAATAAAAACACTCGGAAAAGAAATTTCGAATGATTTTAAAGATCGTGAGTTGACGGTGATTGGGGTTTTGAAAGGTTCATTTATCTTCATGGCTGATCTGGTTCGAGAGATTCAATCTCCTCTTCGGTGTGATTTTTTGCGGATTGAGAGCTATGACGAAAATGGAAAAAGTGGGCATATTCGTCTCGTGTTTGATCTGACTCAACCGATTGAAGGGAAAGATGTTTTGGTGATTGAAGACATTTTAGATACCGGAAAAAGCCTTCAATATATACTTCATCATTTAAAGCCTAAGAATCCGAAAAGTATTAATATTTGTTGTTTATTGAATAAAGATAAGCATCCAGCACTTTCCAAAGAGGTTCGGTATACCGGCTTTCAAATTCCGGATGTTTATGTGGTTGGATATGGGTTGGATCTTGCTGGAAAATACCGAGAGCTTTCTTATGTGGCAGAGGTTTTAGAGCCAGCTCAGGAATAGAGTGCCAAAATCACTGACCCCAAAAAAATGAAACTGATCAACCCATTCACGGTAAAAAAAGCGACGTTGATTCGGGATAGATCATCTGGTTTTACTAGAAAGTGTTGATAGGCAAAAAGAAATCCCATCAAAATAATTCCGATAAAATAAGCGATTCCCAAATTCGAAGAAACTCCAAATCCGATGAAAAATAAAACAGAGATGAAATGCATAAGGCGAGCTTTACTCAGAGCTTTAGGAATTCCCCATCGCACCACCAAAGAACGAAGCTTATTTTTTCGGTCAAACTCTTCATCTTGGGTGGCGTAGAGAATGTCAAATCCTGCGACCCAGAAAAGAACTGCGATTCCGAGAAGAATTGGGGGCAAACTTAAGGATTCTCGAATGGCGATCCAGGCTCCGATCGGTGCAATCCCCAACGAAAGTCCTAAAAAAATTTGTGAAAAGTCGGTGAAGCGTTTCGTGTAGGAATAGAAAAACAGAATTAGCAGAGCGAGGGGAGATAAGAGGAAACAGAGAGTTCCGAGTTGGAAAGCTGAAAAAATGAATCCGCAAGCGGTGAAAATGCAAAGAGATAAAACATATTTTTTGGAGAGAATTTTTTGGGGGATATGTCTGTTTTCAGTACGAGGGTTTTTGGCGTCAATTTCTGCATCGGTCCAGCGATTGAAACTCATCGCGGCAGTTCGCGCGAAAACAACGGCGATGATAATCCAAAAGATTTTTTGCCAAGGAGGAAAACCACCTGCAGCAATCAACATCGAGCCAAGGGCGAAGGGGAGGGCGAAGACTGAGTGGGAGAATTTGATCATCTCGAACGTGTAATGGAGTTTTCGGAGCATAAATAGGTTGACCTCTCCCCACCCCCTCTCCTTTGTAAAGAGAGGGGCTTTTCAATAAAGGTAAAGAGATCAAATATCAAAGATCTGTTGCGACGCAAATCTCTTTTTGTATTGCTCTAAAATCTTTATTTGTTTTGACATCTCTTATCAGACTTTAGTCGTTCACCTGCAAACCCTTGCTATATCTAGTTCAGAGAATGATAATCAGGGTTGAGTAGAACTATGATTAGGCTCTGGATAAAAAGTTTATTGGTAGGATCTGCGATTATCCTATTCATTTTTATTTCACCTTTGCAGGCGCAAATCCCGTTTGATTTTTATCCGAATATCAATAGCCCAACCCCTCCGGCCCCGACCGAGCCAAGAAAAGAGGATCTCGATCGTTACCGGGTTCCCCCTCCTCCCTATCCAAATTATTACATTCAACCTTATACTTATTGGCATCCGGATATTGCGAATCCAAATATTGCAAAACCGAATATTGGGAATCCGCATGTTCCAACGCAGAACATCGCAAAACCAAATCCTGGAACCCCGAATATTAGTTATGAAGGGATGCAGTTCATGGAGTTTCGATAATGAAAAAAATATCTATTATAGATCGATGCTTAAAAATTGGATTGTGGACGTTATTATTTTGTCTATCGGGATTGGCATTGAATGCCCAAGAGATTCCTCTGCAGCCGGAAGAACAAGATTTGGCGCCACTCCGTTCGGATGTTTATCCGAATGCCCAGGCATTGACGAGTAAGTATCCGGACTATGATCCGCAGACCGGCTATTATTATAATCAATGGCCCTATTATGATCGTTCGACTGGCTATTTTATCTATGGGCCAAAAGAGCGACAAGATCCAAATTGGCCTGTGCAAGAATCAGTGACCAATCAATATCCCTATTATGATCGTTCGACAGGAGTATTTGTTTATGGACCGATTGTGAACGAGAATCCGAATATTCCGATTCCTGATCCCGACGCCATGCCTCCGCATATTGATACCGCGAAACCGAATACCGATGGTTGGGCAGCAGATGCGCCAAAACCGAATATCGGAAATCCTAATATTGCGAAACCTAATCTTCCAACTCCCAATATCTCAAAGACAAATATTGATATTGTTGGGCGTTAAAAAAATCTCTTTTCAATAAAACCGCTTTTATGTTCTTAATGGACTGGTTTCAGTTCATCCTCTGTTAAATGAAATTTCCAAATTTATGAATTCTAATACCAGTTTTGTTGACTATCTTTTTTCTCTCTATTTGAGTCGTTTAAGTTTTTTTCATCAAGGATGGGGAGATTTTGATCTCTTAAAAAAAATTGAATCGGTAGGAGTTTCACCCGTTCATCCTCGAAAAATTGATATTTCCTGGTCGAAAGATTTTGAAAAAGATCAGCTTATTTTTCGTTACGGAACTTTCAAAACCCCTTATCGAGAGATTCCACTTCCTCGAGAAGTGAGTCTTGCCCATGTTGAATTTATTCTTCCCAAAGGGATTTCAAATCCTCCGGTCTGCATTCATTTTGCTGCGACAGGAGATGAGGGGTTTGGGTTAAGAAGACGAGGAATGGCGATTCCACTTGCAAAAAAGGGGATTGCCTCGCTAATTCTTGAAAATCCTTATTACGGACATCGTCGTCCCCCAGGCCAAGAAAAATACAAGTTAAAACAGGTGGCTGATTTAGGATTGATGGTGATTGCGGCAGTGCAAGAGGGGAGAGCACTCGTTTCCTGGTTGAAACAAAATCAATATAAAAAAATAGGTTTAACCGGAATCAGCATGGGAGGATATTCCGCTGCCTTAGTTGCCAGTCAGGTAAGACACCCATTAGCGGTGGTTTCTTGTTTGCCGGCTCACTCCGCTGAAACGGTTTTTCTCGAAGGGGCGATGAGAAAAGCGTGTCATTGGGATGTGTTGCAGAAACAGTTGGGAAAAAATCGAAATGTAAAACGAAGGCTCAAAGAATTTTTTAAAATGTCCGATTTGAGAAATTATCCAATCCCTTTTTCTCCCTCGTCTACTATTCTCGTCGCAGCGAAAGAAGATGCAATTGTGCCGTATTATTCCTCTCAGCTATTGCATCAGCACTGGAAAGGTTCAGAACTTCGGATGATCAATGCCGGGCACGTTTCCGGTTTTTTATTTTATCGAAATGTTTTTCAATCGGCGATTG
>CAZQOW010000177.1:0-5092 GCA_964595045.1 uncultured Pseudomonadota bacterium
GAGGGCAGGTATGCTCATTGGGAGAAGCTCCAAATTTTGTGGAACATCCACAAAATAATTTAGAGTGAGTTAAAAGTTGTGCGTGGACTTCAAGTCCGATGACCGGTTCAAATTGCATAGTTTCTATCCCAAGGTTGGTTTTTTCTTGTGCCATTCTGTATTTTGTTCGTAAGCAAACGCCGCCTGAAAAATTTTTTCTTCCTGAAAACCTTTCGCGATTAACTGCATTCCAATCGGAAGACCGTTTTTGGTAAATCCGCATGGAAGACTCATTCCCGGAAGCCCTGCTAAATTAACATTGATGGTGAAAATATCGGAAAGATACATTTGAAGTGGATCTTCCGAATGTTCTCCCAATTTAAATGCGGCAGTTGGAGTAACAGGAGTGAGCAGTAAATCATATTCTTGAAATACCTCTGCAAAGTCATAGCTTATAAGAGATCGCACTTTTTGAGCTTTAATATAATAGGCATCATAATATCCCGCAGATAAAACATAAGTTCCAAGCATAATTCGACGTTTCACTTCATCGCCAAAACCTTCCGTTCGACTTTGAATATACATTTCATTCAGATCTTTTGGTTCTTTGGAGCGATGTCCAAACCGCACTCCATCATATCGAGCCAGGTTCGAGCTCGCTTCAGCCGGAGCAATAATATAATAAGTGGGAACGGCATAATCGGTATGAGGAAGCGAAACCTCTTCGCAAATCGCCCCTAATTTTTCATAGGTTTTGATCGCTTCTTTAACAGCTGCTTGAATCTCCGGATCGATTCCGGAGATAAAATATTCTTTTGGAATTCCGATTCTCATCCCTTTCACTTCGCTCGTGAGAAATTTTGTGTAATCGGGGACCGGTAAATTGACTGATGTAGAATCTTTTGGATCATGCCCTGCCACCGTATTCAAAATAAGTGCAGCATCGGTGACATCTTTCGCCATCGGCCCAACCTGATCGAGCGAAGAGGCGAAGGCGATCACTCCATATCGCGAGACTCGGCCATAAGTCGGTTTTAGCCCGACAATCGAACAGAGTGCTGCGGGTTGACGAATCGATCCGCCAGTATCGGTTCCAAGGGTTCCGAAGGTGAGATCGGCTGCGACGGCGGCAGAACTTCCACCACTTGATCCTCCAGGAGTTCTCTCTAAATCCCATGGGTTTTTTGTTTTTTTGAAATAGGAAGTTTCGGTAGAAGAACCCATTGCGAACTCGTCCATATTGAGTTTGCCGAGCGGAACAATTCCTTCGTCTAAAAGTTTTTGAACGGCAGTTCCGTTATAAGGAGGAATAAAATTTTCAAGGATTTTCGATCCGCAGGTGGTTCGAATTCCTTCGGTAATAAATATATCTTTGAGGGCAAACGGAATTCCGGTGAGCGGTTTTACTTCTCTCCCTTTTTGGATTTCAGAATCGATTTTGCGAGCAGCAGCGAGCGCCTCATTTTCACAGAGAGTGATATAAGCTTCTATTTTTGGCTCAATCTTTTTAATCCAGTCTAGCTGCGATTTGGCCGCCTCTTCTGAACTGATCTCTTTACTTTTGATTTTTTGATGGAGCTGCGCAATGGTCAATGGTTGAAGTTGCATTAGAGTACCTTTGGAACTTTAAACAAGTTTCCTTCATGATCGGGAGAAATTTTGAAAACCTTTTCCCGAATGTTATTTTCAATCACTCGATCTTCCCGCAAAGCGGTTTCCATCGATACGGCATGAGAAGTAGGTTCGATTTGGCTTGTATCAAGTTGATCCAGTTTTTTGATGAAATCCAGAATGTGATTCATCTGGTGGGTAAACTTTTCGAGTTCATTGGAATGAATTTCGAGTTTTGAAAGTTTTGCAATTTTTATAACGTTTTCTTTAGTAACCATGGGGTGTTGGCTTTTAGCGATCAGCTGTCAGTTTTTTTGTATTAGCTGAGAGCTGAATGCTGACAGCTGATCGCTTCTTTATGATGTTTTAAACAAACTCAATACCGATCCAAAAAAATGGGATTCTGTTCCTGCCAATTTTTCCAGCTCTCCGCTATCCAGAAAAACTCCGCCACAGGAAAAACATTTGTCGATCGTGATTCCTCGAAAAAGAACTTGGTGAAGCTCATGACCACATTTTGCACAATGCATCCAATGAATCGTTTTTAACTGTTCGGCATCGTCTTGGGCAATTTTGTTTCTTTTTTCTTCTGCGAGTTTTTTGATTTTTGCCAGCTCTTCTCTTGCAAAATATTCTTCTTCTGGAGTCAACGCTTTAGAAATTGTCATAAAATTATCCTTTTTTGAGAGGGATTGTGCCGTCGGTCTCCAAACTGCAGGAGCAGACAGAATCTAGATTTATTAGAATATCTCCCCTCTTTAAAGCAATCAAAACTTTTTCTTTATTTTGGAAATATGCTAAAAAAAAAGAATGCCTGAAAATATGATTTATCTCTTCAGTTTTGTCTGTGGGATTCTTTGGGGCTCGTTTCTCAATGTCTGCATTGTTCGCATTCCTCTGGGAGAGTCGATTGCTTATCCACGATCCTTCTGCCGTTCTTGCCACAAAACGGTTCTTTGGTATCAAAATATCCCGATTTTAAGTTTTCTCTTTCTTCGTGGGCGATGCGCTAGTTGTCATGAGAAAATTTCTTGGCAATATCCATTCGTTGAGCTTTTAAGCGGAATTTTGGCCGCTTTGCTTGTTTGGAAATTTCATTTCATATTTCCCGCAGCTGTTTGGTTTTTTACGTTTGTTTCTCCGTTAATCGTCATTTCGTTTATCGATTTAAAGCATTGGATCATTCCCGATTTGATCACACTTCCTTTGATTGGGGTTGGGGTTTTAGTGCGTCTTTTACTTCATCATTTTCAGACGCCGTTTTTCTATTTTTTTGATTCAATCGGTGGAATTCTGATTGGAGGAGGATTTCTCTATCTCATTAGTAAAACCTACGAGTTGATTCGCAAACAAGAAGGGATAGGGATGGGAGATGTAAAATTAGCAGCGATGTTTGGTGCCTTTCTCGGTTGGAAGGCGGTTTTTTTTATATTTTTGTATTCTTCATTTTTAGGATCTTTGATTGGATTTATTTTGATGATTTTTTCAAGAGCAAGATTAAAGTCCCAAATTCCTTATGGACCCTTCCTTTCTATTGCTGCTGTTTTTTATCTCTTTTTTGGTGAGAAAATTATTTTTGCTTATCTTCAGGGGATTCGACATTTACTGTTAAAGTAGCGGCGTACGGCTCTGTGCGCCCATACAGTTAGATTATATAAAGCTAGTTAAACTGATTAGGGAGGATTTGCCGGTTCAAAGGGGGGATCGGTTTTCAGCGTATCCGATACTCCCGATCGTTTTGGATTGCTAGAGAGATTAACGGTCGTTTCCCTCGGTTTGACAAATGAGGGGATCGGAGGTTGATAAGCCGAGGCGGGGGGAAGATCATTGGTCGTAATCGAAGGAGCTGAGACCCCAGAAGGAGATTGAGAAGGATCGGCACTCAGCGCTGATCCAGCACGTTCATTAATCGGTTTTGCATAATTGGAGGCTGAAATTTTCTTTTCCTCATTTTCCTGGTTTTGATTTTGAGGTTGGAGCGATCCTGTTTCTTTCAAATCGTTTTTGACGATTTCTTTCGTTGGGTCAGGAGGAAGAACAGTCTTTGGTGGATCGATCGGAATCAATACCGGATCTGAAAACTCCGAGGTGTTTCGTCCAGTCGCTGTCGAGAGAGCGAATATTTTTGTGGTTCCAGGAGTAAATCCTTTATTTTTAATATTTAAACTAAAATCCCCTTTTCCAAAAGGAACGAGAGGGACAATCGTGGTCATTTTGTTTTCTTTGTTGATCGAATAGGTCATGAAAAGTTCAATTTCGCTCGGTTCGTTGAGAGTTCCGGAAATGAGATATCCATCCCCCTCTTTCACAATCGATCGAAGAGTCAATTTAGGTGTTTGATTGGAATTTTGATTCGATTGAATCTCTTTTTGACCATTGTTGATAAAGCTGTTTGCGGCAATTCTGTTTCCGGAACCGTTTTGAGAATTGAAGACAATCGATTCCTGCTTACTATGAATGAACTCATTAGCTTCGATTAGATTTTCACTCGATTCATCCAGAATTAAAATCGCTGTTCCGTTATTCAAAAAATCGTCATTGGAATTTCCAATCGTTTGAGTGGTAGATTTGGAAGAATCTCCAAAAGAATTTCCACGAATCTGATTTCGATTTCCGGATAAAACAACTGCAGCTCCCTTAAATCCAACGAATCGGCACCCTTTTAAAATATTTCCGCTTGAACGAAAGGTGATTCCAATTATTTTTTCATTCGGTTCCAGTTCAGCAGGGTTTATTTGTGAGCCATCCAGGGTAATTTTACCTCCACAATCAATCGTGATCAGTCCTTTATCAATCGGAGGCAAGTTCCCTTTTGAAATTCGAATTCTTTTTATGGAAGGATCAAAATTAATTGTGACTAAGGTGAAAGGATTATTTTGTCTAATTCCCAAAGCTTGCATCAATACAGTTCGGAGCGTTCCGGCTATTAATCCATCTCCTTCTTTTGTCACTGTGAAAGTCTGTTCTGAAAAAATCTGATTGATCAGTTGTTGAGATTTATTTGAAGAAGTAGGATTTGTTTCTGCTCTCAATGTTTGAGTGATTAAAAAGCAGACAAATTCAAAAACGAAGAATAATAGTAAAAAGCTTTTTTTCATTCTTTCTCCTCTTAAGAGTTTTAAGCTTCTTCAATAGAAATTATCGGCTAAAAACGTTAAAAGTTGTGATCAATAAGTGTCAGCTGTTTATTCTATTAGACAATTCTATCAAAGAATTGGTCTTTTGAGGGAAAGAATTTGTTTGAATTTATTCTTGACGAGGCGCGTCAGAATTTTCGATGAGCGTTTCCTCTTCTTCAATCGCTTTTAAGAAGGCAAGGTATTCGCCACGAAGTTCCTGAAATCGGGGATGATTCCAGGGGATTTTGGTTTCTCTTCTGAGACCGGGAATATTGAGCGCGAGAAATTCATCGGAAGGATCAACCTCATTGTTGAGGTTATGATCAATCACAAGAATTTCATCTTGCCACTTGTTAAAACCTTTAGTGTCGATCACTGACATA
>CAZQOW010000178.1:0-5048 GCA_964595045.1 uncultured Pseudomonadota bacterium
GCCACGATTTTTCACAGGTGGTGGATATGTTTCCGCAGACTTATCATTTGGAATCTGTGACCTGTCTGGTTTTGTAGTCGCAAACTCATCCGAGATAGATCTGCTATAGCCAACGCAAAACAAAACGTTAGGTTCATATTGTGTCATCCCCAAGGTTTTTATCGGGGATCCAAGAATTATTCATAGATTCCCGCTCAAAAGCCTGCGGGAATGACAATTTGATATAACCGGTCATTTTGTTTTACGCTGGACATATGTTATTTTACTTTAGATTCTGTTTCGCTCTTCTGAATCCTACTAAAATGAATCCTGTCATTATTGCGAAAAGGAAACCTATTCGTCCCGTAGAAACCTCGGAACTCAAGGCACAACCGCCTCCTCCGCCATTCCCTCCTGCAGGAGTAATGGAGTTATTGACGGCAAGTGCTTTTCCAGAAAGATTCACGGTCGATTGAGCGATATTTGCAGGAATTGTCAGTTGTAAAACTCCGGTCTGCTCCCCTTCTGATTTCGGATTAAATTGAATTTTCAAACTGCAGGTTTCCCCTTTTTTCAGGGTTTTACTGCTACACTGATCATCCACAACTGAAAAACCTTCGGGATGATCGCCCAGAAGACGGGAAGAGCTGACCTGAATTGCATCTTCCTGGTTGGTTAAAATCAGTTCTTGAGTGGGAGAAGATTCTCCGACACGAGTATCCGGAAATCGAAGTGTCTGGTTATTGAGAGAAACGACGATCGTAGCCTTTTCAAAAGCGCCGATATCGCAGGCTGCACCGGCAGGACGAATGACACCCCGCTGATCAACGAGAACAAGATTTCCATCAAAATCTTTACACGACGCTTCCGGAATTTTATTCAGTGCAGGACTGGTGTCGAGCAAGGCGTTGGTGGGAGTAAATCCCCCATTATCAGTGAGCGGGGAAAGAACCGGATCTGTTTTAGCAAGATCATTTTTCGCTGCGTCAAAAAAAGTGCATGAATCGTCATTTGAGAGATTGAATCCGTTGGAAGCAAACTCAACTCCACTGCAATTCTTGAAATGATCTGAAAGAATGGTTCCGAACAGACGAACTGTTCCACTGCCTGCTAAAATATTTACTCCAAACGACTTATTTCCATTCTGCACGACTTTATTCGAGACGATCGTAGAAAAAAGAATATCGATTTTTCCTCCAAAATTATTTTCTACTCCAGCACCAAAACCGTTCGGGTCATTGACAAGATTATTGCTGATGGTGCTATTGCGGAGCGTCACTATTGTGCCGCTGTTTGCGGAAACTCCGGCAAAAAATCGTCCACTATTATCCGTGATCAAAATTGAATCGAGAAAGAATTTGCTATTTTTGTTACTGGCATGAACCCCTTCAAATCCGTTTTGTGCTCTATTTTTACTGATATTGAGTCTTTGCAGCTGCATGTCACTACTTCCCACATCTCGGGAACTGGAAATCGCAATTGTATTCAAAGACTCATTCCCTGAAATGGTGAGATCACTCAGTTGCCAGCTTGTTTTTCCCTGATCTGAAGCTTTTGTAAAACCATCGTTAACCGGATTGCAATCTCTATTCGCCTTGTTTCCGATAAACTCGGTATTTTGAATCACAACGGTCGTATTGATCGGCTGTTTATTGGGGGAAAAGTTGAGATAACTAAATCCGTAAACATCACTTGAATCAGTGAGCGAACCTTGATGGTTCATGATTTTCGAATTCTTGATCGTCACATTCCCTTTGACTGAACCGACTCCCATCGAAGAAGTTAAACTTTTGACATTATTTTTATCAATCGCATTATTCTCGCTGATGGTACTCTTATCAATCAACAGATCGGTCCAGGCGGTGGCAATTCCTGTGGCAGTCGAGTTCCCATTATTTTTGGAAACGAGAGTGTTGTTAAGGGTGATTTTTCCGAATAACCCTCCAATACCAACCCCAATTCCCATTTCAATTTGCCCATTCGCATTCGTTGCACCCAATCCGATGTTGTTGGTTACCTGCGAATCATTTAAAATCAGCTCCCCTTTGACATTAACGATTCCAACCGCTCCCATCTCTCCCGAATGATTGGTGATCAAACTATTATTCAAAGTCAGCTTGCCGGTTGCGTCATTTGAAATACCAACTGAAATGCCAGGTTCTGGCAGCATCGTCACTTTGTTGACTGGTGAACCGGTATTATTCTGAACGGTCACCTGGTTCAATGTTAAATTTCCGCTGTTGTGAATTCCGGCTCCCCACGGAAGAGAATCGGCAATCAGCGTATCAATTTTATTTGGATCGAGTTTGTTTGGATCAACATTCGGAACTAAAAAGTTGGATAAGAATCCATTTTGGATAAGGAGATTTGACAAATTGACATTCGAATCTTTCAGAATATGAAAAACACGATCTTTCATTCCTGTTTTTCCACCCGCATCGATTGTGGCAACTGCACTTCCATCCGGTTTGATCGTGATATTCCCTATCAGATCAAGATCCCCTTTTTCGGCGGTATCATCCTCCCCGGAAATCGTTAGGGAATAAGTGGTGCCAGATTTCAGAAGAATTATATGAGCTTCATTCGGATTCGCATTCGCTGCTCTCACCGCTTCTCGGAGTGAGC
This sequence comes from uncultured Pseudomonadota bacterium, assembly GCA_964595045.1. Classification (GTDB taxonomy): domain Bacteria; phylum UBA10199; class UBA10199; order JADFYH01; family JADFYH01; genus CAZSRQ01. Next base: position 2,605 of record CAZQOW010000178.1, read on the forward strand.
AATCGCCGGCGTTACAACTCCCGTTATTTCTATCGGCTGTGGTCGTTACCTGAAAAGTCGCCGGATAACCGGATTTAAAGAAAAAAACTGTTAATAGAATGATTAAAACTTTAAAAAAGTGCTTTCGCATATAATTCTCCTTCTAAATAAATATCAGCAATTACAATGCCGTTATTTTCTTCAAGATTTTTGTTGTTCACTTTGTGACTTGTTAAAATAAATCTCTATTTCTTTCGACATCTCCAAAAGCAACGTTTGTCGGCCGTTTGACACTTCCCAGGTATTTTTTACTTATTAATTTTGTCGAATACCCACTCTTGACAATCTCTTTTAGAATGAGCGATTGAATCTTCTATGACTCATCCTCCTGAAAAAAGGATTTATCTCGATCATGCTGCAACCTCCTATCCAAAGCCGGAAAAGGTTTTGCAGTCAGTTCATTCTTATTTACAGACTATTGGAGCTTCTGCGGGAAGAGGAGCTTATCAGGAAGCATTCTTGGCAAAAAACATTCTAGATCAGACAAGATCGGAAATTGCTTCACTTTTTAATATTTCAAATCCTCAAAGAATTATTTTCACTTTCAACGCCACCGACGCCTTGAATTTAGGACTCAAAGGAATTTTAAATTCGGGGGATCATGTCATGACCTCTTCCATTGAACATAACTCAATTTCCCGTCCGCTGCTCCATCTGCAAAAAAAATTGGGAACTAGTTTTACAAAAACTTCTACAAGCCTTGATGGAGAAATCGATTGGAGTCAATTTCAATCTGCAATTTCTTCAAAAACAAAACTGATCGCTTTTATTCATGGGAGCAATGTTTCCGGAACCCTGACTCCAATTGCAGAAATCGGAGAGCAAGCGCGAAAGCACGGAATTCCATTTTTAGTCGATGCCTCTCAAACCGCCGGCTCTTATCCGATCGATGTCGAGGCGATGAAGATCGATCTTCTCGCATTTCCAGGACATAAGGGACTTTTAGGACCACTGGGAACGGGAGCGCTTTGGGTTCGGGAAGGAATCGAACTAAAAACTCTCCGCGAAGGGGGAACCGGCTCTTTTTCGGAAGAAGATCAACAACCTTTAAATTGGCCCGATATTCATGAAAGCGGTTCGCATAATCTGGTCGGGATTGCCGGATTAAAAGCCTCCGCTCAATATTTAAAGGAGAAGGGAATTGAAAAAATCCGAAAACATAAAGAAAATCTGATGCGACAATTTCTGGAAGGAATTCATCCCCTGAAAAAAACCCGAATCATCGCCCCTTCGAAAGTTGAAAAGAATGCAGGAGTGATCTCTCTCCAATTCGAGGGATTGAATCCGAATCAGGTAGCAACCCACCTCGACGAAGAATTCAGAATTCAGGTTCGACCTGGATTGCACTGTTCTCCCTGGGCACATCAAAGTTTTCAAACTTATCCGGAAGGAACCGTCCGATTCAGTTTCGGAGAGTCAAACAGCGAAAAAGAGATTGAAGCAGTGATTCAAGCCTTAAAGAAAATTTAAAAAGTTCCTTACTAAATCCCCCAAAATTCCATAAAATGACGATATGTCCAAAGCCGGAAATATTTATGGAATGCATCGTGTCATTCAACCCAAAAATGGACTCCCTCAATCCGCTGAAAAATTGGAAACTTCTCTTCCAATTTATAGCAATGAAATTCTGATCGAGGTTGAAAGAATCAATGTCGATTCAACCAGCTTCAAACAACTGTTGGAGGAAGCGAATCATCATCCTGAAAAATTAAAGAAAAAAATTTTAGATTTAATTATTGAGCGGTGGAAACTTCATAATCCGGTGACCAATTCGGGTGGAATGCTGATTGGCAGAGTCAAAGAGATCGGTGAAAATTATCACGGTTCTCTTGCTTTTAAAGTGGGGGATCGAATTGCAACACTCGTTTCTCTTACACTCACTCCGCTTTATCTGAAGAATATTCATTCGATTGATTTAAAGACAGGACAACTTTTAGTAGATGGATATGCAATCCTTTTCGAATCCGGAATCGCCTGCAAACTTCCCAACGATATCCCAGAGGCAATTGCTCTTGCAGTACTCGATATTTGTGGTGCTCCCGCCTTGACTCTTCGCCATGTCAAAAAAGGGGATTCGGTTTTGTTTGTCGGAGCAGGAAAGTCGGCAAAACTTTCTGCGGCCGCGATTCGAGAGCGATGGGGAAAAGAAGTAAAAATCAGCTCGATGGATGTCGATTCAAAATCATTAGAAGAAATGAAAAGTTTGGGGCTCGCCGATGAAACTATTTGTGCCGATGCGACGGTTGTAGGGGCGGACGGCCGTCCGCCCCTACAGTTCAATGAATATAGCGTCGTTATCAACGTCACCAATCTCCCCAACACCGAAATGACCTCTATTCTCGCAGTCCGGGATGAGGGAACTGTTCTCTTTTTCGGAATGGGAACCTCTTTCACCAAAGTCGCTC
>CAZQOW010000179.1:0-5012 GCA_964595045.1 uncultured Pseudomonadota bacterium
TTTATAAAAAATGAATCAAACTTCGTAAAATCATCTGAAGTAAATTCAAAAGGTTTTTAAATTTGACGGAATCTGTTTCCTAAAGTTAAAGTGAGTTCTTAAAATAAAATTTATGGGATTACCTAATTATATCACTTTATCGAGGTTTCTTTTAATTCCCGTCATCTTCTATTTTTATCTTCAGGAACGATACGATATTTCTCTTCTTTTATTGATCTTGGCGGGAGGTTCCGATCTTTTAGATGGAATGTTAGCCCGTTTTTTAAAGCAAAGAACAAAACTCGGAACCATTTTAGATCCTGCCGCTGACAAAATTTTGATGTTTGTTTTATTTATCCTGTTTACCTGGTTTGGTAAAATTCCCCGATGGTTAACAGCGATTGTCATAGCGAGGGATGTTTATATTGTTCTTGGAGTATTATATTTAAAAGTTGTCTGCAAAAAGTTTTATGTTCGACCGACTTATATCTCCAAACTGAATACTTTTTTTCAGATTTCGGTCCTTTTTTTCTGCCTTTTTTATTCTTATCTCAAAAGCAATACGTTATGGGGAGAAAGTTATGAATCTCTCGTTCAAAGCGTTTTTCATATCAGTATTGCGCTTGCCGCTATCTTTACTGCTGCAAGTGGATTACAATATACGCTTGTAGGTATTGCCATTTTTCGGGGTAAATTGAGTGATGTTTCTTTCGAAGAAAAAAGTAAAACTGGTCGTCAGTGATTTTCATTTGGGAAAAGGAAGAGTTCTCCCGGATGGAAGTACCAATCTTTTGGAAGATTTTTATTCCGATAAAGCATTCGTAGAATTTCTTGATTATTACCTTCAGGGGGATTACCGCAAAGCTGAGGTCGAGCTGATTATCAACGGAGATTTTTTTAATCTCCTTCAAATCGATTATCAAGATCGTTTTACCGATCAAATTACTGAATCCGATGCGCTTCATAAAACGATGAGTATTTTGAAAGGGCATCCGGAAATGTTTCAAAAAATTTCCGAATTTTCCAAAACACCTTATCATTCTGTCACCTTTGTCTTAGGGAATCATGACCCAGGTCTTCTCTGGCCTGGAGTTCAAGAAGCTCTGCAGCTGGAGCTCGGAGGAAAAATCAATTTTATCCTCGAATATTACCGATTTGACGGAGTTCATATTGAACATGGCAATGAATATATGGCCGACAATCGTTATGATAAAGATTGCTACTTTTTATCCGAAGGATTACCGGAGCCAATCATCAATCTTCCTTGGGGTTCTTTTTTTGTCATTCATTTTTTGAACGAGAGAAAAAAGCAGCGTCCTTACTTGGACAAGGTTTATCCATTTCGCACTTATCTTCGCTGGGCTTTGATTCATGACACTTTTTTTGCGATCAAATCTCTCTTCGAGCTCGCCTTTTATTTTCTCTGGTTTTGTATTCATCGTTCACCGACTCATAAAATCTCTTTTTGGGACAAGTTGGCGATTTTGAAAGAGGCGACGGTTCACCCCAAACTTCATCGAGAGGCAAAACGGATCCTTCTTTCCAATCAAGAAGTTCATACCGTCATTTTTGGACATACTCATCATGCGCTTTACCGAATGTTTGCCCCAAACAAAGAGTATTTCAATACCGGCACCTGGAATGAGAAGATTAGTCTCGATGTGGGCAGTCTCGGAAGAATTTTAAAACAGACATTTGTATTGATTGAATACGAGAATGATAAACCACGGGTGAGTCTGAAAGAGTGGAAAGGGCAAAGTCGGATTATGGAAGATGTTTATTTTTAAGCTTTCAGCTTAAAAGGGTTATGAGTTAATTAAAAGAGTTATGAGTGATGGGGTATGAGTTATGTTTTTACACACGACCCATAACCCATCACTCATAACCGTATTCAATGTTTTGGATCAGTTCAATAGGGAAAACCGATTACGAAGAAGCTTTAAAACTTCAACTCCGTTTAAGAGAGTTAAGACGGGAAAATAAAATTCCGAATACTCTTTTGCTGACTTCACACCCACCCGTTTTCACCCTTGGAAAAAGAAACTGCGATGAAGATTTCTTGAGCTCTTTCGAGAAGATTGAAAAAGAAAAAATTAAAATCTTTCAAACCAATCGGGGTGGAAAAATCACCTATCATGGCCCAGGTCAAATCGTTGGATATTTTATTGTCGATATTCGTTCTCTCAAAGTGAGTATTCCTGCCTTTGTAAGACAGATTGAAGAGATTTTAATTCAGACGATTTCTACGATTGGTCTAAAAGGGGAGAGAAATCTGGTTTATCCCGGAGTTTGGATTAAAGATCAAAAAATCGCTGCGATCGGTCTCCATTTTGATCGCGGCGTTTCGATGCACGGATTTGCCCTCAATGTGAACCCAAGTTTGAGTCATTATCGACATATAATTCCGTGTGGAATAAAAGATAAAAAAGTCACCTCTATCTATCAGGAGATCGGTGCGGAAGTCTCGATTCTCAAATTAGAAGAAACCATTCAAAAAGAAACAGGAAATGTTTTTCAGGACGAGTTAAAAACTGTCGAAATCTGCCAAGTTTTGTGAAGAACTAATACCGTCATTATCCGCAACTTCTTCTCTTTTTTCAGCCGATAATTTTTTCCAATGGGGGAATTAAAACCATGAGATGGAAATATTTATCTGATCAACTTAAAACAATTTTTATTTTATTACTTTTCGTTTTTCTTTGGACTGGTTGCGAACGATTTGTGGGGACTAGTATTTCAGAAAAAGATGCTGCAACCCCGACGAATGAAAGGCAATCGCTGATTCAGGAAGAGCCTTCAATTGCGATTGAACATGGAAAAGAAGATTCGTCTAATCAAAATCCAAAGGAAGAAAATGAAAAATGCGCGAAAGTAAAAGAAGATCCCAACCCAGATCTTGACGAAACCGACTGTGTGAATTCTCCAAACAGTGAAGAAAAATCTTCGATTAAACTTTCCGATCAATAATCGTGGTTACTCCCATTCCAAGCCCGATACAGAGAGTGATGCAGCCGTAACGTTTATCTTGTCTCTCCAGCTCATCTAATACGGTTCCCAGCAACATTGCGCCGGTCGCTCCGAGTGGATGCCCAAGCGCAATCGCTCCACCATTCACATTGATTTTTTCCAGATCAATATTCAACTCTTTCGCTACGGCGAGAGGAACCGGCGCAAAGGCTTCATTAATTTCCCAAAGATCGATATCTTCTACTTTTAGATTTGCTTTTTTTAACGCTTGTTGAACCGCTGGAATCGGGCCGAGCAGCATGATGATTGGATCACTTCCGACAATCGAAGTCGAGACGATTCTTGCACGAGGTTTCAGGCCGAACTCTTTCGATTTTTTGGAAGAAGCCAGAAGAACAGCTGCCGAGCCATCGACAATACCACTGGAATTTCCAGCGTGAATGACTCCATTTTCTTTGAAGGATGGTTTGAGTGCAGCCAAAACATCCGCAGTCGAAGTCGGGCGGAGATGTTCATCCTTTTCAAATAAAAATTCTTTCCCTTCCTGATTTTTTGCCTTTACTGGAACGATGCTTTTTTTGAATCTTTGTTCTTCCCAGGCTTGAAACGCAAGCTTTTGCGAACGAGCAGCAAACTCATCTAACTGACGACGTGAAAAGTTGTATTTCTCGGCGATCATTTCAGCCGATAATCCTTGTGGAATCAGATCCGGAAATCGTTCATCAAATTTCGACCCCGCCATCTTGAATTCAATATTCATCGGAATGCGAGTCATATGTTCGACACCCCCTCCGATCATCAAATCTTCCTGACCCGCCATGATCGAATGTGCCGCCATATTGACAGCGGTAAGTCCTGATCCGCAAAATCGGTTCACCGTTGCCCCCGCCACTTCGAGAGGCCAGCCTGCTGCAAGCGCTGCTTCGCGGGCGATCACATTATCCTGTTCTCCACGTTGGGAGACACAACCGTAAATGACATCACTGATTTCTTTGGGATCTACCTTATTTCGGGCCAAAATCGCTTCAAGTGGGGTTGCGGCGAGATCGATTGAATGGGTGAGAGATAAAGATCCATTTCGCTTACCACGAGGGGTTCTAACAGCGTCGATGATATAGGCTTCAGACATAAGAAGTCTCCTTTAAAAAAACATTTATCTTTATTAATTTTATATCTTAATTTTAGGGGTGCATGGCCCGCTAATGATCTAAGATACGGTTCGAAAGAATGTCAATGATTACTGTTTTAAAGAGTCGGATCGACCATATTTTTCTTCATTCCTACTTTCAGGATTTACCTCTTTAAGAGGAAGAAATATCAAAATACCAAACTTTTCTTTTTTCAATTCGATTTCTTTTTCGCTCGATTTACATTGAGTTTCTGGTTGAATTTCAAAGTTGAAATCGTTTTGTGTCGGGTCAAATCGGCTCAGGCAGAGTTTTTTTTCAGCCGAAAAAACGAACGTCGGCCATAAGTTTAGAAAAGAGAAAATAAAAAGATAAAAGACAAATCGAGACATGAATAGCTCAGAAGCTAAAAATATTTGAACAGCGCTCAAAAATTTCATCCCCTTTTAATTGATCGGTGCAGACAGTTTTTGCCATGATCAACGCCAATTCACAACTCTGATTTTTGAATGGGGTTGTGATTTCTCCAGCGTGTTGAAACCGCTTGGTTTCGACCCCTAAAATTTGAATTGGCTGGGATTTTAAACAGGTAAAGTGCCAAAGTGTTGGGTTGTTTTGCTCTTTGGATGGCCAGGAAACTCCCCAAGTGGGGGAATATTTTGTTTTTGTGAGAATAGGAATGAGTGCCATTGCCCCTTTCGGCTCTTTTCCGACGACCAAAAGATAACGTTCTTCATTTTCGAGACATGATTCATCGGCTTGGAGTGATCTTACAGGAATGCTCTCTTTCCGGATGTTTTCTACATTTTTAATGCAGACGGTTCTGAAAGCAGGAAGGTTTTCAGGGTTATAATCCTCATTCCAGCTTTTCAGGAAAATAGGAAAACAGGAGAAAGCAGAAAATATTATGAAAGATAAGAGAAGTTTTGATTTTTTCAT
>CAZQOW010000180.1:0-4984 GCA_964595045.1 uncultured Pseudomonadota bacterium
CTTTAATTACCTCCCCTTAAGATAAGGGGAGGTTGGGAGGGGATATGAAACGTTGAGTCATTGAGATCGTTCATATCTCCCCCTAACCCCCTCTTAGCTTAAGAGGGGGATTTTTTTGTCTATTTCATTATATGCTCGATCTCAAATTTGTTTTATCTAATCTCGATCAGGTTAAAGAACGTTTAGGAACTCGTGGCCAATCTTTTGATTTTGATGTCCTTGAGAAACTCAGTCAGCAGCGTAAATTGCTTCAAGCCGAGTTTGATCAACTTCGCTCTACCCAAAATAAAACATCGGCTGAAATACAAAAACTGCAAAAAAATAAAGAGGATGCCTCTCCAGTCATTGCGGAAATGCAAAAGATCGCAACCCGTGTGAAAGCGATTCATCCCGAATTGGCAGAGATTGAAAAAAATCTGGAAGATATTCTTTTGGGAATTCCCAATCTTCCACACTTTTCAGTTCCTCTCGGAAAAAGCAGCGATGATAACGTTGTAGTGAGAAGTTGGGGAGAAAAACCGAATTTTGATTTTACTCCACAACCTCATTGGGAAATTGGGGAAAACCTCGGTATTCTTGATTTTGATCGAGGCTCAAAAATTACTGGAACAAGATTTACACTCTATAAAGGATTGGGAGCAAAGCTTGAGCGCGCGTTAATTAATTATATGCTTGATCGACATACCACCGAGCATGGTTATACCGAAGTGTTACCTCCCTTTATGGTAAACGCAGAAAGTCTGATTGGTACTGGGCAACTTCCAAAATTCGAGGAGGATCTTTTTAAAACAACGAATGGTTATTATCTCGTTCCAACCGCTGAAGTTCCTGTAACCAATATTCATCGGGACGAAATTTTAAAAGAAGAAGAGTTACCTGTTTCATATACTGCTTACACCCCTTGTTTTCGGAGTGAAGCAGGTTCTTACGGCAAAGATGTTCGCGGTTTAATCCGACAACATCAATTTAATAAGGTGGAGTTGGTAAAGTTTGTCACTCCTGAAAACTCCTATGAACAACTCGAAAAATTAACTCATAATGCCGAAACCATCCTCCAAAAACTGGGGATTCATTATCGAGTGGTCGCCTTATGCAGTGCAGATCTCGGTTTTTCGGCTGCTAAAACCTACGATATTGAAGTTTGGCTGCCGGGACAAAATGGTTATCGTGAAATTTCTTCATGTTCTAATTTTGAGGATTTTCAGGCGCGTCGGGCTAAAATTCGCTATAAATCGAAAGATGGTAAAAATCATCTCGTTCATACTTTGAATGGATCTGGGTTGGCAGTTGGAAGAACCGTGATTGCAATCCTCGAAAATTTTCAACAGAAAGATGGATCTGTGTTGATTCCAGAAATTCTTCATTCCTATTTGAATCATGTAAAGAAAATCGTGGGGTGATTTTCTTCCTCTTGTTTCTTTGAGTTTTCTGTAAGAAAATAGCTAATTATGCATAAAGAAAATGAAATTATTTGTTTTTACCATGCAAACTGCACCGATGGTGCTGCCTCTGCTGCAGTGATCAAGAAAAAATATCCTCACGCGACCTTTTATCCAATGAACCATGGAGATCCGATTCCTGTTTCGGTAAAAGATAAAAAGGTTTTTATTGTCGACTTTAGTTTCAAAGAAGAGATCCTTAAAAAATTCAAAGAAGAAGCGAAAGAGCTTTATTGGTACGATCATCACAAAACTTCACTTCCAGCCCACAAATCACTTCAATGGGGAATCATTGATCTCGCTGAATCAGGCGCCTCTCTCACCTGGAAGCAGGAATACCCGGACCAGCCGGTTCCAAAAATCATCCAATACGTCAAAGACAAAGATATCTGGGAATGGAAACTCCCTTTTTCACGCCCCATCAATATGGCTTTGCGGGAGTATGAAGGAATTCATGACCCTGAAAATGCAATCTGGCAGCAGTTGATTGATCATTTAACCGATGCCGAATTTGAAAAGATGAAAGAGTGGGGTGGTAGAGCCCTAAAAAGCCAGCGAATGAGGATGGTGGAGTGGTCTAAAAATGGCTTTGAGCTTGAATTTGAAGGTCGTCGTGCATTTGCAATCAATTGGACGCTCGAATCGAGTGAAATGGGAGAATACATTTATAAAGAGCTCGGATTTGAGGTGGCAATTATTTTCTCTTTTGTTGAAGATCACTGGAATTTTAGTTTGCGCTCGAATCAGGTCGATGTCAGCCAAATCGCCGTAAAATATGGTGGGGGTGGGCATCCCGGGGCTTCTGGATTTCGCCATGAATCGATTGAGTGGTTTTTGAAGTTAAGAAAATAAGAGAAATGAAGTTACTTCTTTAATTGAATTAAAAGTTTTTTACCTCGAGCTCTCATTGCTGCACTTCCTATTTTAATCAAATCTTCAATGACAAAAATCACTTTCTTTTTTAATTCATTATCTTCGAATGCAAAGTCAGCAAGTCCTTGCATGGCAAAGGTTTTAACAATTTTGCTTTCATCTTCTAAATACTGAAAAAGTTGTTTTACAGCTTTTTTTCTCTCGTTCTTTTTAAGTGAAAGTCGAGGAAGAATTTGAGCCATATGCCAACGAACCTCTTGTTGTTGAATTGGCATTCCTTCATTCAAAAGGATTTTTTTATAAGGATTAAGATAGTCTGGGTGGCTTCTCGAAATTTTTTCGATAACGTCTGCTGTTCTCATTCGAAGAATAGGATCATTGATTTTTAGAATTTCTATCAGTTTTTTGATTAAAGAAGGGGTTTTAAGAACTTGAATGACTATTTGATTTGCATTTCCAATCGATCGACGATCTTTTCCACCTAATTTCTCGATGAGAGAATTCATTAATTTTTACTAAAAGTAAAAGTTGAGTTTTCGGATGTTTTTCTTTTTTCTACTTCAGAAATAATTTCCTCAATTTCACTGGTGGTTGGAGTAATTTGCCGAATCGCTACCTTGGCAGTTCCGGTCTTCACAAGATCAATCTCTTTGGCCGCAGCATACGAAAGATCGATCACTCGACGACCAACATAAGGTCCACGATCGTTTACAATGACTTCCACTGATTTGTTATTAAATAGATTGGTGACTTCGAGACGGGTTCCAAAGGGGAGAGTTTTATGGGCACAGGTGAAGGCATGTTTCGTAAAACGTTCACCCGAAGCGGTTTTTCGGCCGTAAAATTTGGGACCATACCAAGAGGCGATTCCAACTTTTTCTTCGGAATAGCTCACATTGCTCTTCTCAAGCTGATGAGAGCTTTTGAGAGTGGCACTCTTTTGATGAGTGACGCAACCGGTTGCTACTATCGAGAGTAGCAACAAGAGGCAACTGATTGTAAAATGGCGATTCAGCATAACCTGTCGAGGTTAAGGTAAAGAGGTAGGTCGAGTCAACCCTTCATCTCCTTAAAGAGGGAGAAAAGTGTCAAATTTGCCTAAATTTTAAGCAAATTTACCGTTTTTTGAAACTAAAATAGTGAATTTCTCGGCCAAGCTTCTTCCACTTGGTCTCAAAATGGGTTGGATAGAGCGATTCGGCTCTTTTCTGGATCCATCTTTCGGGCGAGAAAACAGAGCCGATCTGCTTGGCGTAACCGCCATGATCCGTCGCAGTCCAGATCAATCCTTCCGGGTGAAGGTGACGGGCGACTTTTTCAACCCACTCGGTCTGTAACAGGCGGTGTTTGTGATGTCTTCTCTTTGGCCAAGGATCTGGAAAGAGAACAAACAGTTCTTTTAATAGTTTATTTTCAAGAAGTTTGAATAGGCAGTGAGTGGCATTTCCATGGACTAAGGTAATGTTCGAAATTTGCTCGGTTTCAATCCTTTCGACAATTTTTTGAAACCGACCGAGGCGAATTTCAATCGCCATAAACTGTTTTTGAGGGTTCGCTTTAGCGATGGAGCAGAGAAAATGGCCGTTTCCGGGGCCTATTTCTAAACTCCACTCTTTTTCCTGGTTCCAATCTGGATTCAAGGAGAAGATATGATATGGATTTCCGGGAGGGAAAGAATCGGCTTCTTCTGTTTTTAAAATAGTTTGATTCATTTTTGTTCGTTATCTAAAATTATTTTTAAAATAGATGTGCATCAAATCTAAACGTAGGGGCGACCCTATGTGGTCGCCCTTTTTTTCATAGCAATGCCGACGCAGTTGGGCAGGCACATGGGCCAGCCCCTATAATCTGGCTTCATATATAGAGTTTTACTCCATGAGTCAAAACCCCGATCAAAAAGTCGATCTCTTTTTCGAATACCTGAAAATCGATAAAGGGGTCTCCAAAAACACGCTCGATAGCTATACACGCGATATTGCGTGCTTTTTGAATTATTTGGGCAAACGTTCTCTCTCCATCGAAAAAGTTCAATCCCATCATATTGTCGATTTTTTATCCGATCTGCAAAACTCAGGGCTGTCGGTTCGTTCTCGTTTACGAGCCCAAGTGACCGTTCGTCAGCTTTATCGCTTTTTGATTCAAGAAGAGTTGCTTGAGCAAAATCCAACCGAAACGATCGATCTTCCAAAACTGGGAAGAAAGCTGCCTCATTGGCTGAGTCTCGAAGAGGTAGAAAAGTTACTCGAAGCTCCCGATCTCTCTACTCCTCATGGAATCCGGGATAAAGCCATGCTCGAGCTGCTCTATGCCGCTGGGTTGAGAGTTTCCGAATTGGTAAATCTCCGAATCGATCAGATCCATCTCACCGAAGGATATCTTTTGACGATGGGAAAAGGGTCGAAAGAGCGACTGGTTCCTATCGGGAGGTCAGCGATTGCCGCCATCCGAAAATATTTAGAAACAGCACGAGACTCATTGCTCAAAGGGAAAACAATCGCTCCGCTTTTTGTTTCCCAGAAAAGAACCCCGATAACCCGCCAGCAGTTTTGGTTGATTTTGAAAAAATATGTCCGGCAGATTGGAGTGAAAAAAACGGTTTCCCCTCATACGTTAAGACATTCTTTTGCGACTCATCTTCTAGAAAGGGGGGCCGATCTTCGGGCGGTTCAGGC
>CAZQOW010000181.1:0-4943 GCA_964595045.1 uncultured Pseudomonadota bacterium
ATAAACTATTCAGAAGATTTTCCTAAAATAAATGTAGAAGAATTTCGAAAAATTATTTTCACGCGGCGGAGTGTGCGGGTGTTTGATCAAACGCCGATTCCACCTGAAGTGGTGCAAGATTGTCTTGATCTTGCTTTGCTTGCGCCCAACTCCTCTAATTTACAACCGTGGGAATTTTATTGGGTGAGAACTCCCGAAAAAAAGAAAAAATTGGTAGAGGCTTGTCTTTCACAACCAGCTGCGAAAACAGCAGCAGAACTGATTGTTTGTGTGGCAAGAACAAAAACCTGGAAAAAATATCGAAACCGAATGCTCGAATATTTTAAAAATGCCTCTTTTAAAGTTCCCGATTCTGCCATTCATTATTACAAAAAACTGGTTCCGCTTGCTTATGAGCAAGGACCGTTCAGTCTTTTTGGATTTTTCAAAAAAATTCTCTTTTTCTTTATGGGATTAAAAAAACCGACTCCTCGCGAACCGACTTCCCATGCTGATATGCGGGTTTGGGCGGTAAAGTCATGCTCGCTAGCCTGTGAAAATCTGATGCTCGCATTTACAGCGTATGGCTTCGACAGTTGTCCTATGGAGGGATTGGATTCACGACGGGTGAAAAAATTACTGAATCTGCCACGAGATGCCGAGGTGGTGATGGCAATTAGTGCCGGCAAAAGAGCTCCGCAAGGGATTTATGGAGCACGCATGCGTTTTGATCGGAAAGATTTTATTAAGGAAGTTTAATAAATATCTGGATTAATTTTAAAATAGGTTGTCATTTTTAGCGGTTGCGATGTTTTCATAACTCCTCCCGGCCTCCTCTTAATCTTAAGAGGATGGGGGTAGGGGGAGTTGTGAAATGTTGGAGATTTTGTAAGAGTCTAAAGTCTACAAAAATTTTCGATGACAGGACTACAACTGAGCTGAATGATTTTTCTCAAAATCAGAAATCTCTTTTTCATGTTCCAGTGAAAGCCCAATCTCATCCAATCCGCGAATCAGATGCTGCTTAATCGCCGAATCGATTTCAAAATGAAACGAAATCTCTTCATCGAGATGAAGCGTGATCCGCTGTTCTTCCAAATTGATGGTTGCTTCCAAACCTGCATTTCGGTCGACCATCTCGAAAATTTCCTGAACTTCTGACTCTTTCAGGGTGATATTGAGTAATCCATTTTTTACGCTGTTGTTGTGAAAGATGTCGGCAAACGCAGGGACCTCTTCCATCTTAGGGGCAATCACTACCCGAAACCCATATTGCACAATCGCCCAGACCGCATGCTCACGGGAAGAGCCGCATCCGAAATTGTTTCGTGTGACTAAAATCGAAGCATTTTTAAATACCGGTTTATTTAATTCAAAGTCAGGATTATCTTTTCCATCGGGCAAATATCGCCAATCAAAGAAAAGATTTTCGCCATACCCAGTTCGTTTGATCGATTTCAAAAATTGTTTGGGGATTATCTGATCAGTGTCGACATTCGCCCGATCAAGAGTGGCCAATTTTCCGCGATGAGAAGTAAATGATTGCATAGACTTTTCCTTTATTTGTTCGTTGCCAGAAGCTCATCGGATTTCAACCAATGAATCACCTTTTCGGGTAATTCAGGAGAAGCGCTGTCTGGATAGACTTCATTAATAATCTGATTCGCACTCAATGGTTTTTTTCTATTTTTTAAAGTAGCTTTGACAATTCCTTCGGCGATAATTTCTCCCTTTGAAAAAAAAGTCTGTTGTATGAAAAACCATTTTTCATCCCATCCTATCATTTGGGTTTCCAGAGAAAACTTTTGAAACGGTTTGAGAGATTTTTTAAACCGGATCATTTCAGAGGCAACCACCGGCAAGAGTTTGTTTTTGAAAATAACCCGATAAAATTTTCCTCGTATCGTTAAATCGAACCGTCCCAAATCCATGATTGTCAAATATCGCCCGTTGTTCATATGAAAATTGAAATCGAGATCGTTTGGCAATACCCTTAAGGTGATAACCGATTTTTCGAGCGGAGAATTGAGTTTCTTTCCAAACACCCCTTTTATCAAAACGAAGATAAGTCGGAAAATAAGATTCATTTTATAAATTTCTGATGTCGACAAAATGACCGGCTACCGCAGCTGCAGCAGCCATTTCCGGGCTAACGAGGTGAGTTCTTCCCCCTTTACCTTGTCTTCCTTCAAAATTCCGGTTGCTGGTTGATGCACATCTTTCTTGAGGTTTTAATTGATCGGGGTTCATGGCTAAACACATACTACAACCTGATTCTCGCCATTCAGCACCAGCTTCCAAAAATATTTTATCGAGCCCTTCGCTTTCGGCCTGTTTTTTTACTTTTTGCGAACCGGGGATGATCAATGCTTTTACTTTGGATGAAACTTTCTTTCCCTGAAAAAATTTTGCCGCAGCCCGCAGGTCTTCGATTCTCGCGTTTGTACAGCTTCCGATAAAAACCACATCGACCGAAATATCAGTGATTTTGGTTCCCGCTTTTAGCCCCATATATTCAAGTGCCAGTTCTGCATCTTTTTTTGAAAGCCCTTTTACATGCGAAGGATCAGGAACGACACTATCGACATCCATCACCATCCCTGGGCTTGTTCCCCAGGTGACTTGCGGAGCGATCTTCGAACAGTCGATCTGAATCGATTTGTCGTATTGTGCCCCTTCATCGCTATTCAAGGTTTTCCAAAAGGTGATTGCCTTCTCAAGCTCTTTCCCTTTCGGTGCATAAGGGCGATCCGCTTTGCTCAAATATTCGAAAGTAGTGTCATCAGGAGCAATCATTCCGGCTTTTGCTCCCGCCTCGATAGACATATTGCAGATCGTCATTCTCGCTTCCATAGACAGGGAGCGGATGGCAGAGCCGGTGTATTCAAGGATATGTCCGGTTGCTCCAGCGGTACCAATTTCTCCAATCAGTTTCAGGATCATATCCTTGGCGGTGACCCCGTTGGCGATCTTTCCTGTGAATTCGACTTTGAAAGTTTTTGCCCGTTTTTGTCGCAAGGTTTGAGTTGCCAAAACATGTTCTACCTCAGAGGTGCCAATCCCAAATGCCAAAGCGCCGAAAGCTCCGTGGGTTGCAGTGTGGCTGTCTCCGCAGACAATCGTTGTTCCCGGAAGTGTCAGGCCAAGCTCTGGACCAATGATATGAACGACCCCCTGGTGTTCGCTCTTTAAATCAAAAAGGGTAATTCCAAATTCTTTGCAGTTGTTTGTCAGTGCTTCGATTTGTGCTCGTGCGATTTCATCTTTAATATTGTAACGATCGGTCGTTGGGACGTTGTGATCCATCGTGGCAAACGTAAGATTCGGCTTTCTCACTTTTCTATGAGTAAGACGAAGCCCTTCAAACGCTTGTGGGCTAGTCACTTCGTGGATCAGATGACGATCGATGTAGAGAAGGGCAGTTCCATCGGATAATGTTGATACGACGTGTGATTCCCAGATTTTTTCGAAAAGTGTTTTTGGCATAAATTTTTCCTTAGGCTTTATATACTGAATTAAAGAGACTCGGGGATGACAACTTTTGAATCAAAGCTCCGCAATTACCCGATCGGCCATCTCTTCCGTCGTCAAAATAGAGTAGGTCTTTAAAACTTTCAACACACCTTCTTTATCTTTATTTGCGATCGGTTCTTTCACTTTTAGGAACGCTTCTTTATTTCCAACGATATCGATTGTCCTCGCACCTCTTGAAATCGCCTTCTCGACCGCTTTCTCCATGGCTTGGCTGGCAGTGTCTAGTTTGAAGCTATAAGCAAGCATCATTGCTGCAGAACGAATCTGGGCCACTGGATTGACAATTCCAAGCCCGGCGAGATCTGGCGCGGTGCCCCCGGAGGGTTCATACATTCCAAATCCTTTTTCATTTAAGGAGGCGGAAGGGAGAAGCCCGAGCGACCCTGTAATCGCTGCAGAAAGATCACTCAAAATATCCCCGAATAAATTTTCAGTCACGATCACATCAAATTGACGCGGCCAAGTGGCGATTTGCATTGCTGCATTATCAACATAAAGATGCTTTAAAACGACATCTGGATATTCTTTTGATATTTCATTCGCCACGGTTCTCCAAAGTCTAGAAGACTCGAGAACATTGGCTTTGTCGACCGAGTGAAGAATTTTTTTTCGTTTTCTGGCTGCGTCAAAACCGATTCTCAAAATTCGCTCAATTTCATGACGCGAATATTTCATGTTGTCTGACGCAAACTCTCCTTGAGTGGTTTCCATTTTGACGCGGTCGCCGAAGTAGACCCCACCGGTCAATTCGCGCACTGTTAAGATTTCGAATCCAGCGTTTCCTTTCTCATCGGTTAGTCTTTCTTCTTTCAGGGATGAGGCTTGAGCCAGCGAAGAATAAATGGTTGCAGGACGAAGATTGGCGAAAAAACCGTAATGTTTGCGGATGGCAAGTAATGCCTCTTTCTCCACGAGGCCTTGGGGAAGGTCATCCCGTCCGACTGATCCGAAAAGGATCGCATCTGTAGAGTCAGTAATCTTGAGAGTTTCCGGCGGAAGAGGGTGTTTGTATTGATCGTAGGCAGCTCCACCGACCAGTGCTTCGGTGCAGTGCAAATCGAGTTTGTGTTTTTTCGAGACCGCCTCGAGCACCTTTAACGCTGCTTTCATGAATTCAGGAGCTGAGCCGTCTCCGGCGAGAACTGCGATTTTGAGTTTTTGGGTCATAGGAGGTTTTGGTCATACTGAAAGCTTCTCGCGTGAGTCAAATTATTTTTATTTTTTCTATTAAGCTCGAAATTTATGCGTCGGTAAATAGCCTTCAGCTCGATAAGTTATTATAAAGTTAAAAAGAATGAATGAATTCTTAGCAACTCTTTTTTTAAAGCTTCGATAATCAAAATCATAAAAAACATCATTTATAGCATAACCTAAATTTATGGCTGAACCTTCTAAAAAAGCAGAGAGTAATTTTCAGTGGGGAGCATTTG
>CAZQOW010000182.1:0-4870 GCA_964595045.1 uncultured Pseudomonadota bacterium
GAGGTCAGTTCCACCTCTTTTTGGATTAACTTTCCGTTGACTACGTTCCATTTTTTTAATCGAAAATAGCTGACCAGCAATCGAACTCCAGTGATGAAGGCGAAAAATCCCATAATGAGTAAAAGGATTCCAATCATAGGATTAAAGACTATCTGAAGAAAGAGTTGGCTGCTTTTGGTTTGATGAGATCTTGTTCATTTTTTAACAGACAACCGATCAACGGGATTTCCTCACTATTCAATGACTTTGTGTCGATTCCCATGGCGAGTAAGGCATGAAGCCAATCGATCAACTCGGAAGTCGATGGAAGTTTTTTAAAGTTGTTGTGCGATCGAATTTCGTAAAATTTATCCAAAGCAATTTTGAGAAGTTTTGAATCAAGATCAGGAAAGTGAACTTTCACTATTTTTTTCATCATCTCTTCGTCGGGAAATTGGATAAAATGAAAAACACATCGTCGAAGAAAGGGATCTGGAAGTTCTTTTTCAGAGTTCGAAGTAATAATGATCATCGGGCGATGTTTCGCCACGATTTCTTCATTCGTTTCATGAATATAAAAGCGCATTTCATCGAGTTCTGCGAGGAGGTCGTTGGGGAATTCAAGATCCGCCTTGTCAATTTCATCGATCAAGAGAACGACCGGTTTTTCAGAGTTAAAAGCTTCTCCTAGTTTTCCTAATTTTATATACCGTTTGATATTTGAGATATCCCCATCGCCAAATCGGCTGTCGTTCAACCGTTGAACGGTATCATAAAGATATAATCCATCGATCGCCTTGGTGGTTGATTTGATATTCCAGCGAAGAAGAGGGCGTTGAAGAGATTCGGCAATGGAGGCGGCAAGAAGGGTTTTTCCGGTTCCTGGCTCCCCTTTTAAAAGAAGAGGACGGCTGATTGCTAATGAGACATTGACCACTTCTTGCAATTCATCGGATGCAACGTAGTTTTTTGTTCCCTGATAATTTAATTTGGACATAAGTTATTTTGTTAGCGGATCTTGAAAGAGTGGGCAATAGGAAATTGAGGTGGCTATGGGAGTCAGTATTTCAACTTACGAATCTTGATCTTTGCCTCTTCGAGAAGCTTTAGAGAGGTTTCTCCGAGTGGATAGCTAGTATTATAGACCACTTCAGTAATTCCACAGTTGATGATCATTTTGGTGCAGATGAGACAGGGAGAGAAAGTGGTGTAGAGTGAACTCTCTTTCATATTCACCCCATGATAAGCGGCTTGGGTGATCGCATTTTCTTCGGCATGAGAACAGTAGCATTCTTCCAGGTTGGCGCCAGAGCTTGTAAAGCTGTTACAGCGTGGACATCCTCCTTCATTGCAATTTTTGATTCCGCGAGGGGTTCCGTTATAGCCGGTTGAAATGATTCTTTTCTCTTTCACAATCACTGCAGCGACTTTTCTTTTAAGACAGTTCGATCGCAAGGCAACCACTTTGGCAATGTTCATGAAATAGACATCCCAGCTCGGTCTTTCTTGGGCGGCCGCAAGCCGACGAATCATCTCTTTGACCTGTTCTTGCAGCTCTTTGATCGAATGATTATTTTCAATTTCGACATCGGCTAATTTTCCGGTCGCTTCGAGTTGTTGTCCATGTTGGTCCGGATGATTTGCCTCGATCTGTTCAAGTTTTTGAAATTCTTCAAAGTTGGTTGGGTCACTCTCTCTTTTACGGGAGCAAATTCTCTCAAAGCGAAGCTCCGGAAGGGCGGTCACATGAACCAGATGAAAATGATTTTGGGAACGAAACAGCTCGACCTCTTGGGGATGACGAAAGGAGTCGATGACATAATTTTTATCAACATCAAGCTTTGCAAGAATTCGGTTAGCTAAAACCCCTGGACCATATTTCAGCCGAATTTCATTTCCAACGACGATCAAATTGTCACGTGTAATTGGGAGTTTTCTGTTGGTAAGCTCTTCGCGAAGAACATCGGAAAGAGAGTGGTATTGGAAACCCCCTTCTTTCAAAAGATTGGCAAGTTCCCCTTTTCCTGAGGCATTTTTTCCTGTGAGACCAATGATCATTTGAATTTCTGTAACATTGATATTTGATCGCTGTCAAACATCCTTTACTTTCTAACGCTATTGACCTTTAGGGAGCATTTCGAATAAACAAGATCGCAATGGAAAACAAGAAAGTCTATATCGAAACGCATGGTTGCCAGATGAATGTTGACGATTCTCTTCGGATGGGTCAGCTTCTAAAACCGTTGAATTATCAGATCACCGAAACCCCGAAAGAGGCGGATCTGATTCTGATCAATACCTGTAGCATTCGGGAAAAGGCATCCCGTAAAGCCCGTTCGGCGATTGGCCGTTTTCATCATCTAAAAATTGCCCGCCCGGAAATTCTCCTCGGTTTGACCGGTTGCCAGGCGCAGGCAGAAGGAAAAGTCCTTTTAGATCGATTTTCTTACCTCAATTTTGTTTTAGGTCCTGATCAAATTAAGAGTCTTCCTGAAGTGGTTGAATCTCTCGAGAAGAAAAAAACAGATTCGATTAATAAAACCGAAAGAATCAAACCGAATGAGTTTGATTTTGTCAGTTTGACACCCGATCCTGAAGAATCGATTGTTTCCGCTTATGTCACGATCATGAAAGGGTGTGATAATTTTTGTTCATTTTGCATTGTTCCGTTTGTTCGGGGAAGGGAAGTCTCCAGAGCCCCTGATGAGATTATCGAAGAGATCCGCAAATTGACAGCGCATGGGGTGAAAGAGGTCAATTTGCTCGGTCAAAATGTCAACTCTTACGGAACGAAAAAAGGGGCTCAAACCTCCTTTGTCGATCTGTTGAAAAGAATTTCCCAAGAAACCGAGATTCAAAGAATTCGTTTTATCACTTCTCATCCCAAAGATGTCGGAGAGGATTTGATTAAAGCCTATGCCGAAATCCCGCAACTCGCTAAGCATCTACATTTGCCGGTTCAATCGGGTTCAACCTCCATCCTTGAAAAAATGTATCGAACCTATACCCGTGAAGAGTTTTTGAAGATTACTCGATCTCTTCAAAAAATTTGTCCCGATGTTTCGATTACTACCGATATCATTGTCGGTTTTCCAGGTGAAACAGATGAAGATTTTGAACAGACGCTTTCTTTGGTCGATGAAGTGCAATTCGACGCTTCTTACTCTTTCCTTTATTCCAGTCGTCCGCATACCACCGCCGGTCGATATTTGAAGGATGAAATCCCCAAAGAGGTAAAAGAAAAAAGATTAAAAACTTTACAGGAAAAACAGGCCGAGATTACACTGAGGCAAAATGAAAAATGTGTCGGTGAAGTTTCAGAGGTATTGGTTCAAGGGTCGTCGAAATGGGGAGAATCGCTTCAGGGAAGAACCAGCCAATATCGAATTGTTCATTTAAATATTAATGATGAATCTTTGGTAGGACAGATCGTTCCTGTTAAAATTGTCAAAGCTTGCCATAATTCGCTGACCGGAGAAATTATTACTAGAAATTAAAAGCAGTTCGTGAAAGAATTTTTCTATGGATGAAAAAACAAATTTTATACAGATGAAAGTCACCGGTTTGACGATAGATCCTTTCACCAATATGCCGATTATTATTCTGAAAGATCTCGAAGAAAAATCGGCTCTTCCAATCTGGATCGGCTTAATCGAGGCATCTTCCATCGCCACCGAACTTGAAAAAATACAACTTGCCCGACCGATGACCCACGATTTGATGAAAAATATTTTGAAAGAGCTCAACGCAAAAGTCGATAAAATTGAAATCACCGATCTTTCCGATAACACCTTTTATGCCAGTATTCATATTTTGACCAACGATCAACGTTCGATTGTAATGGATTCTCGTCCTTCCGATGCGATTGCGATTGCTCTTCGAACGACCGCTCCGATTTACGTCGATAAAAAAGTGATGGAAAAATCTCGTCGAATCGATCTCTCTAAAACAGGGGATGAAGACAGTACCAAACAGCAAAAATGGGCAGAAATTCTCGAAAATCTCTCTCCGGATGATTTCGGAAAATATAAGATGTAAATGAACTCTTCATCCATCAAAACAATTTTTCTCTACTGGCTACCTCTTTTCGTCTATTGCTCCATTATTTTTTATCTCTCTTCCAAAACGGTAATTCATGTCAGTCATGATAAAATGGCTCATACCATTGAATATGCCGGACTCGGATTTTTGATTGCTCGATTACTGTTTCATTCCTACCCAAAAAAAATCAAATGGATGATTTTACTCGCCCCGATTCTCGGAGCTCTTTACGGAGTTTCCGATGAATTTCATCAATCTTTCGTTCCAGGTCGTGATTCTAGCGGCTGGGATGTTCTAGCCGATTTTTTCGGCTCAAGTTTGGGAGTTTTAATTTATGTCGCAATCCATCGATTACAACGGCTTATCCCCAAAAATTCATAAAACAGTTTTCGTCGCTCCAGGAGTTTTTTTGATTGGAGAGGTTGAGATTGGCGAGGAGTCGAGTGTTTGGTTTAACTCGGTGCTTCGGGGAGATGTGAATCCGATCCGAATCGGAAAACGAACCAACATCCAAGACTTGAGCTTACTGCATACGAGCACCGGCCGAACTCCCTGTGTCATTGGGGATGAGGTGACGGCAGGGCATCGGGTGATTCTTCATGGATGCGAAGTTTCCAATCGCGTGCTGATCGGCATGGGTGCGATTTTAATGGATGGGGTAAAGGTTGGAGAAGATTCGATTATAGGAGCAGGTTCTCTCGTGACCGAAAACACAATCATCCCGCCGCGTAGTTTGGCAATTGGATCTCCTTGCCGGGTAAAGAGAGAATTAAAAGAAGAAGAGATCCAATATATCAAAATGTCGGCGATTCATTATGCTGAAAAAGCGGCGAATTATCTTAAGTAAATT
>CAZQOW010000183.1:0-4847 GCA_964595045.1 uncultured Pseudomonadota bacterium
GGGCCGGCACACAAGATGTTTTACGGATTCGCGGAATGGCAATTGCTTTGGAAGAAAGTCTGAAAATTTTGGAAGAAAATAGCCAAAGAATCTGTTATCTCCGAAATCAATTGGAAGAGGGGATTTTATCTCGCATCGTGGGAAGTTCTCTGAATGGGGATCTTGAAAATCGTCTTTTTAATACCAGTAATATTCTCTTTCAAAACATCGATGGAGAAACGCTTCTACTCAACCTTGATCTAGAAGGGATTGCCGTTTCAGCCGGTGCAGCGTGTGAATCCGGATCGATCGATCCTTCGCATGTCATTCTTGCCTTGGGAAAATCGTCCCGAGAGGCAAAATCTTCGATTCGTTTTAGTTTATCGAAGTTGAATACGGAAGAAGAAGTTCAGAGGGTGATCGAGGTTTTGCCAAGAATGATAGAAAAAATGAAATTCACCCTCTCCCCTTGACGGGGAGAGGGTGGCCATAGGCCGAGTGAGGGGTGACGTGGCATTGCAAGTAAATTGGTTGCAAGCTCGAAGTGCACCCCTCACCCCAGCCCTCTCCCCGTCAAGGGGAGAGGGGGTTTTTAGAAGATCACAAAAAGGATTAATATGCGTATCGTCGTTGCGATGAGCGGTGGAGTTGATTCCTCCGTTGCCGCTTTATTATTAAAAAAACAGGGTCATGAAGTCATCGGTATTTCGATGAAACTTCGCGATCAACCGGAAGATCCGTCCGTCAAAACCTCTGGATGCTGCTCTGTTCAAGATATGAACGATGCCAGACGGGTTTGCGACGATTTAGAGATGCCGTTTTATGCGATGAATTTTAAGGAAGAGTTTAAAGAGAAAGTGATCGATCCATTTGTGACTGAATATTTAAAGGGGCGAACGCCAAATCCTTGTGTGCTCTGTAATACAGAGATTAAGTTCAATCCATTTCTCGCAAAGGCAAAAGAACTTGGGGCTGAAAAACTGGCGACTGGGCATTACGCGCGAATTGAATCGGATGAAGCTGGAAACTTTAAACTTTTAAAAGGGGTCGATCCAAAAAAAGATCAAAGCTATTTTCTTTATTCCTTGGGACAGAAAGAGTTGGCGCAAATTTTATTTCCTTTAGGGGGAATGACCAAAGAAGAGGTGAGAAAGATTGCGCGAGAACATAATTTAAAAACAAAAGATAAGGCTGAGAGCCAAGAAATATGTTTTGTTCCGAATGATGATGCTGGGGCGTTTGTTGAGAAGGCGATGCGGGACCTCCCCCTGGCCCCCTCCTTTGTAAAGAGGGGGAATTTCGTGGATACTGAAGGAAAGATTTTAGGCCAACATGAAGGAATTCATCATTACACAATCGGTCAGCGCCGCGGAACTCAAGTTGCTGCGGGAAAAAGAGTCTATGTGAAATCGATTGATCCACAAACGAACCGAATTGTATTAGCGGAAGATCTTTCTCTTTATCAAACTAGCTTAATCGCTTCAAAAGTTCATTGGACTCAAAATCCTCCTACTTCTTCTGAAAAAATTAGTGCAAAAATCAGATATCGTCATCAGGCGGAAAACTGCTTTGTCGAACGATTGGAAAATGATCAAACGAGAGTAGTCTTTGAAGATCCACAGCGGGCCATTACTCCAGGGCAGGCGATTGTTTTTTATCAACAGGATGAAGTTTTGGGGGGTGGGTGGATTGAAGAAGGAATTTAATAACTCACGTTACGCGATTTAATGAAAAGTTTCGAATGAATCCCTTCTCCAGGGGGAGAAGGTGCCCGAAGGGCGGATGAGGGGGGAGGTGGAACGTTTGCAAGGAATTGGAATTTATCCAAATCTCAATGTTTCCCCTCACCCCGACCCTCTCCCCAAAAGAGAGGGGGATGTTGTTTTCAAAAATTGAAGAAATCGCGTAACTTGAGTTAATAAAGAAAGTTCAACTATGTCGTCAAAAACTGTTGCCATTCACACGATGGGTTGTAAAGCGAATCAATATGATTCCGCCGCGATTGAGGGGGATTTGTCTCAAGCAGGATGGAAGCTCGTTCCCTTTAATTCTGAGGCGGATGCTTATATTCTGAATACTTGTACTGTAACAAATAAAGCAGACTCCGAAGCGAGACAGCTCGTACGAAAAGCACATCGATTGAATCCAAATGCTTCGATTGTAGTAACCGGTTGTTACGCGCAGACCGACCCTGAATCTATAGCCGAAGTCGAAGGGGTTTCCTTTATTTTGGGAAATAACCAGAAAAGCTCGATTCTTGATTATCTGAAACAGGTGAAACCGCTCGTTCCCGAGATTATTGTCGAAGATCTTTTTAAAGAGGAAGTTGTCTTTTCCTCAGAATTTACTTCTTATTCAAAAAACACGAGAGCTTTTTTGAAAATTCAGGATGGCTGTAATCAGTTTTGCAGTTTTTGCGTCATTCCATATGCGCGTGGAAAAAATCGGAGCCTAGAACCTGACAAAATCCTCTCAGAATTAAGAAAGTTAAAAGAGCAAAATTTTGAAGAGGTAGTTTTAACCGGAATTCATTTGGGGACTTACGGTTATGATCTGGATCCCAAAAGCAGTTTGCTTGATCTGATGCGTCGAATTGAAGAAGAGTCGCCGGTTCATCGCGTTCGATTATCCTCCATTGATCCAGAAGAAGTGACCGATGAAATGATCGATTTTCTTGCTCAATCGAAAGTTTTTTGTGAGTATTTGCATATCCCAATCCAAAGTGGCGAAGATGAAACTCTAAAATTAATGCGCAGGCGATATAAATCTGAAGAATTTACGCAACTTAGTTTTAGACTGAAAGATAAGATCCCTGAGATCTGTATCGGAACCGATGTGATGGTCGGATTTCCTTTTGAAAATGAAGAGAGATTTGAGAAAAGCTATCAACTGATTGAAGAAGCGCCGATCGATTATTTACATGTTTTCCCCTATTCGGCGAAAAAAGGGACGAAAGCGGCGACTTTTCAAGAACAAATATCGTCTTCAGTGAAAAAAGAGAGAGTTTCTAGGTTGCTTGAACTTTCTCGAAAGAAAAAAGAAAAATTTTATTTAAACTCAATTGGTAAAAAAACAGAAATTATTTTGGAAGAAAATTCGAATGAAAAAGATTCCCGCTATTTTAGGGGGGTGAGTCGAAATTATCTTTTCGTGAATATTCCTTCTGAAAGTTATGTTTATCCAAAATCGAGTGTCAGTCCGCTTATTTTTGGCAGACCGACTCATTATGAAAAGGGAGAGTTGTTTGGCGAGATTATCGAAACTTGAAAAAAAAAGATTGAAAGAGCTAGAAAAACGGTTGGGGGCACGTTTTTGGGATCGGGGTCTTTTAAAACGGGCGTTAACGCACAAATCGTACGCCAACGAAAAAAGATGGAGTGCCGATTTTCATAATGAACGACTCGAGTTTTTGGGGGATGCGGTGATGGAGTTGGTCGTTTCCCATGCCTTGATGGAAATTTATCCAAAATCCTCTGAAGGTGAACTATCCAAATTTCGTGCTTCGATTGTGAATGAAAAATCACTGGCAAAACTTGCCCGCGATTTAAAATTGGGAGAACAGCTCTATTTGGGAAAAGGAGAAGAGTTGGGGCAGGGACGGGAAAAATCCTCTCTTTTAGCAGATGCTTATGAAGCGATTTTGGGAGCTTTATATATTGATCGCGGTTTCAGAAAAGCTTTCAAGGTGATCCGAAATCAGTTTGATGGGCTGATAGGCGATTTGCATGAAGATCCTTTTTACCGGGATTATAAAACTGAGCTGCAAGAACGGGCGCAAAATCTTTATAAAACCATCCCAAAATATCGACTGGTCGAAGAGTTGGGGCCAGATCATGACAAAACCTTCCGAATTGATATCTTGATTCATCAGACCATCTATGGGATAGGCGAGGGGAAAAGCAAGAAAGAGGCTGAACAGAAGGCAGCGAAGCAGGCATTAGAAGAGGTTGAACGAATCAAAAAAGCTAATCAAGAAAATCAAAAAGTTTTGGTAGAAAGAAGTTAGGCATGTCTTTTAAAAGTGGTTATATAGCAATTCTTGGTGCTCCCAACGTTGGAAAATCGACTTTACTCAATTCAATTCTCGGCGAAAAACTAACGATTGTTTCTGATAAACCGCAAACGACCCGTGAAAAAATCTTAGGGATTTTTAATACGAAAGAAGGACAGCTTCTTTTTCTGGATACTCCAGGATTACACACTCCCCACAAGCCGCTCAACGATTTCATGGTAGCGGAGGCGAAAAGTACGATTGCCGACGCCGATCTGATTTTTTATCTCGTTGAGCCGACAGTAAAAGTTTCTGAACTTGATTTGAAATTTGTTCGGGAGATTGAAGAAAACAATAAATCTTTTTTTATTGTAATTAATAAAGTTGATCAGGTTGCAAAGCTTCATCTTTTGCCGATTGTCAAATTCTGGCAAGAGCATTCCAAAGCCAAAGAGTTTTTTCTCATTTCAGCCGAGAAAAAAGATGGAGTTGAAACTCTCATTCAAAAGTCACTCGATTATCTTCCAGAAGGATCTGCTTTTTACCCGGACGATCAACTGACCGATCGAAATTTGCGTTATCTCGCCTCTGAAATCATTCGTGAAAAATTGTTCAAATTGACGCATCAAGAAGTTCCTTATTCGGTTGCGGTGGTCATCGATGAATTTAAAGAAGAGCCGAAGATTGATCGCATCAGCGCAACGATTTATGTCGAGAAAGATTCGCAAAAGCCGATTGTCATTGGAAAAGCGGGATTGATGCTCAAAAAAATCGGGCAAGAAGCCCGAATTGAGATTGAAAATTTAACCGGTAAAAAAGCGTTTCTTTCTCTCTTCGTCAAGGTGGTAAAAGATTGGACGAAAAGCGAACATGTTTT
>CAZQOW010000184.1:0-4833 GCA_964595045.1 uncultured Pseudomonadota bacterium
GCTCCCACTCGGTGGAAATGTGATTCGACGTGATTTGGGAATGCCGGCGATGAAAGAAATTTCAAAAATCCTCCGAAAAAGTATCCAGCTCGGCCTTGAGCATCGGAAAGAAGCGGTCGAGTATGCATTGCAATTTGGTAGAGGGCTCGATCAGAATTTGGCCGATCGATTTATTGGAATGTATGTCAATGATCTGACGGTTGATTATGGCGAAAAAGGGAAAAAAGCACTTCATCTGCTTTTTGAAGAGGCGGCTAGAAAGAAGTTGCTTCCACCGATTGAGATTGATTTTGTGGATTAAAGAAATGATCTCCTCAAATAAAACACTAGATTCTCTTCATCATGTCGCAGTCACCGTGAAAAATATTCAACGGGCGATTGATTGGTATACCGAAAAATTTTCCTGCCAAATTATTTATCAAGATGAAAGCTGGGGATTTTTGCAGTTTGAAAATATCAAGCTGGCGCTAGTGGTGGCTGAAGAGCATCCTTCGCATGTGGCGTTTGAGCGAGAAGATGCTGAGAAGTTTGGAAAGCTTCGCTCTCACCGAGATGGGACTCAATCGATTTACATTCAGGATTCTGAGGGGAATCCGGTCGAGATTCTAAAGAAATAGTTTTTAGGTTGTTCGTTAAAACTATTGGGTTTTTTACAACTTCTTGTTTTCCCTGAATTGCCTTCATTCCACGATAAACCTTTTCACTCTGCTTTCTGACCTGTCGACAAAGCTTTGAAAATCTCCATCGAGAGAATGTAAAAGTAAAATAGCCGAATAAAAATCCAAAAAGTCCTTTGGGGATGAAAAAACAGGCTTTTCTTAAAACTGAAGAGGTTTGAGACTCTTTTTTTACATGAATTTCGAATTGAACCCAGCTTTCCGATAGCCATTTGACAGAGATGGGAAGTTTGATTAATCGATTGAGAATACTCCCTGTTTCGTTTTCAGTTTTTTTGCGAAGAAATTGAAAGACAATGGTGCAAGGGGCTTGAATGGGAACCTGATACACCCGAATAAAAACAGTGCGAGCTGTTTTTAGGCGATATCCTCGAAAATTTTCGATTGAATCGGTCGAGAAAAGATGTGAATAAATTTCTTCAATCTCTTTTAAGCTAATCTTTTCTCTTTGCGATGAGGACATGAGCAAATTAAATTTTTTTAATTTTTGTCATTCCCGCAAGCTTTTGAGCGGGAATCCCCAATAAAAATATTCGAGGATGACAATAGTTTTTGGAAACGAATAGTTGAATATTTCTAAATATTTTATTTATTTTCCGTCAAAATGCCAATGAGTTTTGTTTCACCCTCCACTATTTAGGAGAAAAAATTGTTGAATCATTCAAGCTCCATCGATTTCGAAGAAGAAGATTTAAATGGAGAAGGTTTTCTAGAAAAATCTTCTGATAAATCTTATCGGCAGATTCATCTTGAATTATCTGATTTAGCGAAGGCGAATCCTTTAATTTATTGGGTGGATCTGTTTTTGAGCACGTTGATAGGATGGGTATCTTTTGTTTTAGTCATCCGAGGCAATCAAAGTCTACTAGTCACTCTTTTCTTATTCACTCTCACCATTTTTGCCCTTTATCGTTCGATTCTCTTTATTCACGAAATTGCCCATTTGAAAAAAGGGGCAGTTCCAGGTTTTCAAACTGCCTGGAATTTACTGGTTGGAATTCCGTTATTGATTCCTTCTTTCTTTTATACCGGAGTTCATCTTTACCATCATCGTCGAGCCGTTTATGGAACGGCAGAAGATCCTGAATATCTCTCTTTAGCGCATCAAAGCTTTTGGCAGGTGATTTCTTTTCTTTTGATTCCTCTGCTTGCTCCAATCGGATTGATTTTGCGCTTTTTTATTTTGGCCCCTTTATCGCTTGTCAGTTCAAAGGTCTACCGATTTACCGTCGCCAAATGTTCTACACTGGGAATTAATCCAGCCTTTTCCCGAGCGGTTCCCCAAGGAAAAGAGAAAAAAAATTGGATCCTATTAGAAATCGCCTGTTTTCTCTGGATTAGTTTTCTTTTGGCATCGATCTATACAGGTTTTTTTTCCTGGAAAGTATTGGCTTTTGGAGTGCTCACTGGATCTCTCATCGGCTTTATCAACCAACTTCGAACTTTAGTAGCGCATCGATTTCAAAATGAGGGAGTTCAATTGACCGTTGAAGAGCAGCTTCTCGATTCAGTCAATTTCCCAAACGGTTTACTGGTGGGGTTTTGGGCACCGCTCGGGCTACGCTATCATGCACTTCATCACTATTTTCCGAGTTTTCCTTATCACTCCCTCAAAAAAGCGCATGAGAGGTTGGTGAAGATTCTGCCTTCTTATCATGAGTATAGTCAGGTAAATGCAACCGGTTTTTTCAATGCGTTAAAAAGTATGTTTGAGACAAAAAAACCTTAAACAAAAAAAGTTTGAATCTTTATCTTCTCCCCCGCTTCATCGCCTTCTCCATATCTCGATCCGTTTCCCGTCTTTTGATTGTTTCCCGTTTATCGTAAATTTTCTTTCCTTTGGCGACTCCGAGCTCAACTTTTGCTTTTCCTTTTTTAAAATAAAGTTTGAGCGGGATGAGGGTTAATCCTTTTTCCTGGGTTTTGACGATCAGTTTTGTGATTTCACTTCGATGGAGAAGCAACTTTCGACTTCGCATTGGCTCATGATTAAATGGTCCTGAATTTTTGTAGGGGTTGATATGGCAGTTGTAGAGAAAAACTTCATTGTTATGAATCATGGCATATGAATCGGCTAGATTCGCTTTTCCCTCGCGAAGCGATTTTACTTCGCTTCCGAGCAGCGATAAACCTGCTTCAAGCTTTTCCAAAATTTCGTAATGGAAATGAGCTTTACGGTTGGTTGCAATGATTTTTTCGCCTTCGGCCATGCTCTTTCGTATACCGTCTTATTCAGTTCGTAAAGTGGAGAAGTTGTCCATTAATTCTTACTGCTGCAGGAATCTCCACAAAGTATGATGGTGGGAGATTCCTGCAGCAGTAAGAAATGGCAAGTATTACCCTTTATTCAAGGCAAGATCTTTTTTGCGGATTTTTAAAAACGATCCTGGACGAATAGAAGATTTTTTGCTCAATCGATTGGTTTTGAGGATATCGTCGGGAGAAACATCATACCTTCGGGCGATTTTATATAAGGTGTCTCCATGACGCACTTTGTAATTAACGATTTTTACTAGATTTTTATTGGCAACTTTTTTGGTTTCTTTTTCAATGTGCGAAGCGATTTCTTTTCCGGCTGGAGTCGATTTTATTTTTTCACTATCCCCTAATTTAATCGTTATTTTTTGATTGGCGAGGAGATTCTTTTTTCCCTCGAGCTTATTCCACTCTCTTAAATCGCTGACAGTCACCTCGTATTTTTCTGCAATAGAGGTTAAATTTTCCCCTCGTTTAACTCGATGATAAATCATTTTAGCTTGAGCAATTTTTGTTCTACTAACAACGGATTTTTTTTCTGTTTTTTCATCAGAGTCGACAAGATCATTTGGATATTTCGTCGAGATTTCAATTCCTTTCAGGGATTTTTTAATTTGGGCATCGACATCACTCTCTGTTTTTTCAATAGCGTTATCGACTAGCTCGATCGATCCTGAAGAAGTTTTTTCTTCTTTGACTTTGTTTTCTTCAAAGGGAGGATTGTTTTCACTTTCAATTGCTGATTCAAATTGCGGATCAGCCGCAGCCATTACCATTTTTTCGACTTTATCGGAAGCGATGAAATCATTGGTAGTTGATTTTGAAACTGTAGAGTTTTCTTTCCAGGCGACTTGCATTTCTCCATCTGAATCAAGATGATCAACTCCGGGTAGCTTCTTTTCTTCCTTTTTCTTTTTAGAATTTTTATCTGACTTTGTTCTTTCAGGCGCCTCCGCAATAAGATCGATTAGGCGGTTTCCCTTAGTAGATGGAAGATAGGCCGAAGCGACAGAAAATTCAGGAGCAGACTCATAAGTTTTTGGAATGAGAATCGCTGTTCCTTTCGTGACACTTTTTCGAGAACCCAACGTGGGGTTTGCGTTGAAGATTGTTGCAATTGTTACTCCGTGAGTTCGTGCAATATTTTTCACTGCTTCGGATCGCTCCGCCACATAACGGACATTTTTCAAACGCTCGACAGGAGAAAGTTTTGCATATCTCATCTGAAAATTTTTAGTAGTCACTCGGGGAAGATTAATTTCATACTGTGGATGATTAAGCGGAGTCATGCTTCGAATTAATTCAGGATTTAACAAACGAACTAGATCGACTTCAACTCCGGCACAGTTAGCAATAGTCTCAAAATCAGTGGGAGAGGAAACCTTTACTTTTTCTGTCGCGATCGGATCTTGGAACTCAATATCTTTAAAACCATATTTCTCAGGAGATTTGCCGATAATGGCAGCGGCCAAAATTTTGGGAACATAATCTTTGGTTTCTTGTCTCAGATATCGAGAAGCAGCTAAATCCCAGAAATTTCTTGAACCGGTTGCTTCAATCGCTCTTCGGACTTTACCCGCACCGGCATTGTAGGCGGCAAACGCGAGATACCAATCTCCGAACTCTTCATATAAATCTTTGAGATGCCTTGCCGCGGCAAGAGTGGCTTTTTCAGGATCTCTTCTTTCATCGACCCAATAATCAGAATCGAGTCCGTAAAGCCGTCCGGTGGATCGGATGAACTGCCATAATCCGGAAGCGGCAGCGGTTGAGTAGGCATGGGTATTAAAACCGCTTTCGATCATCGAGAGAAAGATGATATCTCTCGGAAGACCATATTCTTTCAAAGTTTTGAGTTGAGTTGGAACAAATCGAGTCGAACGGGCAAGCCAGCGAGCAT
>CAZQOW010000185.1:0-4829 GCA_964595045.1 uncultured Pseudomonadota bacterium
TACTAAATTCGAATGATCAATATGCTTCTTTTACTCGACTTGGAGGAGGGATAGATGCTCCTATTAATCCTTTTATTGCGGCGATTGAAAGTGTCAATTTGGATCATACCGGTGGAGATGATCTTCTCTATCTTACCCGCAGTGGGGATGGTAGCTCATCCGTTAGAGTTTGGATGAACGAAGTTGAAAAAGCGACTGTTTCTGTTGGTCCAGACCGAGAGGTGAAGGTAGAAGAAGAAATCCAACTGACAGGGAATTGCGTTGGACCGGATGGAGAACTCCAGGTTAAAAAATATCATTGGAGTATCACCCCGAATAATCAAGTCGATTTGATCAATGAAGGAACTTTAACCCCAACGGTAAAACTTCATCAAGAAGGGGTTTATAAGATCACTTTAAGCTGTGAGTATCGATGTGGAGAGATAAAAACCGCCAGCGCAACTCTGAAAACAGATCATTCTGCTTCGGGCCAAGAAACAAATAATCCCAATGACTTGATTGCCGAGGGAAGTGGTGGTTGTAGCTTGGGAAGTTTGATGGGTGAAAATCAAAGTGAGCTTGCTTTGGTACTTTCTTTTCTTCCTGGATTGTTTTTTTCTCTGATTCGATCGATGAAGAAAAATACCAAATAAGATAAAAGTGAAAATTAAACAGTGGAAAAGCCCCGATCTATTCGGGGCTTTTTTTTGACTTTTTCAAAAGATTTCGTCCCTTAAAATATCTCTTGAATTCTCTGCTCAATCAAGGCTACTTTGCGAACCCCAAATGGGGTTTACACAGAGTAAACGATAGAAAAGCATCCCTTTTTGAATCAATGATTGATCTTAACTTATGGAAAAGTACCAATTAAAAAAGCAAGGTTTATACGATTCTCAATATGAGCATGATAGCTGTGGTGTTGGATTTGTTGCTCATATGAAGGGAAAAAAATCGCATGAGATTGTCGAGCAGGCGGTTTTAATTCTTCACAACCTTGCCCATCGGGGTGCCTCCGGATGTGAAGTGAATACCGGAGATGGCGCAGGAATTTTAATTCAGTTGCCCCATGAGTTCTTAGTCAAAGAATTTAAAAAGTTGAAAATTGACCTTCCAGAGATTGGGAAATATGGCGCTGGAACTGTTTTTCTCTCCCAAGATTCAAAAAATCGAGAACTAGGAGAAAAACTTTTACAATCGATCGTAGAACGAGAAGGACAAAAATTTTTAGGATTTAGAGATGTTCCTGTGAACGAAAGTCCGTTGGGAAAAACCGCTCGAAACGCGATGCCAGTCGTCAAACAGTTTATCGTTGCGCTCGGTGAGAAAGGGGCCAATCTTCCAGGCCCAGCCGATGAAGCATTTGAACGTCGTCTTTTTATCATTCGAAAATGTTTTGAAAACGAAATTCGTGCCCTGAATTTATCCGATTGGGATCAATTTTATATTCCCTCTTTATCAAGCCGCACACTCATTTATAAAGGGATGTTAACCAATGATCAGCTCAATACCTTTTATCCTGACCTCCATGATGAATCGATGACTTCTTCATTAGGGCTGGTTCATTCAAGATTTAGTACGAATACTTTTCCGAATTGGGAGCTTGCGCATCCATTTCGCTACATTGCGCATAACGGCGAAATCAATACACTTCGTGGAAATATCAATTGGATGCGTGCAAGAGCTGGAATGTTTGAGTCCAAACTTTTTGGCGATGAGTTGATCAAAGTTTTGCCTGTCATTCGTGAGTTTGGTTCTGATTCTGCGATTTTTGATAATGCACTCGAGATGTTAGTGATGTCCGGTTATTCGCTCCCCCATGCGGTGATGATGATGATTCCTGAGGCCTGGAGTGGGCATGAAACAATGTCGCAAGATAAAAAAGATTTTTATGAATACCATTCTTGCCTCATGGAACCTTGGGATGGCCCTGCCTCGATTGTTTTTACCGATGGTCAGACCATAGGTGCCGTTCTTGATCGAAATGGACTTCGTCCTTCCCGATATTATGTCACCAAAGATGATCTGATTGTGATGGCGTCCGAAGTCGGAGTTCTCGATATTCCAGCTGATCGAATTGTTTCTAAAGGAAGACTGCAGCCTGGAAAAATGTTTTTGGTCGATCTCGAAGAAGGTCGAATTATCGATGATCAAGAGTTGAAAACAAAACTAATTAGCCAAAAACCGTACGGAAAATGGTTAAAAGAAAATCTGGTTAAACTTGAAGATTTGCCTGAGTCGCCTCATATTCCCGAACCGGATCATAAAACCGTTACCCAAAGGCAGGTGATGTTCGGTTACACCCAAGAAGATATTAATTTACTGATGCTTCCGATGGCGACCAACGGAGAAGAAGCGATCGGCTCGATGGGAACTGATACACCGCTCGCAGTGCTTTCTCCCAAATCGCAAAATCTTTTTAATTATTTTCAACAACTCTTTGCGCAGGTGACCAATCCTCCTCTCGATGCGATTCGAGAAGAACTGGTGACTTCCGTCGATACGACGATTGGCGCAGAGCAGAACTTGCTCGAACCGTCTGAAAAAAGTTGTCATCAGATTAAACTAAAAAATCCGATTGTTGATAATGATGAATTGGCTCGATTGAAACTTTTGGAAACAAAACCGTTCAAGGGATTTCAATCAAAAACTATTTCTATTCTTTTTCCGGCCGAATCCGGTTCCAAAGGAATGCAAAAACAGCTCGAATCAGTTTTTGCCCAAGCGACAGCGGCGATTCAAAACGGATGTAATCTGATTATTCTCTCCGACCGTGGAGTTGATGAGACACATGCTCCC
This sequence comes from uncultured Pseudomonadota bacterium, assembly GCA_964595045.1. Lineage (GTDB taxonomy): Bacteria > UBA10199 > UBA10199 > JADFYH01 > JADFYH01 > CAZSRQ01. Next base: position 2,776 of record CAZQOW010000185.1, read on the forward strand.
ATTCCAAGTTTGCTTGCAACTGCGGGACTTCATCATCACTTAGTTCGTGAAGGAACTCGAACCAAAGTAGGTCTCGTCATCGAAACCGGAGAACCTCGAGAGGTTCATCATTTTGCTCTTCTGGTCGGATATGGAGCTGGCGCGGTCAATCCTTATCTCGCTTTTGAAACTTTGGATGATTTGATTCATGAAGGAGTTTTGCAAAAAACTGATCATCGCGATACCGAACTGAAATATATTCGGGCGATTAAAAAAGGGATCGTCAAAGTAATGTCAAAAATGGGGATCTCGACGATTCAAAGTTATCGCGGTGCCCAAATTTTTGAAGCGATCGGATTGAATAGAGAATTTATTGATCGTTATTTTACGCATACGGCGACTCGAATTGAAGGAATTGGTCTTGAAGAAATTTATCAGGAAACTTTAAAAAGACATCGATTAGCATTTCCTCATCGTAGATCAGGTGCTCTTGAACTTGCTTCCGGCGGACAATATCAATGGCGCCGAGATGGGGAATATCATCTTTTTAACCCTGAAACGGTTGCCAAACTTCAAGCCTCGGTTCGTCTCGAAGATTATAATGCGTACAAGCAGTTTGCCCGTCTCGTCAATGACCAAAGCAAGAATTTATGCACCTTTCGCGGCTTGTTCGAGTTCAAAAAAGGAAAATCGATTTCGATCGATGAGGTCGAACCGGTGAAAGAGATTGTCAAACGTTTCAAGACCGGTGCGATGTCCTACGGTTCCATCAGTAAAGAAGCGCATGAAACTTTGGCGATTGCGATGAATCGAATCGGCGGAAGATCCAACACCGGCGAAGGGGGCGAAGATCCAGCCCGTTATATTCCAGATCCGAACGGTGATTCTCGCAGTAGCGCTATTAAACAAGTTGCTTCCGGTCGATTTGGTGTCACCAGTGAATATTTGGTTCAAGCCGAAGAGATTCAAATCAAGATTGCCCAAGGAGCGAAGCCAGGTGAAGGGGGACAACTCCCAGGTCATAAAGTTTATCCCTGGATTGCGAAAGTCCGCTTTTCCACACCGGGTGTCGGTTTAATTTCCCCGCCACCGCATCATGATATCTATTCGATCGAAGATTTGGCGCAACTGATTTATGATTTGAAAAATTCTAATCCCAAAGCGCGTATTAGTGTAAAGCTGGTTGCTGAGGTCGGTGTTGGAACTGTGGCAGCTGGTGTTGCGAAAGCTCATGCCGATCTGGTTCTCATCTCCGGATATGACGGCGGAACCGGTGCTTCTCCCCAAACAAGCATTAAACATGCTGGTATTCCTTGGGAGTTAGGATTGGCCGAGACTCAGCAGGTTTTAGTCCTTAATAATTTAAGAGATCGAATTGTCGTAGAAGCAGATGGCCAAATGAAGACCGGTCGTGATGTTGCGGTTGCGGCACTTCTCGGAGCCGAAGAGTACGGGTTTTCGACAGCTCCACTGATTGCGGTCGGTTGTATCATGATGAGAGTTTGTCATTTAAATACCTGTCCTGTCGGTGTCGCGACGCAAGATCCGGTTCTCCGAAAGAAATTTGCCGGAACTCCCGAGCATGTCGTCAATTATTTCTTCTTTGTTGCCCAAGAGTTACGAGAATTAATGGCGGAGCTCGGATTTAGAACAGTAGATGAAATGATCGGAAGATCCGATCGTCTTGATTTCAATCAGGCGATTGCCCATTGGAAAGCAAAAGGGCTCGATTTCTCGGCGATTTTCTATCGCCCAACCGTCGGTCCAGAAGTGGCGATCAAAAAAATTCGTGATCAAGATCATGGTTTAGATGTCGCTCTCGATCGCAAATTGATTAAGTTGGCAAAACCGGCACTCGAAGAGACCAAAAAAGTTCAAGTTGAAGTCGGTATTTCGAATCGAAACCGAACGGTCGGAACGATGCTCGGAAGTGAAGTCTCCCGCAAATATGGGGCAAAAGGGCTTCCGGAAGATACGATCCAGATTAAATTCAAAGGTTCTGCCGGCCAAAGCTTTGGCGCTTTCGTTCCAAAAGGAATGACCCTCACGCTCGAAGGGGATGCGAACGATTATGT
>CAZQOW010000186.1:0-4807 GCA_964595045.1 uncultured Pseudomonadota bacterium
CAAAATTCGGGATAAAATCTATCTTTCCGGAAGAACTGGAACGGTTCAATCGGCGGAAGCAAACTTAAGAAAAATCAATGTTGGAAATCGTCAGTTTTCTTGGAGAAGTTTGTCTGGCACAGTCGACTTGAACACTTTTGAATCAACCATCGATTTAAACGGAGTTGCGATCGCTTCTATAAATGGAAAAACTCCTCCAAAAGCTGAAACCGATATTCCGACGACCGAAACCGCTTTTGATTTTTCCAATATTCGTGGGAGAAAAGCGTCGCTCGTTTATCTTCCTGGGAAAGGAGCTACAATCGGATTGGAGAATACAGAAATTGATTTAAAGCAAGCCTCGGGGAAAAATATTTATGGAGAGGCTGAACTTGATCCAACGCATCTTAAAAATACGGATGTACAGGTCAAAATCGGATTTGTACCTGAAGATCCAAACGATTATTCTGTGGATTTGGGAATTAAAACATCCTCATCTCTTTTTCGATTAAAGAGAGGTGTTCTTCATTTGCCTGGTTTTGATGAGAAAACCAGAAAAGAGGGATACAGCTTTGGATTCAACTCTTCGACGATTTCAGATTTTGAATTTGGAATTGAAAAAGGAAGAATGCAGGTCAAAGGAAAGGCTGATTTTTATCTGAGTCACATGCTTGTACGTCTCGGAAGTGGAATGGATCTCCCCTTCAAAACCAATCTGACCCTTCGGAACGCAAAAGTTACAGGATATTTAGAAGATCTATTGGTCTTGAATTTATTCGATCGAAATCCGGCAAATCTCCAACTTTCTGCGCGAGGAAACTTGAGACTTCTCAGTGAAGGAGGAAAAGGAGATATCTCCAGTAACGCTTCTGTCAACCGCTTCCGCTTGGTGACCGATGATCTTGGCGTTGAAAGTCATCTTCAAAGTTTTTCAATTTACAACGGTTTAATCCAGGCGTTGGAAGTAGACAAAACGGTTTTAAGACTTGGAAAACTTCATGGCAAAGTTTCTTCTTTTCAACACTACGGAACTGAGCTCGAAGATCTCTCCTTCGCGACGGTTGGATTTGACCATTTTAAGATCGATCTGGAAAAACTGAGAGCCTATCAGCAAAGAGGAAATTCAGGCGATCTGGTAAAACTTGGAAGCTATCAAGTTTATCCAATCGGTGAATTCAGAAAGTTCGATCTGCAGCTTTATGCCCACTCCCATAAAAATGAGATTTATCTTAAGGGAGAGCCGGATGATGATGACCAGAAAAGGGACAAAAAATTATTTAGTAGATCGGTGAACGCCTCAATCCGTCAACAGGATCAGATTGTGATTGCCTATGATCCCAACGGAAGAAAAGTGAAGCAGTTTTTTCTCGGAAAAGGTCCAGCCCTTTTTCTTGAAAGTGATGGGACTGCCCTTTTGAGAAATTTTATTCCAGATTAATTTCAAATTTTTGATTATTCTTTTGGATAATTTTTGGCAAACGATAGACTAATTTAATTCATACCTATCCAGGCACGCTCTCCTGCTGGATAAAAGTGAGTAATTTCTTCTTGTTAAAAATATCATAAAAAGTATATTTTCCTTCTTTTTATGAATAAAGATAAAATTTCCATTTTAAATGCAGCAGTTGTCATCGCCGCTCTTGGCTATTTCGTGGATATCTACGATCTCGTTCTTTTCAGCATCGTTCGCATCCCGAGTCTCAAATCCCTCGGGCTCGAAGGCCAAGCTGCCTTTGATAAAGGGGTGCTTCTCCTGAACATGCAAATGGCCGGAATGCTAATCGGTGGAATGTTTTGGGGGGTGCTAGGAGATAAAAAAGGGAGGCTCTCCGTTTTATTCGGATCAATTTTTCTTTACTCCATCGCCAATCTTGCCAACACCTTTGTGCATACCGTTGAAGTTTACGCAGTTTTGAGATTTGTTGCTGGCATTGGTTTGGCGGGAGAGTTGGGAGCAGGAATCACATTAGTCAGTGAAGTTCTTCCCAAAGAAAAAAGGGGTTACGGAACCATGATCGTCGCTACGGTTGGGGTTTCGGGCGCTATCCTTGCTGGAATAGTTGGAGAATACTTGAACTGGAGAACTGCCTATGCCGTGGGTGGAACTTTAGGGCTTTTGCTACTCGTTCTTCGTGTCAGCGTTTATGAATCTGGGATGTTCAACCAAATTAAAACCGAAAATATTTCCCGTGGAAATTTTTTCAGTCTCTTCACCAACTTGAATCGTTTTATTCGCTATTTAAAATGTATTCTGATTGGTCTTCCGACTTGGTACATGGTTGGAATTATGATCACCTTCTCTCCCGAATTCGCAAAGGCATTACAGATCACCGCTCCGGTCAGTGCCGCCAAGGGGATTATGTATTGTTATGGCGGACTTGTTTTGGGCGATCTGGCGAGCGGTTCACTAAGTCAATTTCTGAAAAGTAGAAAGAAAGTCGTTTTGATTTTTATTCTGCTCACCGCTTTGAGCATGGTTTTGTATTACAAGAGTTTTGGAATGAGTGATCAATTTCTTTATTGGGTCTGTTTTGCGCTCGGCGTTTCCAACGGTTATTGGGCGATTTTTGTCACCGTCGCTGCAGAGCAGTTTGGAACTAATCTACGAGCGACGGTGGCAACTACTGTTCCTAATTTTGTGAGAGGAGCAGTGGTTCCGATTACTCTTCTTTTTCAATATTTGAAACCTTCGGTTGGAATTTTAAAATCGGGAAGTATTGTGGCAGTGATCTGCATGAGTTTGGCAACTTTAGCCGCACTTACCTTGACCGAATCATTTCACAAAGATCTCAATTATCTTGAATAATCTGTTTTGATTTTGTTCATTCTTCAGTACAATCTAAAAAAAATCACCAAATAATTTCCAAATCGAGGGGGGAATCATGTTGGTTAACTCTGTTCGTCCGCTTCATATTTCATTGTCTACAAGAGATGATTGCATCACTCTTCAACCTGCCGTCATAAATTTCGGAAAGGTAAAAATCGGTGAAAGAGCAACTCTTCGAATCACCCTGATAAATAACAGTTCCTATGAACTTAAACTGACACCTCAATCTTTCAATACTCAATTTTATTTACCTCATCGCATTATTCGTCTGAATGGACACCAGACAAGAACCCTTGATGTCATCTATCGACCGACCACTGAACAAGCTAGCAACGCGCAGATTCAATTGAATAGTGAATCGGTTTGTCAGGGAATTATTTCTGTGAGTGGTTTGGGAGTGAGGTGATTAAAAAATGTTTACACACCTCTAAAATTTTTTCAAACTCTTGTGGGGTATACCATTGAACTCTTCGATCTCCCCTAAACCAACTTAATTGCCTCTTTGCCAACTGGCGAGTCTCTTTCTGAATCTGTTCAATCGCTACTTCGAAGCTAAAATCCCCTTTTAAATGTCGTGCGAGAATCGAATAGCCGATTGTTTGAGTTCTACTCTGAATCAGATCATACCCTCCTTGGATTAAATTTCTCACTTCTTCAATCCATCCCGCTTCGATCATTTGGAGAACTCGTTGATCAATTCTTTTGTAAAGCTCTTCACGCGGCAGGTTTAACCCAATCTGTAATGTTTCATATTTCTCTTCCTGAAATTGATGATGCTCTGCCAATTCAGATGGAGTGCTATTTGTAAGATGATAAAGCTCCAATCCTCGAATAATTCGGACTGCATCGTTTGGATGAATTTCTGCAGCTCGCGTTGGATCAATTTTTTTCAATTCATGATAAAGAATTTCTAACCCTTCATGATCAATTCTTTCCTGCAACTTTTTTCTAAATTGATCATCCCGCTTTGGGGCATCCATCAAACCATGCAGAATTGCTTTGATATAAAGCCCGGTTCCTCCAGCAATGATCGGTTGTTTGACACGAGAAAAAATATCGTCAATCGCTTCATCGGCAAGCATTGAAAATTTTGCCGCATCAAAAGGTTCACCGTATTCGGCAACATCAATTAAATGATGAAGAATTTGTTTTTGCTCTATTTCGGTAGGTTTGGCGGTTCCAATATCAAAACTTTTAAGGATCGCTTGAGAATCAGCAACTACAATTTCGCCATTCAGTTTTTTTGCTAATTGGATACTGAGTTCTGTTTTTCCAACTCCTGTTGGACCGCAAATAATAATTATTTTTTTCATTACTCATTATCCATCGCTTATCACTGTAATTAAATAATTCTTTTAAACCACTTCTCAATCACTCGATAAGAAACCTGTAGCAGGTATGTTAACTCAATTAAAATTGTAATAAGATAGAAAATTTTAAATAGGAATTCTAATCAAATTTTACTGATATTTAAATTAAGAATTTTATAAGATATCTTAAAGCAATCAAAATTTGCTCATAAGCTTTTATAAATTATTAAAATGGATAGTTTTGTCATTACTAATAAGAGTTCACTTTGCAAGAATGGATATAAACTTGAGCGGCAAGTGGAATAAATAGAATATTTCTTGAATACAACAAAAATTAAATCTTCTTCTCAAACCTCTCAGCATATCCGGTCATTTCAAGATATCCTTTTGATGAAAAATCCTCTTTTTCTACTTTTCCTTCGACCGAAATACTTCCCTCCCAATAGATTACCTGAGTCGTTTGCTCAGTTATTAGTTCTTGACCTTCAAAATCAGCTTTTGCTTTCAAGAATATTTGATGATCAGGGATTCGTATTTCCCATGAAAGAGGATAGTCTCCTTTTGTTTTTTTACTTTTCCAAAAATTAGAATAAGTGAGTTGAATTTGATCGCTTTGAAGAGGATAGCGTTCTCCTTTTTCGTTCAGATAAGTTCCTAAAATAAAATCTTTTGAACGATCTTTTTTGTCTCT
>CAZQOW010000187.1:0-4802 GCA_964595045.1 uncultured Pseudomonadota bacterium
CGATAATAATTTGAACCGGTGAACAAACAGATTGGTTCCAATTCCTTTCTAATCCATGTTTTTTAATAGCCCGCTCATAATCGTCAAGTTTCTCAGGATTCAAAATTTCAACCACTTCTCTACCGTAAGTTTCTAATAATTGAGGAATGCAAAGTCCCTGTTGAAGAATATAAGTCATCCCTTTATTTGAAAGTGGTGCATGACAGGTGAGGGGAGGAGGAAGGGGTATTCCGGGAAGAGACAATCCTAATCCTAAAAGATAGGCATCGACTGCATGGCCTAATTCATGATCTACAGTACCTATTAATTTAAGAAGAGGTTCAGTACTTTTCCAATCGGAAGATATATAAACGGAGATACTTAAATGAGCTGGATTGAATTCATAATAAGAAGGGGCAAAGCCGTCAATGATATCCCATCTTAAATCAACTGGTTGATTCGCTGCAATTACAAGCGGAATAATTTTTTTTTCGGGTGTAAAAAATAATTTGGTTTCTAATATTTTAGATGGAGAATCAAATAGAGCTTTTACTAGCCACGGTTCATGCCGGCGAATTCCTTCGCCCACAGCGAGCATCTGTTCAACGGTTGGATTTCCATCAATTTTAATTTCTATGCCGTGCACTTTAATCACATGGTTTTGTTCATCAACAATAGTAACTAATTGTTCTCCAAGTTCTTGAAGTCCTTTAATGCTATCAAATAGATTTTTTAAAGTATGATTGCCTCGAACCAGTTTTTGAAGATGATAATAGGAACGACTAGCATCGTAACCTTCATGATAGGTGATTTTTCCATCTTCTGCTTCTTGGCTAAGATAACTTCTGCCTACAATATAACTCTCTCCTAAATGCCACCAGTTTCCAAAAGGTCTTGATTCTAAGTTTTTTACAAGTTCTGGATTGACCTCTATTGGATGAAATGCACTTTTATGAACGGCCATAATTTTTCCTTAAGTTTCTTAATCTTACGAATTTCTTTGTGTGTGCTATTCTCATCGGCTCTTCTTTTAAAAAGTTTCCAGTTTTTTACGCGCATTTTTAATATTTATTTCTTTAACTACTCAAATGCTCAAAACAAGCCTGTCCCACAGGCTTTTAGCGGGCCATGCTCCGGTTATGGAGTAAAGGCGATCCTCGACAAAAACATTCAGGGATGAGAGTAATCTACAGAGATGAGTAGTTACTTATTTTTAAAGTTCAAAGCTTTATAAGGAGCTAACAATTCCAATTACTTATAAAACTGCTAATGCGCCGCATCAAAAAAACAGAACAGGATCAAGGAGTTAAACCTTGACTCTCTTTGTCCAACCTTGATACTCTTTTAAGATATTTAGTTAAACTTATTGATAATTGAAAAAACAATTAATCCCATACCCACCGGGGTTTTTTTATAGGGCATTTTATTTTGTCCCATAGGAGGTATGTCATGAAGGTTAAAGTTCTTACGTTTTTGTTCGTTTTTGGCTGTTTTTCGGTTTTAGTTGGAAAAAGTTCTTATGCGCATGTGAAAGAGTGTGAGCAAGAAATCTGCAGTTTTCACTCCTCTTCCTCTTCTCAGTTTTTTCTGGATGATGTCAACGAATTGCCCGAAATTGATGATTTAGCTGCAATCCCAACTGATGGAAGATTTTGGCCAGTTGATGGGATTTTAACTGGGCATTTTGGAAAGTGGCGTGGTGGAAGACATCATGGTCATGTACATGTTGGGGTTGATATTGCTGCTCCAAGAGGCACTCTAATCTCTTCACCACTTGAAGGAACGGTTAGTTTTGTAGGACGCAAAGGAGGATATGGTCTGACGATTATCATCGACCATGGAAACGGCGTTTCCACTCTCTATGGTCATAACTCCGCAGTGATGGTAGAGGAAGGGGATTCGATTCGCAAGGGTCAAAAGATCTCTAAAGTTGGTTCTTCTGGCCATAGTACAGGCCCTCATTTACATTATGAAGTAAGATTAGAAGGGCAACCGGTTAATCCGCTTGCTTGGACGAATAAGCTTCAGACGGTAAAACTGTAAAACTAATTGTTTGATCTGAAATAGCTCATTGATTCAATGAATCAATGAGCTATTTTTTTGTAAACTGTTATAACTTCCAGTGATCGCAGTTGATCGCTTTTAAGCGTAGATCAGGAGAAAATAGGTGAAAAGGCATTGAGCTTTAACAACTTTTATTAACTCACGACTTCTAATTCAGGAGCAGTAGAATCTTGTTCTTCTCCAGGCCTTGTCCAGTCAGCATTCTCAGCATCATCTGGAAGGGATTTAAGATGTTTTTCGTAATCTTTTCTTATGTTATTATCATGAAGATTTCTTGCAACGACTCGAGTGTCGAAACTTTTTTTTCCGATTTTTGGCATATGTTTTCCTTTTGAGCTATTCTTTCCAATTTCTAGATCACCTTCTCCCTCTCGGGAATAAGGTATGAGAAATCGTTTAGGGTTTTTCAATCTCCATTAAGATTTTTCCATTTTTGAAAATTCGGACATCTCCGGTCGATTCGGAGATAACGATCGCAATTGCGTTTGTCAAGGCAGTAATCCCTGCGGCGGCAATATGGCGAGAGCCAAGGCCACGCGGGATCTCTTCTGCATCAGAAGCAGCTCCTAGGTATCGTCCGGCAGTGAGAACAGTTCCATCATCGGCTATAATAAAGGCGCCATCGATCGAAGCGAATTCACGAATAGTTTCTTTGAGTTGAGGATTTAAAATGTTTCTTTCCTCTTCGGTATATCCTTTAAAGGGATTAATAATCATCTGCTTAGAAAGTTGCATTACCCGTTCTTGATCCCCGATGACGAAGATGGTTCCGATTGTTTTTCCCTCTTTTCCTTTCATTGCTAGTTCAACCGCCAAAGAAAGGAGATGTTCAAATACCTCCGGTTTTACTGAATCAGAAATGCCAACGATATTTTTGGTCGTAATGATTTCTGCCTCTTTACCGATTTCGATCAGAAGTAAAGTGTCGAGTAATCTTAATTCGGAGGTGCCGCTTAAAAAAACAATCCGGTCGCCTGTTCCGACCAATTGTTGAGAGATTGCCAAAGCCATTGCGAGCTTGATCAGGCCGAGTCGCCCGAGATTGATTTTGGGGATCAAAATGATTTTTTTGACATGAGCTTCGAGATCATTGAGTTCGCTTGTCTGTTTTTTGCTAACCAAAATCAATTCACAGTTTTTTGGGAGATTTTCCGGAATTTTTAATTCATCGAGCGAGTCGATATAAATGAAAAGCACGCGCGCTTTGATGCTTTTCGCGACATCGAGTGCAGATTTTAACATTGCCTGGTTAATTGCCTTCATATTGATTTTGGATCAGTTTGTTTTCTTTGAAGAAAGTTATGGATAAAGCCCTCTTACCAACATCGCCTGTGAAACCGAATGAATTCCTGTCATTAAAGCGGCCATTCGGTGAGTGACCTTTTTTTCTTCAGCAGTTTTCATCAAATTATCAAACGCCTTTTTGATAATTTCGTAGAGACGTTGGTTGATCTCTTTTTCACTCCAGAAAAAATTCTGAAGATCCTGAACCCATTCAAAATAGGAGACAATCACTCCTCCTGCATTTGCGAGAATATCAGGGATTAGAAAAATTTCAGGTCGATCATTTAATACTTGATCAGCCTCTAAAGTACAAGGACCGTTTGCCGCTTCCGCCAAAATTTTGCATTGGAGTTTCTCAGCAATCGGGCCGGTGATGGTTCCTTCGCAGGCCGCCGGAATCAGCACTTCAACCGGGAGTTTTAAAAGTTCTTCATTAGATATTTTCTCTGCTCCTTTAAAACCCTCTAACATTTTATGTTCTTGAATGTGATCGCGAACTTTGTCGAACGGAATCCCTTTTGGATTGTAAAGGCCACTCCATTGATCGCTGATTGCAACCACTTTGCATCCAATTTTTTCTATTTTACGATAGGCAGCGGTTCCGACATTTCCAAAACCCTGAATCGCAACCCGAGTGGAGCTGTCCAAGTTCAAATTAATTTTTTTCGCCGCCTCGATCACTGTGTAAACAACTCCACGACCGGTAGACTCTTTTCTTCCGAGTGATCCGCCAATGACGACCGGTTTTCCGGTCACGATCGCCGGAATTGAATATCCTTTCATTTCGCTATAGGTATCCATCATCCAAGCCATCACCTGTTCATTGGTTCCCATGTCGGGAGCAGGGATATCGTTGTCTGGGCCGATAAAATTGGCGATTTCGTAAGTATATCTTCTGGTCATTCTTTGCAGCTCGCCACGGGAAAGTGGAAGGGGATCAATCTGAACTCCTCCTTTGGCACCTCCGAGCGGAAGGTTGACTAGGGCACATTTCCAGGTCATGAGCATGGAGAGAGCTGCGGTTTCTCCTAAGGAAACATTGGGGGTGAAGCGAATGCCTCCTTTATAGGGGCCGAGGGCATCGTTGTGTTGAACCCGATATCCCGGAACGACGCAAACTTTATTGTTATCCATTCGAAATGGAATGGAGACAATAATGGCGCGATTCGGAATTCGAAGTCTTGCATGAATATTTTCATCCAACGAAAGTTTATGACAAGCTTCGTCAAATTGCGTTTGAACCTGTTTGAAAAGCAGGCTGTCCCATTCAATGGAGAAAGAATTCATGAAGTGAAAATTCCTGAAATAAATTGGTCATTCTGAGTGAAGCGAAGAATCGGATCAACGTTGATAAGATTCTTCATTTCATTCAGGATGACAGCGTTGATATTTGTAATTACTGGTTGTTTGATAAAACTTTATTCATTATTATACGAGTCACTTATGAAAAAGAATAATTTTTTTTGTTTTTTTCT
>CAZQOW010000188.1:0-4766 GCA_964595045.1 uncultured Pseudomonadota bacterium
ATGCGAGTTTAAGAGAAGGGTTTAAACCGGATGGAAAAACAGTTATTTATCGAATTGTCTATGAAGAGAAAGATTCCAAACAGAGTCAGTGGTTGGAGGTGGAAGTAAAACCGTTTGCCGATTATCAAACAGATCCACATGCGAACGGCTATCTCAAAGCACTTGCGAAAAAAACCGAAGAGTTGATCCGCCCAAAATTGAAGCTTTGAAAAAGTCTCTATTCAAAACGCTTCAGTAAATCCTCTACCTTAAGTTGGATCAGATTCCGCACTTTTCTAAACTCTTCTAGAGCCATGTTTTTGGGATCTGGAATTTTCCAGTCTTCTCTCCATTTTCCTTGAACATAGGGGCATTCATCACCGCATCCCATCGTAATCACCGCGTCATATTGAATCTCAGGAAGATCAAAGAGCGATTTCGAATCATGGGTTGACAGATCATATCCGATCTCTTTCATCGATTCGATCGCTTTCAGATTTACTTTTCCTGACGGTTTTGATCCGGCGCTGAAAGCTTCGATATCATTGCGATACGAGAGATGGGCAAACGCCTCTGCCATTTGGCTTCGGCAGGAATTTTCAACACAGACAAAAACGATTTTTTTCTTGTTCATAAAATTGATAATAAGGGTAGGGGCGTATGTCGTCCGCCACTACTTTCATATATATCCACAACAATCTTTTTCATGAATCGCACGACAAACCTGCACGGCGACAAAAGATCCAATTAAGGGAGCGGTCAAATAAATCCACAAATACTCTAAATGACCGGAAACGATCGCTGGGGCAAGAGAACGAGCCGGATTCATTGATGCACCTGAGATTGGGCCACCGATCAAGGCTGCCAGGGCAACAGTTCCGCCGATCGCTATTCCAGCAGGGATTCCTTTTTCTTTTGCACCGGTGGAAACAGATAAAATGACAAACATCAAAACAGCGGTCATCAAAATTTCAAGAAAGAACGAAGAAAGAACTCCATTGGATGGAATGGTTCCACCGAGATCTGCTGAGCCAGGAAAAATTAAGTGAAGAAGAAAGCTAGCGACAAGTGCTGCAGAGCATTGGCTAATAAGATAAGGAAAAATTTGTCGAAAAGAAAAACGTCGGGCAAAATAAAAACCGAGGGTGACCGCTGGATTAAAATGGGCCCCAGAAATAGGTCCGAGGGAATAAACCAGTAGGGCAATCACTGATCCAAAAACAAGCGAGACCCCCAAATGAGTCACTTTTCCCTGACTGATTTCATTGATGATAATTGCGCCAGTTCCGGCAAATACGAGCCAGAAAGTGCCAAAAAATTCTGCAAACAATTTTTTCATAAGATACTTTCCCTCTTAACCTTAAGTGGGGAAGGAAAAATATTATCTATAAAGAAAAATGCTTATGCCTCACATCCTCACCCCGAAGCATAAAAAGAACCATCTCGGCTACATTCGTCGCATGATCTCCCAATCTCTCTAAATACTTTGCGACATAACTTAATCGCACAGCACGAGAAACATTTTGTGGATCCTGTTTCATTAAATCGAGCAATTCATCAAAAATCTTTTTGGTTAGGTCATCGACCGGATCATCGAGGGTTAAAACACTTTGCGCCAAGGCGGCATCGCGGGTCACAAAGGCATCGAGCGCTTCTTTCATCATTTTTTGGGACATTTGAGCGAGCATCGGTAAGTGAATATAAGGTTTTAACGGTGGTTCTTTGATCAACTCCAAGGCACGTTCCGCAATATTGACTCCCAGATCCCCCATTCGTTCGAGGTCGATGATAATTTTCAAACTGGTGATGATAAATCTTAGATCAGAAGCGGTTGGCTGTCGGAGGGCTAAAATATTGAAGCAGAGCTCATCGATCTCTTTTTCAAGCTGATTGATCTCTTTATCCGACTGGATCAGCTTATGCGCCAGATCGGCATCAGCACCAATCAGTGCCTTCATTGCCTGATCGACCATTTCTTCGACTCTGCTGCCAGCGAGAAGCAGTTTTTCTCGAAGCACTTTCAGGTCATGCTCATAACTTCTCGATGTATGTTCAGTCATAAATTATCCAAACCTCCCTGTGATGTAGTCTTCAGTGAGTGAAGACTTAGGACTTCTAAAAATTTTCTTAGTGTCATCAAATTCAATCAGATCGCCATTCAGAAGAAAAGCGGTTTTATCGGAAACTCGTGCTGCCTGTTGCATGTTGTGAGTGACAATGACGATGGTATAATCTTTTTTCAGATTTTCGAGCAGTTGTTCAATTCTTGCGGTCGAGATCGGATCGAGAGCCGAGCAAGGTTCATCCATTAATAAGATTTCAGGATTCACCGCTAAGGCACGTGCAATGCAGAGACGCTGCTGTTGTCCTCCTGAAATCGAAATTCCTGCATTGTGGAGAGAATCTTTTACCTCATCCCAAAGCGCTGCCATTTTGAGGCACCGTTCGACGATCTCTTCGGATTCTTTTCTTTTGAGTCCGCCCCCCAGTTTCAGGCCGGCGATGACGTTGTCGAAAATCGAAAGGGTTGGAAAAGGATTCGGCTTTTGAAACACCATTCCAATTCTTCTTCGGACGAGAACCGGATCCACTTCAGCCGCATAAATATTTTCACCATCGAGGAGAACTTCTCCAGTGATTCGAGCTCCAATCGTCACTTCATGCATCCGGTTCAGGCAACGGACGAAGGTTGATTTTCCACATCCGGATGGGCCGATGATAGCGGTAACTTCATTTTTTTTAATCTCGACGTTCAAGTTTTTCAAAACCTGTTTTTTTGAAAACCAGGCGTTTAGATCTTTGACGGATAGTCCTTGAGTGGTCATAAAAATGAGAATCCATGAACTCTTCCCCTATATAAGGTAAGGGGTCAGCGTCGCCAAAGGCTATGCCGACGGCGCGAGGTCAGGAGGGGATATGAAAAGTGGTCTATTTACCTCGTCGCACGTTCATATCTCCCCCTAACCCCCTCTTACCTTAAGAGGGGAAAATGTTTTATCTGATTTTCTTAAACTTACTTCTCGTATAATACCGCGCAGTCACATTAATGATTAAACTGATCGTCACCAAAACGAGTGCCGCTCCCCAAGCTTTCGCCTGCCAATCTTCGTAGGGGCTAATCGCATAGGTAAAAATCTGCAAAGTGAGTGCTGCCATCGGTTGCAAAATATTCGTCTGCCAAAACTGGTTTCCAAAAGCAGTAAACAGGAGAGGGGCAGTTTCACCAATAATTCGGGCGAGTGCCAAGACGATTGCCGTGACAATCCCTCCCTTTGCGGTTTTTACGACGACGTATAAAATTACTTTCCATTCGGGGGCCCCCAATGCCAAAGCCGCTTCTCGTAAGGTATGTGGAACTAGTTTGACCACCTCTTCTGTCGTTCGAACAATCACCGGAATCATCAGCAGACTTAACGCAACTCCGCCAGATAGTCCTGAAAAACCTTTCATCGGAATGACGATTAATGCGTAAGCAAAAAGTCCCATAACTATGGAAGGGAGTCCATTTAAAACATCGGTAAAAAAACGGACCATCGTGGCATAACGCCCACGACCATATTCGGCGAGATAAAGACCGGTAGAGACTCCGATCGGAATTCCTATTACTGAAGCGATTCCAGCGAGAATTAAGGTTCCTACAATCGCATTAGAAACTCCTCCGCCCGTTTCTCCGACGGGGGTTGGAAGTTTAGTGAAAAAATCAAGATTAATAGCAGCGCTTCCTCGATAGATCACGTATCCTAAAAGAAGCGTTAAAACCGCAACAGTCATGAGACAGCAGGCACCGCATAGAGTTGCGATCAAACGATTTGTCCATTTTCTTTGGGTGTAATGAAATTTCATTTTTTTGCTGGATTTGTTTTGTGTCATCCCCGAATGTTTTTATCCCACACGGATCCCTTGGGTTCGGGGATCCAATGATAATTAATAGATTCCCGCTCAAAAGACTGCGGGAATGACAGTTTTTATAAAACAAATATTTTATTTCGCACTGGTCATATATTAAGAAACATTTCTTGCACGATAAATTAAAACTCTTCCAATTCCACTCACAATAAAAGTGATCATCAATAAAATCAGCCCCATTTCAGCAAGAGCCGAAAGATATAAAGGGGAAGTTGCTTCAGAAAATTCATTCGCAATGACCGATGCAAGACTGTATCCCGGGGCAAACAATGAAAAATTTATATCGGGGCGATTTCCGATGACCATCGTGACCGCCATCGTTTCTCCCAAAGCGCGTCCGAGAGATAAGATAACTGCTCCCATAATTCCAGAAAAAGAAAGTCTCAAAACTACCAACTTGATAATTTCGAAGCGAGTTCCTCCGAGAGCTAAAACTCCTTCTCGAAGTTCATTGGGAATTGTTAAAAACAGTTCGCGCGAAATGGCGATCATCGTTGGTAAAATCATGATCGATAAAATAACTCCGCCCGCAAAAAGACTGACTCCGTAGTGAGGACCCTGGAAAAGTGCTCCCAAGTAAGGGATGGGGCCAAGCGTTTTGTTTAGGATCGGAAACAGAGTCTCTCGAATGAACGGAACGAGAAAAAAAATTCCCCACAATCCGTAAATGACACTCGGAATCGCTGCCAGCAATTCAACCAAGAATGCAATCGGTGTTCGAATCGCAGAGGGAGCCCATTCAGTCAGGAAGAGAGAGACACCAAGACCGACCGGAATTGCAATCACAATCGCAATCAGCGAAGAGATGAGAGTTCCGTAAATAAAGGGAAGTGCTCCAAAAATATTCTGAACAGGATCCCAAATTTTACCGGTAATGAATT
>CAZQOW010000189.1:0-4734 GCA_964595045.1 uncultured Pseudomonadota bacterium
GTATTTAAGACTTGCTGAATCGATGCCCGCTTAATTCAAGAATTATTTCATGCAAAAAAAACGTCAAAAAACCGTCGCACTCATTGCTCATGATGGTAAAAAAGCGGAGATGGTTGGTTTTGTTAAAGATAATCTCAAGATAATCAAAAAATTCAAACTAGTTGCAACTGGCACGACCGGTCGATATCTTGAAGAAGCAGGGCTTTCAGTCACAAAAATGGAAACTGGTCCGAAAGGGGGAGACGCCCAGATTGCCGCGATGATCGTGAATAAACAGATTGATGGGATTGTATTTTTAAGAGATCCGCTAGGAATTCATCCACATGAACCGGATATCTTTATGCTGCTTCGCTTGGCCGATGTTCATAACATTCCACTCGCAACGAATCTCTCTTCTGCACAAATTCTCATTCGAGGACTCTCTTGACGCGTTGTGCAAACTATTTTCGATTTTTTATTCACTAAATTATTTTTAAGTTTGTTATCATTACTTCATGTCTATCGAGGCTTCTCTCTTACTTGAGATGTATCGAACTTTGTCCCGCACACGTGCCTTAGAAGATCAAATTTATTATCTTTATCATAATCAAAATCCTGAAAAACCGTTACTCATTGGAAAAGGATATCTTTCGACTGGTCAAGAAGGAATTTCAATCGGATCTGCCTACGCAGTCAATTCTGATGATTGGATTGCTCCTTCTCATCGCGATATGGGGATTTATCTGGCGCGTGGGGTGAGTCCACGAGAAATTTTTGCCCAATATTTTTGCCGTGCTACAGGCCCAACCCATGGACGAGATGGAAATGTTCATCTTGGTTTTACTTCCAAAAAACTTTTGGGATTTGTCAGTCATATGGGAGCTTCGCTTCCAGTAGCGAATGGTTTGGCCGCAGCTATGATTTATAAAAATGAACCTGGAGTGGTTCTCACTTTTTTTGGGGATGGCGCTTCGAGCCAGGGGTGCGTGCACGAAGCGATGAATTATGCGGCGGTTTTCAATCTTCCGATTATTTTTATTTGCAACAATAACCGTTGGGCGATTTCAACTTCGGTCCATCAGCAAACCAAATTGAAAAATCTCGCCGATCGTGCGCTTGCTTATGGATTTGAAGGATTGGTCGTCGATGGAAATGATGTGGTTGCAATTCATGAAACGGTGAAAAAAATAGTCGAAAAAACACGCAAAGAAAAAGGGCCGACTCTGATTGAATGTAAAACCATGAGAATGGGAGGACATGGAACTCATGATCCTGCCACGATTCCGCCCGAAGAGAAAAATTATTGGAAAGAACATGATCCGATTTTGGTGATGAGGAAATATTTGTACGAGCAAAAAATTTGGGATGAAGAAAAAGAGCTAAAGTTAAAGAAAGAGATTGAGCAGGAAATGAATGAAGCGGTTGCTTGGGCTTCCAAGCAGCCGTTACCGAAACCGGAAGATTTGTTGGATGGGGTTTACTCATGAGCTTTCAGTGTTCAGCTGTTAGCTCTATTTGTTTTACGCTGAACGCTGAAAGCTAACATATGCCAATTCTCACCTACGCCGAAGCAATCCGAGATGCCCTTACCACCGAGATGAATCGGGATGAACGGGTTTATATTTTTGGTGAAGATATTGCGGAATATGGTGGCGTTTTCGGTATTACCAAAGGAATGATCGAAAAGTTTGGTTCGAAACGGGTTAAAAACACCCCTCTTTCAGAAGGTGCAATCATTGGAGAAGCAATAGGAGCTTCGATTGCAGGCCTCATTCCTGTTCCAGAAATCCAATTTGCCGATTTTATGACGACCGCTTTTAGCCAAATCATCGACTTTGCTGCAAATTATCATTATCGGTTCAACACTTCGCTCCCTTTCACCATTCGTGCGCCGCATGCCGGTGGCATGAGAATCGGAAATTTTCATTCAAAATGTCCAGAGGCTTGGTATTTTCACACACCCGGTTTAAAAATTGTTTGTCCTTCAACTCCCGCTGATGCAAAAGGGCTCTTGATTTCAGCGATTCAAGATCCGGATCCGGTGATTTATTTTGAGGAGAAAAAACTTTATTGGGAAGTGCGAGAAGAAGTGCCAGAAGGAGAATATTTAGTTCCACTCGGAAAAGCAGATATTAAAAGGTCTGGAGAGGATATTACTTTAGTGACTTATGGATCAATGGTACATTTAGCATTGAAAGCGGCCGACCAATTAAAGAAGGAGGATATTTTTTTAGAAGTGATTGATCTAAGATCTTTAACTCCGCTCGATGAAGAAACGTTGATTCAATCTTTTAAGAAAACCAATCGTCTGATTGTTTTACATGAAGCGGTAAAGCGAGGAGGAATCGGAGGAGAGTTAGTAAGTTCAATCTGCGAAAAAGCATTTGATTTTCTAGCAGCTCCGCCCATTCGAATTGGATCAGAGTTTTCTCCAGTGCCCGTTTCACCAATATTAGAAGAAGCTTATCTTCCAAACATTCAAAAAATTTTAGAAACTGCAAGAAAGTTAATGAAGTATTAGAAAACCATCATCCATTATTCTTAGAACTCCTCTTTAAACCAATTTCGAATGGCCTGTTTTCCATAAATACGAAAACTATCGGCTATACTTCCTCCATCTAAAACGATTCCATTAATAACTAATATACCGAAAGGAAGCGACGAAGGAATATTTCCTTTAGCATATTCAATCATGCAAGTTCCATCAGTTGTATTGAAATGTTTTACCTTTCCTGGTTTTAAAAGCGAGGTTGGACCTGGATTGTTTAGGTCTGGTTCATAAATTTTTAAGCTATCAGATTGTTCTAAATCATCCGCTTGAATTTTTCCTCGTGTAACCGAGTCATAAATAGCAACATGATTATATCTACCCGAAGGGCCTTCAGTTCCAATCGGCGTACAAAAGAGAATCAAATATTCTTGCAGAGAACCGAAAAAAAGATTGATATGTCCGGTGGCGCCTCCTGCATAATTTGGGAACCAAGTTCTATCTTCAGAAATTCGATCGGGATAATGTTTCTCTAACTCCTCATAAATTAATCGAGCAGCCGCTTTTTCATAACAGGGTAATGTTTCAATGCAATCCACTTTTTTAAAATCATCAGCAGTTAAAGATTTAGCACGATGCGCAACTTTTTCGATCACATCGACATCAAAAACAGGATAGTGAACTTTTTCACTCGGATACCAAAGCCCTATTAAAAAGTGAGCCCCTATTGAGAGAGCAGTATGAGTTAGATTTGTAGATCGATTTATCAATGTATATTGTGCGCTTGAGATGAGGACACCATATACAAAATCATTTAAATCCCATTTCACTTGACCGGTTGAAGATGCAGAAAAAGACTGTTTTAGAGTTCTTCCACCTGCTGTTAGAGTGGAATAGGCGAGTCCTCCTATGAAGCTTTGACAAGTCCTATTTAATACCGAGGCACCAAACCCCTTTAGAGCTGGTATAAATCTTGGCAAGATGAGTGCTGCCGCAATCCCCAAAACTTTACATGATAAAGTAGAATGATCGATCAAAGATTGAAATGTTTTAGGAAAAGTATGTTCGTTCTGAGATTGAATTTTCATGATTTCTCCAATAAATGTTTTATGAATAAAGTATGAGAAAAATTACGGTAAATTTGTTTTATTTTTTGTTAATTACACACCTTACGCGATTTTTTATAATTTTTTAAGTTTAAGACTAGAAAGTGGCTTATGAGTTGGTTTTCAAAGAAACTTGGAGAGACCCAAAAATTTATTTTAAAACGAAAACCTTAAAATAGGATTAAACTCTCTTTAAAACTGCTGATCTATCGCCGTGCAATCTTAAACTTAAAAAATTATAAAAAATCGCGTAAGGTGTATTAATTATTTTTGGGTTTTGAGATTGTCTCTTTAAAGAGATATCGGTACTTAGAACATTTTGTTGCGATTTTTCTTTCTGCTATGCAAAAATAATTAATATGCAACTTTATTTTACAATGCCAAAACCGGGAGAAACGATTCGTGAAGGATCGATTGTCAAATGGCTGAAACATCCAAATGATTCTCTCAACGAAAAAGATCCTCTTGTTGAACTTGAAACTGAAAAAGCTGTTTTTACTGCTGACTCACCCTTTCGGGGAAAACTCAAACAAATCTTAGTAAAAGAAAATGAAAGTGTAAAAGTTGGAACTCCTTTGGCACTTTTTGAAGTTTCAAAAGAAGATGGTGAAAAATATCTGATGCTAGGAATTGGAATTCCTGCAGAGAAAAAAGAAGAGATAATAATAGATAAAATTACTGAAGTGGAAGTAGAAAAACATTCTACATCTAACGTGCATTTTCAAACGAGTTATTCTCCTCTAGTTAGAAAATTAGCAAAAGAATATCATCTGGATGAAAAGGATCTAGAAAAAATACCTCGAAAGCGAACCGGAGAAAGATTAACGAAAGAAGATGTTTTACAATATGTGGAAAGTGAGAAATTTTCATCTTCTTTTCAGTTTTCTCCCACTAAAGAAAAAGAGAAAATGTCTGAATATGAGTTAGTTCCGGTTACACCGATTCGTCACCGCATTGCTGAACATCTCAAAAAAAGTCATCATGAAATTCCTCAAGCGGCGACTTCAGTCGATGTTGATATGACTTCCATTATGGAGTTTAGAAAAAATAAAAATGTTAAATTTTCTCCTTTTCATTTCTTTGCTTATGCAGTGAGAGAACTTCTAAAGAAAAATCCTTTATTCAATTCGAATTATTTTGAAGAAAACGGAAAAGCGTTCA
>CAZQOW010000190.1:0-4720 GCA_964595045.1 uncultured Pseudomonadota bacterium
GACCCTCGTTTAAAATCCGCAGCCATCCAAGCAATTCAGGAGTATGGCACCGGTTCAGGTGCGTCAAGACTTGTGACCGGATCGATGAAATTGCATCATGAACTTGAAGAAAAAATCGCCGAATTTAAAGGGGCTGAAGCGTCACTTCTTTTCAATTCAGGTTATCATGCCAATATCGGAATTCTTGCAGCACTTCTTGGCAAAGAAGATGTCGTTTTCTCAGATCAGCTCAATCACGCTTCGATTATTGATGGTTGCCGATTATCAGGTGCCAGAATTCAAATTTACCCGCATTGTAATGTTGTTGAATTAGAAAAACTGTTAGCCCAAAAAGTTCGAGAGATCAGACAAGTCAGAGCTGCCAGACGAGTGATAGTCACCGACTCGATTTTTAGCATGGATGGCGATGCGGCTCCGCTCACAGAGCTGATGAGTCTCGCCGATAAATATGATGCCTGGCTGATAGTTGATGAGGCGCATGCCACAGGCGTTTATGGCGCAAAAGGGGGTGGGTTGGTTGAAAAAATGTTTCCCCTCACCAGGCCTGCGGCCACCCTCTCCCTCAGGGAGAGGGGAGAAGAAAAAAATGAAGGGAGTAGAGAACGTCTTATTCAGATGGGTACTCTCGGCAAAGCTCTTGGCTCTTTTGGTGCCTATGTGGCAGGTCCAAAAGTTTTAATCGATTATTTGATCAACAAGTCACGCTCTTTTATTTATACAACCGCTCTTCCGCCAGCGATTTCAGCTTCTGCCTTGGCGGCAATTAAGATTGTAGAGCAAGAACCTTCTCTCAGAGAAAAATTGTGGGAAAACATCGATTATTTTAATACGCAAATGAAGGGAGCGACCCGACGAGTAGCCCCTACTAGGTTAAAGAGTCCTATTATTCCTTTGATTGTGGGGGATTCTGAAAAAGCTTTAGCTTTAAGCCAAAAACTGTTTGAAAAAGGGATGATCGTCACTGCCATTCGTTATCCCACGGTCGCTAAAGGAACCGAGCGGCTCCGTATCACGCTGATGGCGACTCACACGAAATCACAAATAGACCGACTGATTGAGGCTTTGCATGAACTCCTCTGAAAAAGAGAAAATCAAAAAACTCGATCAAGAACTGATCTGGCATCCGTTCACCCAGATGAAAGAGTATGCGTCTGAAGATCCGTTGATCATTGAACGAGGGGAAGGGAGTTATCTGATCGATATCGATGGAAAAAAGTATCTCGATGGGGTTTCGTCTTTGTGGGTGACGGTTCATGGGCATCGTAAAAAAGAGCTCGATGAGGCAATCAAGAATCAGATTGATAAAATTTCGCATTCGACTCTGCTAGGGCTTTCGAATGTTCCTGCCGTTCAACTTGCTGAAAAGTTGTTGGCAATTGCGCCGAAAAATTTGAAAAAGGTTTTTTATTCAGACTCAGGCTCCACTTCGGTTGAAATCGCAATCAAGATTGCATTTCAATATTTTCAGAATTTAAATCAATCAAAGAAAAAATTTGTCACTCTTCAAAACGCCTATCACGGCGATACGATCGGCTCTGTCAGTGTCGGTGGAATTGATTTGTTTCATTCGGTTTATCGACCGCTTTTGTTTGATTCCTATCAAATTCCCTCGTTTGATCTTCAATGGGCTGAAAATCTCTTCAAAAAGAAATCAGATGAAATCGCGGCTCTGATTGTCGAACCTATGATTCAAGGGGCATCCGGAATGCTTTTACAACCCAAAGGTTTTTTGACAAAGCTTCGAGAGCTAACCAAAAAATATCAAATTCTTATGATCGTTGACGAAGTGGCAACTGGTTTTGGTCGAACCGGAA
Source organism: uncultured Pseudomonadota bacterium (assembly GCA_964595045.1). GTDB lineage: Bacteria > UBA10199 > UBA10199 > JADFYH01 > JADFYH01 > CAZSRQ01. The sequence continues at coordinate 1,815 of CAZQOW010000190.1, forward strand.
AGATGTTTGCCTGCGATCATGAAAAAATAGAGCCGGATATTCTCTGCGTGGCGAAAGGGATCACCGGCGGCTATCTTCCACTCGCTGCTACTTTGACGACGCAAGAAATTTACAACGGTTTTTATGCGGACTATTCCAAGTTCAAAACCTTTTTTCACGGCCACACTTATACCGGAAATCCACTCGCCTGCGCGGCAGCGATTGCCAACTTGGAAATTTTTGAAAATGAAAAAACGATCGATCATTTATCCTCCAAAATCGATCTACTCAAAGAGCTGTTGACTCCATTTCAAAATCATTCGCACGTTCGCGAAGTTCGACAATTGGGCATGATGGTTGGAATTGAATTGATCAAAGATAAAGCACAAAAAATTGAATATTCTCTCGAAGAAAGAATCGGCCACAAAGTGGTATTCGCAGCGAGAAAAAGAGGGGCAATCATTCGTCCATTAGGATCGGTGATTGTTGTGATGCCGCCACTTTCGAGTTCTTACGAAGAGCTTCGAAGGCTAATTGAAACCGTGTTTGAATCAATGGAAGATGTGGTAAGAATTTAATTAATACTCTCTGTCTAAGTCCTTCTCGTGTTTTAAAAACAGATCTCCCATAATCCTTTAAATATAAGCATTTCTTGGTGGTATTGTATTGACTACGCAACCATTTTTAAAACCCCCCGATAATAAAAGTCGTCTTTTAAGGAGGTTTTAACATGGCCGATTCTCAAGATAAAAGCGTGAAATTACCGATACAGAGTTGGATGAAAAGTGTGGAAGAGTATCACTGCAAAGATGTTCTGTTTGACACAATTGAGTCTCCGCCTTTAAATTTAGGCGCACCACTTCAATGGAGGGGCGACACATTTATTTTAAATTCTAAAATCCCATTTTTAAGCAATATCAAACCTTCGTGTCGTAAGTTTTGGCCCTTCTATTATGAATCCCAATTTCGAATTAGCTTTAGCGAAGTAGATACGAGCAAATTTTTAAGAAGTGGAAAACCTGCTGATTTATATGGAGCATTACCCAAAGCAGATCAAGATAGAGAAATTGTCCTTTATATAGAAGCGGACCATTGCCCTCCTTGTGCGAAAGAGAAAGGGGAAGTCTTTGGAAGTTATGCGGGCTATGAGTTGACTCATCCGGATGGAAAGAAAGAAAGAATTGCAATTAAAATCAATGAACAACTACTTTCTTCAGCTGCCAGAAAACGTTTAGTGTTAAGATCTTTTCCAGTGCTTATTTTATATCGAAAAAAAAACATCCATCAAATACGACAGGCTCGTATTTGGGGTTATCAAAATCTTACAAAATATCGGGAAAGTATAGCGAAAGCAGAGCAGACAATAGATAGTCCATCAGATCCATTAGAAGTCTTAAAAGGTCAAATCAGCGCAGAGAAGCAGAGAAGAAATCCTGATCATAGAACTATTTTTAATCTGCAAGTGGAGCTTGGTTCTCTTTATTTGGAAGAAGGAGAGACAGAAGAGGGGCTTCGATTACTCAATGAGGTTGCCCAAGCGGAAAAAGCACAACCAATCAAAAAAAATTGCAATGCCGAAGATTGTTTACAAGAATATATTTATACAGCGCCAGCATTTGCAGCGACTCGAGCTCTTTACAATTATTACAGATCTTTAGAAGGAAAGTTTTATGATAATCCAGAGTTTTTACAACTTGCGGCGAAATTAGAGATTCCTTATCAGTGGTTTTCTCCAACCTATCTTTTTCACGCCGATGCGCTTTATCGTCAGGATCAAGTCAATATTGATAGAGCAGTTCAATATTTAAGAGTCCGTTGGAGCAAAGATTATCGACATCCAGCAGGAGAGCCCCCTTTTGTATGGGATTTTGAACCGGAAAGAATTAAGGTTTTCTTTTTGGGAGATAATCGGTTTGAGAGAAAAAATATTGTTTTGATTGATCGAATTCTCATGAATAAAGAAAAATTGCGTCCCGAGGTAGTCACTTTGCTTGAAGAAATTAAAACAGAACTTAAAAAGAATTCAACGCCACTTAGAGCTGAAACGAAAAAACAAAATGCCTCCTAAAACTTTCAAAGGTTTATTTATTACAGGAACTGATACTGGTGTCGGAAAAACGATTGTCTCCGGCGCCATTGCTGGATATCTGAAAAGTCAAAAGGTGAATGTCGGTGTCATGAAACCAGCAGAATCCGGCTGTCTGCCAGATCCTAAAAATTCAAAGACACTGATTCGATCTGATGCCTTATTTTTGAAAAAAATGGCGAAATCGGGAGATATGATCGATTTGATTAATCCGTATTATTTTGAGGCACCGCTTGCACCGGCTTTAGCAGCAGAACTTGAGAAAAAAGAGATTTCGATCGATAAAATCTTGAGCTGCTTTCAGGTACTTTTAAAATTTCATTCGACTCTTTTGGTAGAGGGGGCCGGGGGATTGGTCGTTCCGCTCACGGGGCAAAAAAAGATGATTGATCTGATTCAACTTATGCAACTCCCAGTTTTACTGGTTGCGCGAGCAGGTCTCGGAACGATCAATCATACGCTTCTTTCGATCGAGGCACTTCAACATCGTAAAATCAAAATCGCTGGAGTTGTTTTAAATCATTCTTCCGCAGAAACAGATCTTTCCTCGAATTATAATTTGGAAACTTTGAAAAAAAATACCGAAGTTCCTATTTGGGGAGAATTTCCTTTTGCAAAAGATTTAAATCATGAAGGTTTGCTTATCCAGCTGATCAAATCTCGCTTTAGCTCCTTTTTAGAAAGCTTTATCCCAGATCCGACTTCTTGACTTCAGAAGCGCTTTTCCCTATATCTTTACTCTCTTGCAGAAGATTATTTTTGCTCCTATCGTCTAGGGGTCTAGGACGTTGCCCTCTCACGGCAAAAACCCGGGTTCGAATCCCGGTAGGAGCATTTTTAA
>CAZQOW010000191.1:0-4709 GCA_964595045.1 uncultured Pseudomonadota bacterium
CATCCCCTTTTTGGATTTTTTTATTTTCAAGGGCGAGGATTGCCTCTTCTTCACTGTCAAATATCTTTGCCTTTCCAGTAAAGAGAGTCCCTTCTTTACCGGTGATTTTAGCAACTGATCCATCTCTGGCGATATTTCCGTAGAGAATCTGCAAATGCCCGGTTTTCTTGATTGGATTTTGTAAGGGGACAATCACTTTTTGTCCGGCGGACAAATCAGGCAAACTTTCGAGATTCTCTGCCAAAGTTTTTCCGGTCACCGTCAAGCAATCTCCATGGAGAAAACCTTCTTTTAATAAAAGTTTTTGAACTGCTGGAACTCCGCCAACCTTGCAAAGATCTTCCATTACGAATTTTCCGCTCGGTTTCAGATCGGCGATAAACGGCGTTTTGTCGCTAATTTTTTGAAAATCATCAATCGTGAGCTCAACTTCAGCCGCCTTTGCCATTGCAATCAGGTGCAAAACCGCATTCGTAGATCCTCCCAGAGCCATAACCAGGGTAATCGCATTTTCAAACGCTTTGCGGGTCATAATATCGCGCGGTTTGATATCATGCTCCAAAAGATTTCGGATTGCTGCTCCAACCTTCAGACACTCTTCTAGCTTTTCTTTGCTGGTAGCTGGATAAGAAGAGCTATAAGGAAGGCTCATCCCAAGGGTTTCAATTGCGGATGCCATCGTATTCGCAGTATACATTCCACCACAGGCACCTGCACCAGGACACGCATGCTGCAAAACCCCTTTGAGCTCTTTCTCATCGATTTTTCCTGCCTGATATTCTCCCAATCCTTCAAAAGCAGAAACAATATCGAGGACTTTATTGTGGAAATGACCGGGACTAATCGTTCCGCCATAAACCATGATGCTCGGGCGATTGAGCCGCCCCATCGCAATCACAGAGCCGGGCATATTTTTGTCGCATCCAACGACGGAAATATTCGCATCATACCAATGCGCTGACATCACCGTTTCAATCGAATCGGCAATCAGATCACGCGATTGAAGTGAAAAATTCATTCCAGCCGTTCCCATCGAGATTCCATCACTCACTCCGAGCGTGTGAAAAATCAGTGCAACCAGATTAGATTTTTGAATTCCTTGTTTGACGAGCTTGGCGAGATCATTCAAATGCATGTTGCAGGGATTTCCCTCATAACCAGTACTAGCGATGCCAACAAAAGGTTTTGCCAAATCTTCTTCCGTTAAACCAATCCCATAAAGCATTGCTTGAGAAGCAGGTTGATCGCGGTTTTGGGTGATCTGTGAACTATATGGGTTCATTTTTTTAGACATAAAAACTCCTATCCATATTCTCCAATCCTATTTAGCCCCTCTCTATAGGCGGAGAGGACCGAGGAGAGAGGGAAAACGAAAGAAGGGAGTCTTTCAAGACTCACTTTTTCTCCTCTGCTTTTAGAATTCTGAAAAATAATTCGCAACTAATTTTAGTGAGATGCCGATAACCAAGGCCAGAATTTATTAATTCATAACCATAGGGTAAAGGAAGAGGCTTATCAGCATTTTTCTTAAATCTCCGGCCTTGTAGGACAGAGTTAGCTTTACTGCTTACTCTGTTTCATCCCAATGTTTGATTGCCCCTACCCCCTGGCACTTGGCTAGCCAGCTAACTGTGAAAACAGTTTCTGCATCCTCTTCCTTTCTACCTTATTGTTTTAAGAAGTGACCTTTCCACATTTTTAATTTCAATTTTTTCAGTTAACTATCCGCAAATATAAGTGGAGTCTATATTCCCCGATTTTTGTTTTTATGGCAACTCGACCCCTCATTCATGAGTCCTCAAAAGCACGTTTCAAAATTTTTAAAAATCGACATCATCCGGAACTCCTTGTTAATACTTATCTTTAAAACATACTAACCTTTTAAAGCTTTATGGCATTGATTTTGCTGCTATATGCGTCGGGGAATATAAATAAAATCACTTCTTGAGAAGTATTGACCATTTATTTTTTTAAATCTCAGGAGATTGAAAGATGAAAACTTCCGCAACCCCACTTATCACAGGTCTTAGCATCCAATTTGTAAATAAAGATCCAAAAATTCAGGTCGGTATTTATGGTATTAGCGAATACTTTCAAGTTTATGATAAAAATGCTTTGAAAGATTTTCCTAATGATTATTCACAAGCAACGATTTGTTTTTGGGATAATGAAACGTTACAACTAGTCAAAAAAGATGTGATTATCAGAAATCTAGATATTCCCGAATTTAGAAAAGCTCTTAAATCCAACAAAGAGCTTGCAAGTAGTAAAGCTCAAAAAAGTGATTTGGATAAAATTGGAATAGTTATCGATCCTTTTGCTGATCCAAACCACTACGAACAAATCGCAGTGAGAGTTGTCAATGGAGGCCCAAGCAATGCTTTCAGAGTTCCAGCAATATTTGATAATAAACGTTTCAACCAACATCCTGTTCGGATTGCCTATGGTGAAAAACTAGCCCCTCATTCCGGAGCAATGTACGATGTTAAAACCTACAAACTTCCTCTTATCCATGACGGAAAACCTTCCTACCCTTCTTTTCAAGAAGTATTAAAAGGAAATTCAGTAAGAAATTTTGAATTGGTTTTCGATAGAAACACTAAGCGAGTTTTTCAAGAACAATCTCTTTCTTCCGTCGCGCCAGTAATTTCTTTAGAACATTATCAGCAAATCGCTTCTGAAATCGGAGCAGATTATTTGGCGGTTGCAGTAGAAGCAACTCCCAGGGATGCAAAATATAAACAAACCATGGTGGTTCTTTTAACTCCTATGCAAGTAGATCAAATGGAGAGAAGCGCAAAAGCCTATAAAATCATAGGGAAAGACGAAGTATTGTTTAATCCTGTAAGCTTAGGAAAACAGGAGTCTCGAAGAGGATTCGAACTCAGCACAACGGCTCGTGCAAGATATGTCACAGATCCATACAAACAAACATTATCTTAGTTTTTTTGAATTAAATAGAGAAGACTGAACCATTCACTCTTCTCCTTATTTTTTCATCAACCCTTTTAACGTTGCCAAATTCTCTACATCCTCCTTCAAATCAGCCTCTTTTGGCGTCTCTAAAGACATTGGAAGATGCTGAAACCGGGGATCATTCATCAAACAACGAAATGCGGTCAGCCCAATCGCCCCTTTTCCGATATGCTCGTGGCGATCGACTCGAGAACCCAATTCTTTTTTCGAATCGTTTAAATGAAAACATTTGAGCCATTCGACCCCGATGATTTGATCAAACTCTTCCCAGACTTTTGCGTAAGACTCTTCCGATCTTAAATCATATCCAGCCGCAAACGCATGTTGAGTATCAAAACAAACCCCGATTCTTTTTTTGTCTTCTACTAGTTCGATCAGTTTAGCCAAATGCTCAAAGCGATGACCGACGTTAGAACCTTGCCCAGCCGCATTTTCAAAGCAGGTGAGGACTTTATATTGAGGAGTTTTTTGATGCGCTAAATTGACTGATTCGGCAATTCTTTGGAGGGCATATTCTTCCCCTTTTCCAACATGCGAACCTGGATGAAAAACGAGTGCCATCAAACCAAGCTGCTCGGCTCGCTCTAACTCGTGGATAAAGGCATTCAGGGATTTTTTATGGAGAACCTCATCGGGAGAAGCAAGATTGATCAGATAAGAATCATGCGCAAATGCAAGTTGAATGTTGTTTTTATGCATATTCTCTTTGAAGAGACCAATTTGCATTTCTGTGAGCGGTTTTGAATCCCATTGATTCGAGTTCTTGGTAAAAAGCTGAATAATTTCACAACCAACTTTTCCACCTTGAATCGGGGCAAATTCCACCCCACCGGCGATCGACATATGGGCACCTAAAAGAGGACTCATTTTTTTACCTTTAGTTAAAAAAGTTTAAAATCTTATAAAAAAATTAACCGTTATAGCTTTTTATTAATAATAACAATCACTAAACAACCCTATAAAAACGGCCTTTAGAAGCCAAATTGTTTGACACTCTTTGAGAGCTTTGACTATACTTTTGAATGGAACTAAATTCAGATATTTTCATTCGTTAACATAATTAAATTTTACCCCTAAACCCCTAACTCATAACTCATAACTGTTGTTAAAAGAGGTTCCAGTGAAGAAAAAAATTCTGTTCATTTTAGTTGGTTTTTTACTTTTAGTCGGATGTGGTTCACCCCCTCCTCCCAAAACCGCGGGCAAAAACTCCCATAAAAAATATGTTTATACCGATTTAAACGGGGATCCTGCGAGCCAAGATGCCATCGAAGATAAAATTTATGCAGAACTTTCAAAAAGCCGAAAGTCTACCCTGAAAAAATATACTGTTTCTACCAGTTCTCATTCTCTCGCAGGAATTAAATTCGATATCCCAATGACGAGTAATAGCCGTGTCGATGCCTGGGTCGATTACTTTGCCAATGGAAGCGGTCGAAAATATTATGCTCGCTGGCTTGCCCGTTCGACTCGATTTGTTCCAACTCAACTCAAAACTTTAAAAGAATATGGTCTTCCGAGAGATATCATCTTTCTATCGATGATCGAAAGCGGTTTTAACACACATGCCTACTCCACCGCTGCCGCTTCCGGATTATGGCAATTCATCCGATCAACCGGACGGCTTTACGGACTCGATTCTGATTATTGGATCGATGAAAGAAGAGATCCTGAAAAAGCAACTCTTGCTGCGGCAAGGCATCTCAAAGATTTATATGAAGATTTTGGGGATT
>CAZQOW010000192.1:0-4695 GCA_964595045.1 uncultured Pseudomonadota bacterium
CTAACCTCCAGCCGACTATTATTTCTATGATAGCGAATAAAGGCTGGTCGTGAGGAATCTGGCTGAAGAGCAATCGAAAAAGGACCTTGCAACCATTGATTTGTGATTTTTTGTCCATTTTGATTGCCAGCCACTTTGAACAGTTCCGGACTCAATTTTCGCCAGCCATCTTCTTCTGGAAGTTCCCGATATTTTAATTCGCCGACCAGGTTTTCAACTCCCAAAAACGAATCTGCTTTGCAGAGCAAATGGGAGATTTCCGTTTTGTTTATTGTATCCGATTGAGATGTAAAGTTGACTGTTCCATTTCTGATCAGACTTTGTGAAACTTCATCGATTCTTTTTTCTTTGAGAGAAATTGTTAATTCTTTTTTATTTTCGGTTCCATTTTGGGAAGAATTTAATTCAAAAACTCCATCGATTTTTGATCCATCTTTTTGTTGAATAATAGCATTAGCAGTGAAATGAGGAGTCCTTAGGAGTTCCGAGAAATCGTAGTAATGATCTTTGGTGGTTGGAGGAATCACCGAAAAATGAAACGATCCTGTTTTAAAAAGAGCGATGTCACTTTTTACTTCATCAATTCCAAATTCAACTTCAATAGAATCAGGTTTCTGTTCGGATACAATCGAAGGATCTTCAAGAGAGCAGCTATTTTTATTAGATAGGTCGGAGAGAGAGAAACTCCCCTTTATTTTTTGGGGATTTACTTTCGTTCCCCATTGAACCGTCCATTCAGGAATGACAAGCAATGTACGATTTGGAACGATTTGATAAGAAAAGTCTGCTGCAGATTTTTTCAATTCTGTTTTGAAAAGAATGGGAGCTTTAATTCTTGCTTTGCCTAGAAATGGAATGGCGATAATAATATCCAAACTTAAATTTAAAGAGAGATCCAATAAATCCAAACCACTTCCTTCTAGATGAATTCCTGGAAGAAACTCTATTCCTTGAAGTGCTGTTGCTTTTCCATCCGTTATTTTCCAGTTTGTTATTTCAACTGATTGGGAAGAAGAGAGTGAATAGTTGAGTGATTGAATATTGATATTAGTTCGATCAATTGTTGCAGAGCTTTTACCTGTAGAATCAATATCGATTCTCAATGCAGCTTGAGAGTTTTCTAAATCGAATTTTCCAGGAATTAAAAATTTTTCAAGATTTAACTTTCCTGAGGTATTGAGCAAGTGAAGATTTTTGATTCCATCGGTTTCAAAAGTAATTTGAAATGGAGTTTGCGGAGGATTTTTTCCGAATCTTATTGTTACTTCCTTCCGTTCAATGTCAGTTGGTTTAAAATACAAATCTCCCCAAATTCCGGTTATATTATTTGCAAGAGTTGTAAAAAGAGGAGACGATTGATTAGATTGAGCTCTTTCACTATTCATCGCTAAGATAATCCAATCTACGATTTGATTCGGTGAAATATGTGAAACAATTTTCCCCTCCTGTTTTAACTCTGCAGGCAGAAAAGGCAAAACTTGGGAGGTGATATCTCTTTTTCCAGCAAACTGATCAATGAGGAGATTATAACGAGGAGTAAGAGAGATTTTTCCTTCATGAAATGTAATTTCCATGCCAGGTTTAGAAGCACTGTTTGGTAATCCCCATGGAAAAACAGCCGCGTTGCTTAATACTATCGATGAGTTTTCAAGGTTAACATTCGATAGCTCATTAAATGCCAAATCAATGAATAATGAGGGTTGGTTACTTTTTTTCAACGTATAACTGCTGTTTAAAGGGATATTTTGATTGGGCGTGAGAAAAACAATCAAGCTTAAATTAGACAAAAAGTTTTTTTCAGCTTGAGAAAATAAATTATAAGATTTACTTGCATTCAAGTCAGAAATGCAAATATTTGGGGAAGAAAGAAAGGAAGAAGACGAAAAAAAATCTTCCTCTTTAGAACAGACAGAATCACGATTGATGATTGCTGTGTCTGGATGACACTCCATGGAAGAGAGATATCCACAAGCGTCTGCACTGAAGTTAACAGTCCGAGATTGTGTCACAATTTGTCTTTCCTAAAGTTTTTTTGAGGCTCTAAAGATGCTATCGATTTATTAAAAAAGAAGTTGCGACGAAAAAACATTTTTAATCATCATTTGATTAAAAATAACTCTTATAAGCTTTTTTATTGACACTGCTGTCATAATCTTTAATAATTTGAAGATGTTTATTAACTGTAACTAAATTGTGTTAGTTATTGGTTGGTTTTAATTAAAAATGTAAAAGGGGGTCCTTAATATGATAAAGAAGTTTAAAAAGTCGGGCGCAATACTTATAGCGATTGGAACGCTAGTAATGGCGCAGCCGCAAAAAGCGAAAGCAGAATTATTTTCCTTGTTTGATGTCAACAATTTCAAGCCTGCCGTTGACTCCACTCAGTTTCTTACTCTTTATGATGCTGATACTCATCAAAAAGGAGAATGGAACTTAGGATTCTATGAAGATTATGCAAAAAATCCTCTAGAGCTTGCCTCTCCAGTTGGTACCAGAAGAGTAGGAGTTGTGAATGATACTCTTATCACTAACATTATCGGAAGTTATGGGTTTACGGATTGGTTTGAAGCTGGAGTAAGAGTTCCACTCGTGAATTGGAATAATTATCAGGGTTTGGCCACGTCTCCTTTAAAAGCAAATATTAATCCCAGCGATAGTTTTGTAATGGGTGATGTTGGAATTGATATGAAATTTAGATTGGTTCATAGCCAATATGTTGGTTTTGCAGTTATTCCATTTGTTAATGCGCCAACTGGTCATTCTACTACTTTCATGGGACAAGGAACTGTCACGGGTGGAGGTAAACTCGCATTAGATTTCAATCCACATAAAAGAGTGAAGTTAGGTTTCAATATGGGATATGAAGCCAAAGATGATGTTACCATTCGTGGTACAAGAATCGATGATATCATTCCTTTGGGTGCTGCGATCAATATTAAACCTCATGATCGTTTTGATATCATTGCAGAAGGTCATACTGAACCGGTCGCTAGACATTTTTTTGGTAGTCAAACTCAGACCCCTGCTGAAGTAAATGGAGCATTCAGAGTTCATGCTACTCATAATTTGGATGTTACAGCAGGCGGTGGAGCTGGTGTTTCGCATGGTGTTGGAAGTCCAGACTATAGAGCTTTCTTGGGTATTAACTATACTCATCATAAGGAAGAGGCTCCTCCACCAAAAGCACCAGTTGTTCAAGCAAAGAAGATTACTATTGATCAGAAGATTCATTTTGATTTCGATAAATCTGTTATCAAAAAAGAATCTTATGGAATTTTGGATGATGTTGCTTCGATTCTTAAATCAAATTCTCAGATTAAGAGAGTTCGAATTGAAGGTCATACCGATTCCATTGGTAGCGACGCGTATAATATGAAGCTGTCCAATCGTAGAGCTAATGCAGTTCGGGATTACTTGGTCAATAAAGGAATTGCTCCTTCAAGACTTGAATCAATTGGTTATGGTAAATCTCGACCGATTGCTGATAACAAAACAGCAGAAGGAAGAGCACAAAACCGTCGTACAGAATTCAATGTTGTTGAACAATAGATCTGTCTAAGTTGATTATAAAACCCCGTCCCGAATATCGGGACGGGGTTTTTTTTTATTTGTTATTTTAATAACAGCTATGGAACTCACCTTCTTTACTCTTCCAATTCAGTACATAAAAGGGGTTGGACCCTATTTATCTAAGTTACTTGATAAAGTTGGAATTCATAACTTGGAAGAGCTTCTTTATCATATGCCTAGCCGTTATTTGGATCGTCGAAATATTACAACGATTCGTGAGGCTATTGCAGGTTCGGAGGTTGTTGTTTGTGGAGAATTAATGGTGTTTGGTGAAGCTTCTATTGCCAGAGGTAGAAGAAAGATATTTGAGGCAATTTTTACGGATGGAACCAGTTTTATTAGTGTGAAATGGTTTCATTACTACAAAAATTCTTTTGCAAAACAATTTAAGAAAGGAAATAAGGCGTTTCTGAGCGGTAAGATTGATCTGTATCATGGTGAAAAGCAGATGGTTCATCCCGAACTAGAATGGTTAGGTGAAGAATCAGAAGTAAAAGAAAATTTAGATTTTGGGAAAAAAGTTGTTTCAATTTATCCATCCACTGAAGGGTTAACACAGAAAGCTTTATCAAAAATTATTAAAAATGGGTTGGAGAAAGCTTGTCCGACTCTACCAGAAACTCTCCCTTCAAAAATATTAGAAAAATATAAGTTTATCAGTTACCGCGACGCTTTTTTACAGATTCATCAACCGTCGATTGAAGAAAATATAGAAAGTTTGAATCTACAAAAAACAGTAGCCTATCAAAGATTGATTTTTGATGAGTTTTTTTATTTGGAATTAGGTTTAGCTCTCCAAAAGCAAAATGTTTTAAAAGAGTCTGGAATTGCTATTTTATCGAACGACCATTCATTAAACGCTTTTTATCAAACTCTTCCATATCAATTAACCAATGCGCAAAAAAGGGTGGTGCAAGAAATTTTGGCTGACTTATCAAGCGGGTTTCCAATGTATCGTTTATTGCAAGGAGACGTAGGAAGTGGGAAAACGATCATTGCTGCCATAGCAGCTCTGATCTCGACTCAAGCAGGGTTTCAAGCCTGCTTGATGGCTCCAACTGAAATTTTGGCAGAGCAACATTTTAGAAATATTAAAAAGATTTTAGAACCCATGGAGATTAGCCT
>CAZQOW010000193.1:0-4685 GCA_964595045.1 uncultured Pseudomonadota bacterium
TTAACATTTCTTGTGAAAAACCGATTGTTTTGATTGCTGCCTGAAAACCAAGAGTGTCGCTCTGTTTTAATACTTGTTGTACAGATTTCGATTCGGCATTCAGACTTGCTTCGAGGACAAGTTGATAAACTGCTTCTGTAAGCGCTTTTTTGTAGATTGGATCAAGTGCTGTCTCTGCAGATTCTTCTTTCCACCGTCGAAGAGTCATCCCTGAAATTCCAAGTTTCTTGGCGAATAGCTCGGGAGACAATTGACTTTCTTCCATAATCTTAAACAAAAGTGAATAGTTCATTAACAAATGTTAATTATATTTTACAAAAGTTGTCCAGAGTTTTTTGCTGAATTTTTCATGAATGTGAGGCATGTCTCTTTCTAAAAAGAAAAACTTTGCAAGCAGGCTATTTAGTTCTTTTATGCAGCTCTTGAACAATAAAACTTGCAACCTCTACCGGCATAGTTCCAGAGCCGAATCCAGCATCAAAACCAGCTCGCGTTGCAATCGGATGAGTCATTCGTGGTCCACCGACTATTTTTAAGACATGAGGCGAAAGGCTTTTTTCCTGTTTCAACAATTTCACCAGCTCTTTCAGGTTTTTTAAATGCTGATCTTGTTGAGTGACTAACTGCGAAACCAAAATCGCATCGGCTTGGTGGGACGCGGCGAGCTTGATCAGCTCTTTGTTTTCAACTTGGGCTCTCAAGTTAATTACTTTAAACCATTGGCAATACTCAAGCCCAGGATTCCCCGCAAACCCTTTTCGATTCAGGATCGCATCGATTCCGACGGTATGGGCATCACTCCCAGTGGTTGCCCCAACGATCACAATTTTTCTTTTGAATTTTTCTTTGATGAACTGCTCGATTTCCTCATATTCGAGCGTTTCGAATTCCGCTTTTTTGACTTTGATCTTCGTAAAATCGACCGAATGACCGGAGTAGCCGTAAACGACAAAAAAGGTAAAATCAGGACCAATCTTTTCCGCACAAGCGACGATGGTTTTTTTCAGCCCCATTCTTTCTGCGTAAAGTTTTGCCGCTTCTTTTGCCTCGATAGAAAGAGGAATTGGAAGTGTAAAAGAGACTTGAACGGCCCCATCTCCCATATGATCCCCGTAGGAGTTGAGTTTTTTTAAATCCGGTTTAGGGGATTCGTATTTTGCGCTTTTTTCGTCTCCGAAGAGCCAGTCTTTGAGTGGTTTCATAAGGGTAAATTTTATAATAAATTCCCTTCTCCCCTTGACGGGGAGAAGGGGGCCGTAGGCCGGATGAGGGGTGATATGGCAAAGCAACCAAGTTTGTTGCAAGTTCCAACCTCACCCCTCACCCCAACCCTCTCCCCGTCAAGGGGAGAGGGGGTAATATTTTATTCCTCCGTCGTCTTTTTCTCCTTCTCAAACGGATTAAAATAATTCCGATCTTTCTGAAAAACTCCATCCAGCCCTTTTCCAGTTTCTTTTGAGCGTTGCATATGGGCAAAAAGTCCCTGTTCAATCGCGGTCATGAGCCCAAGCTGTTCAATCTTTTTTAGAAAACGATGTGTTTCTTCGAGAACCTGTCTCGCTCGGCGGACCACTTTTCCATTCGGTTGATACTGAATTTCTTCGGCAAGACCAGCGGCTCCTTTAAAAATATAATTGGCATTTTTTAGGGCAATGAATCGATCCATTAAAAAAGGATTATGAATTGCTTCGGTCAACATTCCTAGCAGTTGAATGGTCTGTCCTGTTAAAGCCCCAGCCAGATTAAACATTCCATCATAAAGGTTTGAGAAAAAAACATCCCCCGATTTATGTTTTGTGGGGGGCATAAACTTGATGGGTGAATAAGGAAAAACTTCTCTCACCAATTCCGCCTGGGCAATCTCCATTAAAATCGAATCTTCTAGGCTCGGATCCATTTCAAAAGCATGTCCGAGGGCGATCTGGTTTTGTGGAATTCCGGCACGCTTAGCAAATTCTTCATTGATCAGTTGAGAGGCGAGCACCTGATACCAGTATTTATGCGAATCAGCGGTTGTCAGATAATTGTCTTCTCCAGTTTGGATAATGATTCCTGCCTTTGCGCAGATCATTCGAGAAAAATGCTGATCGGTAAAGGTTCGTTTCATGTTGATGTCGCGAAACAGAATTCCGTACATCGAATCATTTAAAAGAAAATCGAGCCCTTCAAATGCTCCCATGACAGCGATTTCCGACATACAGAGTCCGGAAGAGTAATTCGTGAGGCCAATATACCGTTTGAGTTGATGCGTCGATTCATCGAGCGCTTTTCTCATCAGCTGAAAGTTTTTTTGTGTGGCATAAGTTCCGCCAAATCCTTCCGTGGTAATTCCTTCGGGGACAAAGTCGAGTAGACTTTGTGCGGTAGATCGAATGACGGCAATGATATCTGCGCCAAGCTCGGCGGCTGCCTGGGCTTGAATCACATCCTCATGAATATTACCAGATGCAACGATCAGATATTTAAGAGGTCCTTCGGTTTTTCTTCTAAAACTATTTTTCAGTTTTTCTCGATGCTTTGCTACCAAGTTGATTTTCTTTTCGGCATTGGCTGCAAGCTCTTTTCCCAGTTTTATCACTCGATCGGCTGGAACGTCTGATTGATTTTCGAGATTGATTTCCCCTTGGGCAATTTTTTGGGCGACTTCGGTGACCGAAAGTTTTGGATGATTCGCCATGGCCCGACAAAACCACCAGGAAATTCCTTTGGCTAGCTTTCGCTTATCGATCCGGTCGATGATTAGATTTACGAGAGGCATTCCCTGATGCGCCCCTTCAATTCCAAAAAGTCTCAAGACCGAACGTTCAATGGAGACGGTGCTGTGATAATTAATATAGCGTTGAACCGGTTCGGCGATGGATTCGGCAAGTTTACGGCAACTGGCGATTTGATCGCGATCAAGATTGAGTTTGGACATAAGAATTAACTAAAGAAGCACCATTATATTAAAGTTTTGAAATAGTATTTTCCCTCTCCCCTTGACAGGGAGAGGATTGGGATGAGGGGTGAACTCCAAAGTTTGCAAGAAGTTTGGGTGGCATAACACGTCACCTCTCATCCGGCCTAGGGCCACCTTCTCCCCGTTAAGGGGAGAAGGGAAGCATACATATACGGATCTTTTCAAAAAAACAAAATTATTTTGTTCTCCCGGAAATCTCATGCGGCTCCAAACTCAGTTCTGAATGACTGAGAAGTTTCGCGATTCCGCTCTCCTCTTTTTCCATACTTTTTTCTACATCCTTCGCTGTCGAACAATCGCAATCCGCCTCTTCAGGACGAGGATAGCTTGCAATCATCCCTTTATAATTTCTTAAAACCACGTTTTTATCCGATTGGCTGATCAGATAACTTGGCATGACTGGGACTTTCCCTCCTCCGCCCGGAACATCGATCACAAATTCCGGTACCGCCAAGCCTGAAGTATGTCCTCTCAAAAATTCAATCGTTTCGATCCCTTTTTCGACTGGTGTTCTGAAGTGGGAAATTCCTTCTGAAAGATCGCATTGATAAATGTAGTAAGGCTTGACCCGAATTTTTAAAAGCTCTTGCATTAGTTTTTTCATGATCAACGGATGCGAATTGATTTTTCGAAGTAAAACTGCCTGATTCATGATCGGGATTCCGTTGTCGACCAACCGTGCGCAGGCTGTTCTCGCCTCTGGAGTGATTTCATAAGGATGATTAAAATGAGTCATAAAATAAATCGGCTGATATTTTTTGATCAATGAAACTAATTCATCGGTAATTCGCATCGGCATGACGCATGGTATTTTTGAGGCGATTCGGATTATTTCCACATGTGGAATTTTTCTTAACTCTTTCAGCCAGGTTTCCAAAATGGTTCCTGTGACGATTGCATCTCCCCCTGACAGAATCACATCGCGGATTTCTGGATGATGAGAAATATAATCGAGAATTTTTTCCATCTGTCCTCTTTCCAGATGCCCTTCTTTGTCGAGAATGATTCGGCGTCGAGTGCAGAAACGGCAATATAAAGAGCAGATGGTCGTGATCAGAACGAGAACACGATCGGGATAGCGATGAGTAAGTCCTGGAACCGGTGAGTCAACATCTTCTCCCAAAGGATCAGCAAATTCTCCCACCGAGACATGTAACTCTTCCGGCATCGGAACCGCCTGAAGCCGGAAAGGGCATTCGGGATTTTTTTCATCGATCAAAGAAGTCCAATAAGGGGTGACCGCAAATTTGTATTTAGACAAGGTTGAATTGATCCGGTTTTTTTCTTCCTCCGAGATCGGGATGATCTGCTGGAGTTGATCCCCGGTCGTGATCGTATTTTTCATCTGCCATTTCCAGTCATCCCATTCTTCTCGGGTCACTTTTTCCCAAGGTTTGAAACGGCGGAAGTAGAGTGGATCAGTGTTGTTGAGGTATGGGAGTTTCATATAGTTTCCTCGCTTGGTAGGGGCGAAGCATTTGCCCCCGAAATAAGTGCAGTCGTTTTATTTTCGCAGGCAAATACTTCGCCCCTAAGATAAATATTTTTTTTCAAACCATTTTCGTAGAGCCAAATTTTTTCGAATGATTTCCAAAGAGAGTTCCGCATGTCCTTTGACATAGCCGGATCCGATGACAAAGTTGGCATCTTTTCCAATCCCTTCCGCACCGAGAGCGACTTTGGTGAAAGAGGTTCCCATTCCGAAAAAGAGAACAGTTCCCTCATC
>CAZQOW010000194.1:0-4665 GCA_964595045.1 uncultured Pseudomonadota bacterium
CTCTCGCATCCCGAAACTCCGGCGCAGGAGATTTAATTTTGCAAATCTCGATTCATCCCGATAAAAGGTTTACGTTTGACGGTCAGGATATTGTATGCGAAATTTCGATCGATCCAGAACTCGCAGAAAAAGGGGGAGAGATAAAAGTTTTAACGCTCGAAGGAAAAATTTCGGTGACTCTTCCGGCGAAAATCAGTTCTGGCTTTATTTTTCCATTGAAAGGATTTGGATTGAAAGGGGATCAATTAATTAAAATTAAAGTTCGAGATTCAGAACAAAATAGGTTATTCTTTCCGGAAGAAATAACTGACATCAGAAAACAACAAAACTTTTTTTCAAAAATAAAAAAATTTTTAAGGAAAATCTTATGAAAAAACTTACTTCTCTTTTACTTTTATCTCTTTTTTGTATTCTTTTATCTTCTTGTGGAACTTCGTCTTCCACGGGAGGAAAAAAAGTTAAATATCCGAATGAAGTTTCTTCAAGCTGGAAAAACGATTTCAATCAGGCAGAAAAAGAGTTTGATGCAAAAAACTATAAAGAAGCTGAAAAATTATATAAAAGTTATATCCAAAAATATCCTTACAATGAATTGACCGATAAAAGTAATTTTCGCTTGGGACAAATTGCGATGATTCGACAGGATTACCCTCAGGCGATTCAGGTTTTTAGAGCCCTGGTCAAAAAAACACCTAACGATTCCATTAAATCGAAATCCAACGCAAAACTGGGGATTTCTTATTATCGACAAAAAAATTATGGAGAAACTTTATCTTCGTTTGGAGCCATCGATGAATCCCAGATTGATGACCACGAAAGAGTAAAAGTGGCGAGCTTCGCTATTAAAGCTTCGAACGAACTCAAAGAAGACCTGAGTCGCAAAGCTTATTATTACGCTTTATTACTCGATGTTTATGAACCTCTTACAGACAGGGAAATCGATTCAAAATTTGGAAAAGAAATTATTCCAAAATCAGAGGTAAAACCAAAACTAAAAGAATGGGTGAATCTTACAACCCCTTACGAAATTCTTGATCGTCGGCTCCTCGATTATAAAGCAAAAGCGAGTGAACCTTATGTCGATTTCAAAATCGGAAAATCAGCCTACGAATCAAAAAATAATCAGAAGGCGGGAGAATATCTCCGACGATATGTCTCCAAAAATCCAAACGGCGAATATCTCGCGCAGGCAAATAAAATGCTCGTCACCGTTGGATCTGCCGGCTCATCCGCCGTTTCACTTCCGAAAAAAGAGGGAGGAAAAGCAATCGGCGTCATTCTTCCTTTGTCAGGAAAATATGAGCAATACGGAAACAACGCTTTAAAAGGGATGGAATGTGCCGCTTCTGACAAACCGGAATGCCATGGTTTGAGCAATATTAACCTGATTGTGAAGGATAGTGGTGGAGATCCCGTAAAATCAGCATCTCTCGTCGATGAGTTGGTCAGCAAAGACAAGGTTTTGGCAATTTTGGGCCCTCTTCCATCTGTAGAAGTAGACGATGCTGCCAAACAGGCTCAGAAAAAAGGGGTCGTTCTCTTAGCTCTTGCTCAGAAAAAAGTGGTCGCTGAATTGGGAGACAATATTTTTCGGTTTAGTCTCACCCCTTCCGTTCAGGTAGAAACGCTTTTGAAATATGCAACCTCTAGAAAAAAAGCGAAAAACTTTGCAGTACTTTATCCCAAAAGTAACTACGGACAAGAATTTTTGGCAGAATTTGTAAAGCAGGTTCCAAACTTTAAGGGAAAAATTGTGGCGAAGCAGGAATTTACTTCAGGAAAAGAGGATTTGGGAGAGGAAATCAGAAAATTAAAATTGGGTACTTCAGAAGCAAAGTCGGGTGGAAAAATATTTGATGCGATTTTTATTCCAGACTCTTATTTAACGATTGGTAAAATCGCTCCAGCCCTTTCAAAGTCAGGCTTAGGCGATACCCTGATTCTCGGCACCAATGCCTGGAACGATGCCTCGCTCCCCGAAAGAATCGGAAGCAATTTGAGCAATGCCGTTTTTGTCGACATCTATTTTCGCGACTCCGCTCAACCGTTCGTCAAAAACTTTGTGAAGGAGTTTCAGGAAGCGTTTAGCTATACTCCTTCCACTTTAGAGGCAATGGGGTATGATTCTGTTCGGGTGCTGGGTGATGCACTAAAAAGCAAAGTATCCCAAAAAGAAGAGATGAAACCTGCCCTCCTTAAAATACGTGCTTTTCAAGGGGTGACAGGACTCAAAGGATTTCAATCCGATCGAGAAGCACAAATCCAACCGTATCTTCTAAGTGTCGATGGAAATGGAATTAAGGAAATCAAGTAGGTGCGAATTCATTCGCACAAATATTGGTCGAATGAATTCGACCCTACATGAAAAATAAAGATAAAAAAAAATTAAAACTTTCCGAAATAGGTGAATTAAACTTTATCGAAAAAATCAAAAAAGTTTTTTCGACCTCTGCTTCGCATATTCTCTGTGGAATCGGAGATGATACAGCGGTTTTAAAATTCGGAAACAGAAATCTCCTTTTCACCACCGATGCCCTTCTTGAAAAAATTCATTTCGACTGGAAGTATACCAATCCCTATTTATTAGGAAGAAAAAGTCTCTCGGTCAATTTAAGCGATATCGCGGCAATGGGCGGAAAACCTCGATTTGCGGTGATTTCGCTTGCGATTCCTGCCAACGAATCTCTTCAAAAAATTGAAAAATTTTACCTTGGAATCCGGGATTGCGCGAAACAATATAAAACATCGATGGTCGGAGGAGATACCGATAGATCAAAAGATGGGTGGAAAATAACCATCGCTTTGATCGGAGAAGTAAAAAAACCGGTCTATCGATCCGGAGCAAAAATAGGAGATCAGATTTGGGTAACCGGACACCCAGGCTTTTCGGCCTTAGGGTTGAATTTGTTAAGGGCTCATTTGCTCTCCCCCTCTTTACAAAGGAGGGGGCTGGGGGGAGGTCAATTCACTGAAGTCCATCAAAATCCAACCCCTCGCATCAAAGAAGGAAAAATCTTATCAGAAAAAAATTTAACTTCGGCCATGATCGATATCAGTGACGGACTACTTTTAGATCTTCAACAGATTTGCTCAGCCTCAAAAGTAGGTGCAAAAATCTATTCAGATGCTCTCCCACTTTCAGAAGTTTTCAAATCAACCTCCAAAAAATTGAAGCTAGATCCGATTCAGCTGGCATTGACGGGCGGAGAGGATTACGAACTCTTATTTACCTCTCCCCAAAAAAATGAAAAAAATCTGGTTCGTACTTTTAAAAAGTTAAAAACTTCTCTCCACTGTATCGGAAAAATAACTCCACAAAATCAGGGAGTGAAAGTCATCGATGCTAGAGGGAATGAAATAAAATTTAAGCAGAAAGGCTTTTCACATTTTTAGTTTTCTCATTCGATCTTTTTTACCGGTCGTCTAAACCTATGTATAGGAACGATTTAAAGTTTATAGAGGCGAAGCATTTCCCTTTGCTATTACATGACCGCTTGATATGGATGGGAAACGCTTCGCCACTATGGCAATGCCCCTTTTCTGAAAGTAGACTCAATCTATGCCACAAAAAATCATCGAACTTGAAATCACCCAAATGGCCGCAGGAGGTGAAGGATTTGCTACTTTTGAAGGGAGAAAAATTTTTATCCCCTGGGGAGTCGTCGGAGACCAGGTCAAAATAGAAATCACCGAAGAGAAAAAAGATTTTTCAAAAGGGAGAATCGTCGAAACTTTGAAAAAATCTTCCGATCGAATCGATCCACCTTGCCCTTATTTTTTCAAATGTGGAGGATGCCAATGGCAGCAGATTCGCTACTCCTCGCAACTAGAATTTAAAAACAATCTTCTCAAAACGGCGCTGCAGAGAATTGGTAAAATTCAAAATCCGATCCTGAAAGCACCGATTGCAGCTTCTAACGATTTCAACTATCGGAATCGGATTCGCCTTCAGGTGTCAAAAAAAGGGGAAATCGGGTTTTTCAGATTTCATTCGAATGAAGTCGTGCCAGTAGAAAAATGTCTGATTGCCGATGAAAAAATAAATTCAAAAATCGCGGATGCAAAAAAACTGGCGCAAACTTTATTAGAAAAGAATCCTACCAAACAGCATGAAATCGAAATTCGAATCGAAAACGGGAAAGCGATATTAGACCCGGATCCTGGAGTTGAACCGGTTTTCACGCAGGTCAACACCATTCAAAATCAGGCACTTCAAAAACTGATTCTTGATTCATTCGCCTTTAAAGGAGATGAAAAAGTTTTGGAACTCTTTGCGGGTGAGGGAAACTTTACTTTTTCAATCAGCCGGCTTGTGCAGTCGATTGTAGCCGTGGAGTCAAACCCAGCCTCAATTATCTCTGCGGAAGAAAAAACAAAAAAAGGGCATTTCAAAAATATTCAATGGATGGAAGCAAGCTCCTATCGAGCGTTGGAGCAGTTATTGAAACGGGCTATTTCTTTTGATTGTGCACTTTTAGATCCACCAAGAAAAGGGGCGGTCGAAACCTTGGAAGGGTTGATCAAACTCAGAATCCCGCAAATTGTTTATGTTTCCTGTGATCCATCGACTCTTGCACGGGATGTTCAAATTTTGGAAAAGGGGGGATATCGCCACGATTTTTCACAGGTGGTGGATATGTTTCCGCAGACTTATCATTTGGAATC
>CAZQOW010000195.1:0-4649 GCA_964595045.1 uncultured Pseudomonadota bacterium
AAAATAAAAAAGGGCCGCCCTTTTTACAGAGCAAGCCCTTTTTCGAGGGAGGTAAGCCTATTTTTAATATCTTAAGCTGCCTTGCTTGAAAGACTGTGAATTTTCTTCTCGAGGGTGCTGATTTTTCTTTCAAGCTTCACAACTTCAGATTGAGAAGGAATACTCAACAAAGAGAGAATTCCATCTCGAGTGTTCTCGGCTCTATTTTTAGCCAACGAAACTACGCTACTGTTTTCTAACTTATTGACAAAAAGATCAAGATTTTTTCTCGCATCTTTTAATAATTTTTTTCCGGAAAAATTACCTGATTTTAATTCGAACTGTTTTACTTTATTGAAAATATCTTCTGAAAATTTGGAGAGCTCTTTTTCAACATTGATACTTTTCTTTTTCGCGGCGTGATATAAATCAGATTTTTTTAATGCGGTGAGAAGAACATCAAAGTTTTGTCTCAAGTCTTTACTTGATTTCTCTCCTTGCTTTACCAATTTTTTGAAGAGCCCTTCAAACTCGGTTTCAAAACGACCAATCACATGATTGAGTCGGTTAAAACGAGATTTTATAAACGCTCCATCAAAACGATTTTTTGGATGACTTTTAGAAGCCATATTTTTTACCCCCCCTTTAAAAAAATGAAGAATTGATACTTATCGCGTAACACAATGCGTCAACCACTGTCAAACACTTACACCAAAAAGAACTAGTTTAATTATATCAAAAATCAGTTCAAAGCTCTCGGAATATCTACTAACTTGAGTTGCAGCTTTCGAGAAGATTGCCATTCATTGATCTGACAAGTAAAAAGAAGTTGAACAAAAGACAAATTTTCTGACTTAAAATCTCCCATTCCAAAACCGATCGCTTCGAAAAAAGTCTCTTTCATTTTGATGGTCAATTTTAAATGATTATTCCCAACGATTCTCTGATCCATAATCTGACAATTTTTCATCAAAAAAACCGGTTCAGGATTTCCCTGCCCAAAAGGGGAAAGTTTTTGCAACTCTTCCACAAACTCAATATCGATTTTTTCTGAAATTTCAGCATCGAATCTAATAGATGGAATAAAATCATTTTCTGAAAGTTTTTCCCTGACTTTTTGATCAAAAAGATTCCAAAAAAAATCGACGTTTTTAGATTCGATCGTCAAACCTGCCGCATGCGAATGTCCTCCAAACCGCTTCAGATAAGCTTCACACTCTTTTAACGTTTCATACATATTCAAACCCGAAATTGAACGGGCAGAACAGCGAACTGTTTCCCCTTCGAGCACACCCACAATGGTTGGAAGATAATACTTCTCCGCCAATCGGCTCGCCACAATTCCAATCACCCCCAGATGCCATTCTGGATGAAAAATAAAAATCGATTTTTTATTTTTATAAATTTCTTCGTCATCGATTTTCTTGAAAGCATGTTGAACTGTTTCTACTTCAATTTTTTGACGCTCTTCATTGGCCTCATTCAAATTTTTAGCAAGTTGCCGAGCCTGTCCTTCATCAATCGATGTCAATAATTCAAAGCCCATCTTCGCTGAATGGAGTCTTCCTGCCGCATTAATTCTAGGCCCTAAGCGAAACCCCACTTGACCGGGAGTTACTTCCGCAGAAATTTGTGAGACCTCTTTGAGTGCACGAATTCCGAAATTTTCGGTTTTTGCAAGAACCTGAAGACCTGATTTCACCAAAATACGATTTTGCCCAGTCAGCGGAACAACGTCTGCAATGGTTCCCAAGGCGACCAGATCGAGATATTTTTTTAAATTTGGTTCGGATCGGTTTTTAAAAAAATCCTTTTCCCTGAGATAACTTCGAAGCGCTAACAAAACCTGAAAGGCAACTCCCACCGCTGCAAGCTCTTTATAGGGATATTCGCAATCGCTCTGTTTCGGATTTAAAATCGCCAAAGCTTCTGGAAGAATAACGGGAATTTGATGATGATCAATAATAATCAAATCAAGCTTTAACTCGGAAGCGACTTTGGAAGGCTCGATTGCGCTGATCCCGTTATCGACCGTAATTACCAGTTTGGTTCCTTTTTTCTGAAGTTCTCGAAGGGAATCGCTATTTAAACCATATCCTTCTTTGACTCGATGAGGAATGTAAACATCAACCTCCACATTCAACTCCTTTAAAAATAGATAGAGTAAGGAGGAGCCGGTTGTTCCATCGACATCATAATCCCCATAAATGACAATTTTTTCTTTTTTTTGAATTGCTTCTTCGATTCGTGCGAGTGCCTTTTGGATATCTTTGAGCAGGAATGGATTGGCAAGATTTTCCAGGGTTGGATTTAAAAACTGTTTCGCATCGTTCGCATTCTCAATTTTCCTTGAAACGAGAATTTTTGCGATAAGCGGATGAACCTTCAACTCTTCGCTTAATTTTTTGGCTGTTTCTTCATCGCAAGATTTAATTTTCCATTGTTTGGTGATTTGGATCATACGCTTTCGTTTTCCTCCTCTTAATTAAGATGAAGAGGAGAGCGGGGGAAGACTCTTATTTCTTTTTTCCCTGAAATCGATGAGCGTTGTTTTTCAAAAAGATATAAATAGGAGAGGCAATAAAAATGGAGGAATAAGTTCCAGTCACAACTCCAATAATCATCGCAAAAGCGAAATCCTGAATATCCCCTTTTCCTTTGACGAAAAGAACGAAGACCACAAAGAAAACAACGAGTGAAGTGACAATGGTTCTAGAAAGAGTTTCGTTAATACTTTGATTGACTAGTTCGGGAGTCGAAAGCGATTTAAACTTTTTGCTATTTTCACGAATTCGATCATAAACAATAATTGTATCATTAACAGAATAACCGATGATGGTGAGAAACGCGGCAAGAACCGTTAAGCTGACCTCTCTACCGCTCAAGGCAAACGCGCCTACTGTAATAATCAAATCATGAATTAACGCGATAATCGCTCCTGGGGAAAAATAAAAATCAAATCGATATCCTAAGTAGATTAGAATAAGAATCCAAGCGACTATAATTGCTAGCATCCCTTTTTTACGAAGCTCTCCACCCGCTTTAGGACCGACCGACTCTTCTTTGACAAGCGTCGCAGAGTTCGGCGCGAGACTTGAGTTTAAAGCTTGGGTAACTGCGGACGAAACTCCTTCAATTCCTGATTCATTTTTTTCTATATCGAGAGCAAAGCTATTATCATTTTTATTTCCCAACTGCTGAATGACCACTTTTTCATGAAGATTTTTTGAGATTGCATCATAGATTTGTCCAGTTTCAACCGGATTTGTGAATTTATATTGCAGCTTCACTCCGCCGGTAAAATCAATCCCAAAATGAAGCTTATGTTCTCCTATTAAAATGAGCGCTCCCAAAGTCAATAGAATGGAGATGAGCACCATGTATTTTTGGTATTTAATAAAAGGAATTTCTTTTTTAAAAATTTTCATAGATTAAATACTTACCTTTTGGATCTTCATTTTAATCGTCAAATATTCGTAGATCAATTTTGTCACCCAATAAGCAGTAAAAAGAGTGGTTAATACTCCAATCATCAGCGTCACTGCAAAACCACGAATCGGACCAGTCCCAAAATGGTACAGTACCATTCCCGATAGAAAGGTGGTTAAATGAGTATCAACCACCGCTGTAAAGGCATGGGCAAACCCTGCCTCAATCGCCTGTTTTGCCAATTTACCATTTTTAATTTCTTCCCGGATTCTTTCAAAAATAATGATATTCGCATCGAGTGCCATTCCCATGGTGAGAACAATTCCGGCGATTCCAGGCAAAGTGAGAGTGGCTTGGAAGAGAGCTAACAATCCGGTAATTAAGAGAACATTTAATGCCAAAACAATATCAGCGATCAATCCCGATTTTTTATAATAAATAATCATGAAGGCAACGACGGTAATACCGGCAATCAAAGCCGCGATCAAACCTTCATGAATGGCACTTTGGCCAAGGGATGGACCAATCACTGTTTTAGTAATTTCTTTTAAGGTTGCAGGAAGTGCTCCTTCTCGAAGAACCAACACTAAATCTTCGGATTCTTTAATTAAAGCATCGTAGTTTCCATAACCTAAGGTAATTTGAGCTTCTCCGGATGGGATGGCACTTTTAATCACCGGTGCTTTTGTCACCGTTCCATCGAGTAAAATTGCCAAACGTTTGCC
Source organism: uncultured Pseudomonadota bacterium (assembly GCA_964595045.1). Taxonomy (GTDB): domain Bacteria; phylum UBA10199; class UBA10199; order JADFYH01; family JADFYH01; genus CAZSRQ01. The sequence goes on from CAZQOW010000195.1 coordinate 4,134, forward strand.
AACATTCGCTTCAGTTACCTCGGCGAATATTTTGGTTCCGAGAGAGTTAAAGGAAAGACTAACATATGGCTCATTATTATTAACACTCACCTGGGCCGCACGAAGCATTTCTCCCGTGATTTCTGCTTTCCGTTTTAAAAGATATGGAATCCCTCGAACAATTTTTTTAGAAATTGGGTCATGTTCTATTTCAAAAAGAACTTCATCTTCGGCAGGAATTTTCCCTTTGAGCGCTTCATTTAATCGGGTAATGACTTCTTCTGTATATCCCTCGGGAATATTCGCATCTTTTCTGACTTGAGCAATCAGAGTTTTAATTTCATTTTCATTTTTTGAATCATCCACAATTTTAAATTCGAGCTTTCCCGCTTTTTTCACAATACTAATCGCTCGATCGGGATTGGTAACCCCTGGAAGTTCAACCGCGACACGGTTCACACCCAGTTGACGAATCGAAGGCTCGGAGACACCATATCGATCAATTCGATTTCGGATCGTTTCAACCGCCTGCTTCAC
>CAZQOW010000196.1:0-4638 GCA_964595045.1 uncultured Pseudomonadota bacterium
CGAATTCCGTCAAAGGGAGTCAGTTTCAAGAAGAAAAAGTTCACAAACCGAAAAAATTTGAATTGGGTCCTTATGTGATGCTCGATGATGAGCGTTGTATCATGTGTTCTCGTTGTGTTCGATTTTGCGATGAGATTACGCATACGTCCGAGTTAGGGCTAGTTCAGCGCGGAGATCATGTTGAGCTTCGTCCGTTCCCAGGAAAAAAACTCGATAATCCTTATTCCATTAATACGGTTGATATTTGTCCAGTCGGGGCACTGACGAATGAAGATTTTCGATTCAAGAAGCGGGTCTGGTTTTTAGAATCTGCCTCATCCGTTTGTACCGGTTGTGCTCGAGGATGTAATATCAAGCTCCAATCCAGTGTCGGAACAGTTTATCGGTATCTTCCACGCGAAAACAATGAAGTAAATCAGGTCTGGCTCTGTGATGCAGGGCGAATGACTTATAAAGAAATCAATGCGCCCAATCGTTTGCTGCATGTTGAGAAAAAATCGGGCGAACAATTTGGTCTTATTTCCCCAGTTCAGGCAATCAAAGAAATCTCCGAACAATTTAAAGCGCTGGGAACTTCTAATTTTGTCGCAATTGGCAATGCGCAGATCTCAAATGAAAATAATTATGCGCTGAAAAAATTTGCTAAAACTCTCGGCGAAAAAAGTTCTCTTTTCTATTCTGGGCGGGAAAATGATCCTTCTTTCGAAGATGATTTACTTCGAAAAGCCGATCGAAACCCGAACAGTTTTGGGGTCACTCATCTCCAGTTTTCTCCTCTCGGAGCGAAAGATCGGTTGAATCCAAAGGTTTTGCTGATTCTCGGAGAGTTATCCGAAGCCGATTTGCGAAGAGTCTTTTTTAACAAACCGCAATTGACGATTGTTTTTTCTTCTCATAAAAGTGCCACGACTCAAAAAGCCGATTACGTTTTTCCGATTACCACTTTTGCGGAAGAAAACGGAAGTTTTACCAATTTTGAAGGACGAGTTCAGAAGTTTACTCAAGGCTTGAAACCGCGCGGAGAGATGCTGCCGGTTTGGGTTTGGCTCAAAGAGATTAGCTCCAGTTTGGGAAATGCCTGGAATTTACTCACTCCCGAAGGATTTTTGAAAGAAGGTTTCGGTTTGACCTATTCCGAATTGGGAGAAACTGGGAAGAAGATTTGATATTCACATGGTAGGGGCGCACGGCCGTGCGCCCCTAGATTTTTTAGAGGAAAAATTTGATTTTGACATTGGCAAAAATTTTGGTCCCTTTTCTGGTGATTTTTAACATCATTCCAGTGCTGATCTGGCTTGAGAGAAAAGGTGCCGCTTATATTCAAGATCGGCGTGGGCCGAATCGTGCTTCGCTGTTCGGGATGATCCGTTTGGGCGGCATGATTCATTCGTTGGCTGATGTGGTCAAACTTTTTTCAAAAGAAGATATTATTCCGGCTCGTGTAAATCGATTTTTTTATATTCTTGCTCCGTTTACCGCGATGACGGTTGCTTGTGTCACTTATGCAGTCATCCCTTTTGCCGATTCGATTCAGTGGAATGGCCAAATCATTGCGATGCAGGCAGCAAATCTAAATGCCGGAATCCTCTACATCCTCGCCATTTCCTCCTTAGGTGTTTTCGGGGTGATGCTGGCAGGGTGGAGTTCCAATAATAAATATTCGCTACTCGGCGGTCTCCGTTCTTCCGCCCAAATGATCAGTTACGAAGTGGTTCTCTCTCTGGCGGTGGTCAGTGTTTTGATGATGGCCGGTTCGTTGGAGCTCTCCGATATTATTGGTGCGCAAGGAACTGAAATCTGGAAATGGAATTTTGTCAGACAACCGGTTGCCTGTGTTCTTTTTATTATTGCGATGTTTGCCGAGACCAATCGTCTCCCATTTGATTTACCAGAAGGGGAATCTGAAATCGTCGCTGGTTATCATGTTGAATACAGCTCCATGAAATTCGCCCTTTTCTTCATGGCAGAATATGCAAATATGATCATTGCTTCGGCAGTGCTCGTTGTTTTCTTTTTTGCAGGATGGCAAGTTCCTTTCTTAACCACTGAAATCTTGAGAACTCATTCGAGCGACGCCGTTCGAATTGTTTTGATAGGATTGCTGGCCGCTCATTTGGGAGGAGCTCTATTTCTTCTCCGACGCGGTTTTGACAATGTGCGAATGAAAAAATGGGGCGATCGCCGAGATTACGAGCCAATCGTTTTAGGAGTCGGGGCTTTGGGTGCAACTCTCGCACTCGCAGCCGTTCTCTATTTTTTATGGAATTATTCGTTTAGCAGTAATCAATCGGCTTTGATTGCAGCGATTTTACAATTCGGAATTTTTATCGGAAAAATCCTCTTTTTCTGTTGGGTATTTATTTGGGTTCGTTGGACTTTTCCCCGATTTCGATATGATCAACTGATGAGACTCGGTTGGAAATATCTTCTCCCAATTGGATTGGTGAATATTTTTGCCACCGGGGTAGCGATTTTACTTCTTTAAATTAGAAATTATATGGAACTGATTCTTTTCTACATTTTTGCAGGACTGGCGGTCGCAACCGCACTTGGTGTGGTGGCGTTCAAAAATCCGATTTCCTCGGCATTTTCATTGATTGTTTCTTTTTTTGCCATCGCTGCTCTCTATGCGATGCTGAATGCCCATTTTTTGGCGGTGATCCAAATTCTCGTTTACGCCGGCGCAATTATGGTTTTGTTTATTTTTGTGATCATGCTTTTAAATTTGCAGCCGGAAGAGTTGAAAGAGTATGGGTTTTCTCCTTCCTTTAAAATTGCGACAGGAGTTCTTCTTGCCGGTTTTGTCGGATTTTTGATTTTTGTTTTTCAGAAATCGACTAGTTTATTTGATGCGGTTGAATCGGCCTTTGGAAATGTTCAAACCGTAGGAAAACTTTTATTTACCGAATATTGGTTTATTTTTGAATTTACCTCGGTTCTCCTTTTAGTGGCGATTATTGGAGGGGTGGTATTGGCAAAAAGGGAGTTGTAAGAATTCTCCTCCCCTTAAGATAAGGGGAGGTTGGGAGGGGATATGAAAATGGTGCTTATCTCACACGTTCATAACGCCCCCTAACCCCCTCTTACCTTAAGAGGGGGGAGCTCTATTTAATTTTATGGTTACTCTTTATCACTATCTAATTTTAAGCGCTCTGCTCTTCTCTATCGGAGTTGCAGGGCTGATCATCCGAAGAAATATTCTGGTGATTTTCATGTCGGTTGAGTTGTTGCTGAATTCGGCAAATCTTTTATTTGTCGCCTTTTCCCGTTATCGAAATATTCTCGATGGACAGATTGCCGCTTTTTTTGTCATCGCGGTTGCAGCTGCCGAAGCTGCCGTCGGGCTTGCGATTGTAATAGCGATTTTCAGAAATCGGGGAACGGTCAAAGTCGATGACTTAAATTTAATGAGGAATTGATTAAAGGGAGAGCTGTTAGCGTTCAGCTATCAGCTCCAAACCGAAAAAGCTGAACGCTGATCGCTGACAGCTCAGAAAAGGAAAAACATGTTTCATCTCTCCGAATCAAAAAAGTTTGCCGAAGAATGGATTAAATCCTGGAATAAACAGGATTTAGATCTCATCCTTTCTCATTACGGAGATGAAATCGAGTTTACCTCGCCGTTTGTCATTAAGTTGATGGATGAGCCATCGGGAACGATTCGAGGGAAAGAGAAGTTGAAAAGTTATTTTCAGAAAGGGTTGTCTTCTTATCCAGAACTTCGTTTTGAATTGTTTGAAGTTCTAACCGGAGTCAACAGTTTGGTTGTTTATTACCGAAGTGTGAATAATCTTCTTGCGGCTGAAATCATGGTTTTAAACCGTGAAGGAAAAATAGCTCAAGTTTTTGCCCATTATAACAATGTTTAATCTGCCACTTTATCTCATTCCACTTTTTCCGTTGATCGGAGCGATTCTGAACGGCTCGCTCGCGCTCAGAAGTTCTATTGAGCAAAATCCAGCCTCTGAAAAGTGGGTCAAATTTTTTGGAGTTCTCTTTCCGGTTCTCTCTTTTCTGGTAGTCCTGAATTCCGCGATCCCGTATTTATTTCAAGGGGCTGAGAATGCAAGAATTGAAACTCTGTTTGAGTGGATTGCTTCGGGAAACTTTAAAGTTGATTTTGCTTTTCGGTTCGATCGCCTTTCTACGTTGATGACTTTGGTGGTAACCGGTGTTGGATCGTTAATCCATCTTTATTCCACCGGTTATATGACTGGCGATAAAAGTTTCGCCCGTTATTTTGCCTATTTGAATCTCTTTCTTTTTGCGATGCTTCTTTTGGTTTTGGGGGATAATCTTTTGATCCTCTTCATCGGATGGGAAGGGGTCGGATTATGCAGCTATCTTCTAATCGGCTTCTGGTTTGAAGATCCCGCCAAGGCATCCGCTGGTAAAAAAGCATTTATTGTCAACCGAATCGGTGATTTTGGATTTTTACTTGGAATTTTTATCATTGTTTCTATTCTCATCCAGATTCCGAACGATGGAGATTTAAGTAGCCCCATCTCACTTCTCAGTTTTGATACATTGGCAAGATATAAAGATCTGCTGGCACCGATGGCAACCGCGATTACGCTTCTTCTGTTTGTGGGTGCGACTGGAAAATCGGCACAAATTCCTCTTTATGTTTGGCTCCCC
>CAZQOW010000197.1:0-4509 GCA_964595045.1 uncultured Pseudomonadota bacterium
CCAAATTAAGCGAAGATGAACTGGCGGTGATTCGAAGTAGAACGGTTGGATTTGTTTTTCAACAATTCAATCTTTTAGCCCGGAGAACTGCTTTACAGAATGTTGCTCTTCCGCTGATCTATTCCCATTATAATGCTCCGGAAAATCAGGCAAAAAATCTCTTAGAAAAAGTTGGCTTAGGAAGTCGCGCCGATCATAAACCGAGTGAGCTTTCCGGTGGACAGCAGCAACGCGTTGCGATTGCACGTGCGCTGACGAATGATCCACTGATTATTTTTGCGGATGAACCAACAGGAAACCTCGATTCTGCCAGCGAAGAAGAGATCATGCGACTTTTGACTCAGCTGAACGATGCTGGGATTACGATTGTGCTCGTCACTCATGAACCTGAAATCGCGCAGAAAGCGAAAAGAGTGATTCGGATGCGAGATGGAAAAGTTCAATCGGATGAAAAAGTCGTTCAAGCCGCTTCTTTAGAGACAATTCAGGCTGACGAAAAAATAACTTCTCTTCAACGAACTTTCGCCTCCACGATTTTTCTCAAGGAGATACTTGAACATTTTCGCCAGGCGTTAAGTTCGCTCGTTTCTAATAAAATTCGTGCAATGCTATCCATGTTGGGAATCTTGATTGGAGTCGGTGCGGTGATTGCGATGCTCGCGTTAGGAAGTGGGGCCAGACAATCGGTTGAAGCACAACTTGCTTCTCTCGGCTCGAATCTTCTGGTGTTGAGACCAGGGGCTGGACGTACCGGTGGAGTTTCGCTCGGAACAGGAACGGTCAGTCGTTTGACTTTAGACGACGCAAATGAAGCAAAAAATTCAATCCCTGGAATTAAAAGAGTCGCTCCATCAGTTTCAGGAAGAGGACAGGCGGTTTACCAAGATAAAAACTGGAACACTCAAATCATGGGGGTGACTTCTGATTATGCTTTCATGCGTGCGGCAGAGCCGACCGCGGGAAGATTTTTTCAAGAGGAGGAAGATCAAAAAAGAGCTCGAGTGGCAGTCATTGGAAAAACGATTGTCCGCCAATTATTTGGTGAGACCGATCCGCTCGGAGAATATATTAAAATTAATAAAGTGATTTTTCAGGTGATCGGAGTTTTACCCGAAAAAGGGGCGAACGGTTTTCGAGATCAAGATGATGTGATTGTCATTCCTTTAAATACGGCGATGCGAAGATTGCTCGGAAAAGATTATGTCGACTCGATCGATCTCGAGGTAGAAAATCCTGAAGAAATTAGTTCGGTGCAAGCAGAGATCTTGAATTTAGTAAATCGTCGACATCGAGTTGCACCGTCGCAGCAAGGGAGTTTCGATGTTCGTAATATGGCGGATATTCAAGCGGCTCTTTCTGAAACAAGTAAAACACTTTCTTGGTTACTCGCATCGATTGCAACGATTTCTCTTGTCGTCGGTGGCATTGGAATTATGAATATTATGTTGGTGTCAGTCACTGAGAGAACCAGAGAAATCGGGCTTCGCAAGGCGATTGGTGCCAAGCGGCGTGATATTTTAGCGCAGTTTTTAATTGAAGCGATGGTGGTCAGTGTGACCGGTGGACTCATTGGAATAACTTTGGGATGGACGGTTACTTTTCTGATGTCGAAATTAGCGGGCTGGGCGGCGTATGTCTCTATGAGTTCAGTGGTACTTTCCTTTTTATTTTCAGGAACGGTCGGGATTGTCTTTGGTTTATGGCCGGCTAAAAAAGCTTCCCTTTTGAACCCGATTGAAGCTTTGCGACATGAATAAATTACTAATGAATTTTTATTCTTTTTAACTCCTCTTTATAACTTTTATCATCTCCTTCTTCTTTCGCGAAAGAACGTTTCTATCTCTTCCCGTAACAAGTAAAATAAAAATAGAAATTATCTTTCATAACAATTTAGCTCCTCTAGAAAGGTTGATTCATGTTTTTAAGAAGGAGAAAAATAGTTTTTTATTTTGTTTTAATTTTTTCGATAGCATTGATTTTTGATGGTAAAAAGATTTTAGCTCAGCAGGTCAAAAATGGAACTCAGCCAACGTTAGTTCAAGAAACGAGTTTATCTACTTATCCATCTTCTTCGACGGCTACTTATCATCATCGATCTCAAGTGATAGAACCTCCTACACATGAAGAGGAATGCGAAGTAAAATTTAAGCCGAGGCATATCAATAGTATTATGAAGTTTTTCCCGCCGATTTGTTCTTAATCAAATAATTCTTTATAAAATATTTTTAATTTTCATCTTAACGACCATGAATAGGCTGCGTAAAATTTTTAATTTTAATCAAACAGCTTGAACTATAAATATGATTTTATTTAGATTTTTAATAATTTTTTTTATACTAAAAAGTTTATGGACAACTTTTCTAAAAGTATAACGATAATATCCAATACTTATGGCGTTATCTATTCAACAAAAAAGTGCGGAAACCAGTGAAATTGTCTTAGAGCTTGGGCCTCTGCCAGATTCTCCCTTTACAGCTCAATCTGGAAATCAAAATTCTCCCCCCTCGGTTTCTCAAGCTCAAGAAAGAATGAGTCGAGTAAAAGAAAGAATCATTGCAGCACATTCGGATATTTTTAAAGGTTATCAAATCAGTTTTTATCTCGATGCATCGCCTGAAAATAAAGGGGCAAAGACCAGTGGACAGGGAAGACATTTCAATACCAGTTTTGGTTTAAGATTGTTTGGAAATTCTTCTGATACTTTTGCAGTAAGAAATGATTCTGAATTAGGGCTTGTGGAAGCGCATGAGTTGGTACATGGGTTGGCGAAAGATCATGAAACCTTCGCAAAATTATTAAAGTCTTTGGGGATTACTCCATCCGATCTTGGAAAAATTCAGCAGGGGGAATTGCGACCTTCTTCCGAAGATGAAAGAAGGATGAGAATGGCTCGTCATCAGCGAGAATATGAGGCAGATCGATTAGCTCTTTATTTGATGAGAGGGGCATTTTCTTCAACGGAAATCGAAGAAGGTTTGAAATATTATATGCGATTGGAACGGCACGAAGCAGAACAATTGGCAAGACGTGGTGACGGTCTCACGACGGATGATATTGAAAGAGTTTCTCCGCATCCTTCCTGGCATAGTCGTATGATTGCTATAAGATCAAGCTTGCCAACTTTACAGAGCCTTTCAGACGGAGCAATACATGGAGTACTTTTGGCAGTTCGAGGAGTTGAAAGAGCTCAACAGAGTGCTTCTCGCTCTGGTTCTGAAGAGTATGTAATTTACGATTCATTATGGAGTTATTATCCACCCTCTGTTCCTTCGCGATGTTCTCCGGACCAATTAACAAAAATCTGGAAGAATCTTCCTCCACTTTCTTCCCAAAGTTTATTTCCTTCTTCATTAGGAGGGCTATTTAATAATAGAAGAGTAGACCCCCAAGAGCAGGAATTTATAATTGCCAAAGCAATGAAAGCTTGTGCAGCAGGAAATGAAGTTCAAGCGGTTGCATTAGTCGATGCTAAAAAAAGAATTTACCGCTTTCGAATTACCCCTCCTCCTTCGGAACTTGAAACTTTGAATCTCCTGGGGCTTTCTGGAGAAGAAAAATCAGATTTTAAAAAAGAAGAGTTAAATGAAAGGGTGAGTAGAATCGTAAAAATTTATCCTTCAGGAGAGAAAAGAGTATTAGAAGTTCCCTCACAATGCCAAGCAGCTCAATTGAATAAAGTTTCATCCGAATCTCCTCCGGTTTACACAAAAATGGTTTATCTAACTGCTCCTACCTCTATCGCTCGAAGAATCTGTACGGAAGGGAGATTGTATGGAGATCCCGTCACTTCTGTTCGAGCGGATCAAAAAATTCGACCAGGGTATTATCGTTATGTCGTTTATGTGCTTGGGCAAGGAGAAAAATTAATGAAAGGAAAAATCGTTCAAAGGCCAACCGATAGAACTCCTTATGGAGTCGGAGGATTAGGATGGGTGAATACTGCTCTTGGAGGAGGCGGAACTGGCGAGGGAACGATTGGTTTGGGTAATTTATCTGTACTTGGAGAAGATACTTCAGCAGGGGGCTATGGTCGAGGTGCTGGAGGGTTAGGTGGACGTAGAGCTTCTCCTTCAGAAACAATTCCATATGAACCTATAAGAGGTCTCTCGCCAATAAAGACTTCAGGAAAAAAGATCGATTAAAAAATAATCCTGAAATAGATCACTTTCTCCTCAAAAATTTTTTTATCAATTCATCTGCCAAATCGTAAAATTAAGAAATCCAGCAAAGCTGACCCAGATCCAATAAGGAATTAAAAGAACTCCTGCAATCGGGCGGATTTTTAAAAAAGAAAAGATTGTCATTCCTATCATGATCCAAAGCAGAGTAATTTCCATAAAAGCGAGATCAGGTCGATGAATCCCAAAAAAGATAATTGACCAAATCATATTCAAGAACAGTTGAGAAAAATAAAAGAAAAATGGTTTGAATTGAAATTTTACTTTTAGCCAGACGAGCCAGCTAGCGAGCGACATCATCAGGTAGAGTGTGTTCCAAACCGGCCCAAAA
>CAZQOW010000198.1:0-4447 GCA_964595045.1 uncultured Pseudomonadota bacterium
TTAGACTCACCGACCGCGACACTCAGAGTCGTTGTGGTAAAGGCAATAGAGCCGGTCACTGGACTTCCTCCTACATTAGCTTGAACGGTAGGAGAATTGTAGCCGGGAGCCGAAGCGGTGATCGTGGCGGTTCCGGAAGAAATTCCATTCATATCAATTTCACATGAGCGACTGCTACTCGTTCCACTGGATAAGGTGCAGGTAGTTGGAGTGGTAGTTGCAATGCTTGAACTCGAGCTAGAAAGTGTCACAACTAAATTAGAAACCCCGGAACTATTATCTAGGCTCAAAGTGACATGATTGCTACTTCCCACCGTAATTGATTCTGAACTTTTGCTGAATGACAAGCTTCCGGGTACGTTGGCGGATCCAGACACGGTCACATAAACAGGAGGTGCCACCGTATAACCAGGTGCTGTCGCCGAGATAATGGCAGATCCATCGGTTATTCCATAGACAGTGATTTCACACGATTGTGGAGATCCGGGTTCGCTAGATAGAATGCAATGAGCAGGAGAGACGGTTGCTACCGAAGGATTGGAAGAAACAATTGTCACATGAAGTCCGACCACATCTTTGCTTCCAGAGAGGGTAAGTCCAATCTCCCGAGAACTTCCTGTCACCACCGTGATCGATCTTTGATTGAAAGCGAGAACACCATTGCTCGATTTACAGCTTGAAAATAAGCAGAGGCTGATAAGAACAGCGGCGAACAGATTCAGGATCTTTCTCATGCGATCTCCAATCTTTATATTTTAAATTATTGAATTGTGGGTGAATATTTTTGTATTCTATTAGTTTTTATCGGTGAGTCAATCAATTGTTTTATCGGGAAGATCATTTGAAAATATTTTGATTTATTTTTAAAAAATATAAACTGATCTCAACTATTTTTCATCGACGAATGCTGAAAATTTTTCTAAAAAATCAGGAAAGACTTCCTTCTAAAAACGCTCCAATTTCATCATGTCGTTTTCTCGCATCTTCAAAGCCAAGCTCAATCACCTTCTCGATATAACCATTTTCAAAGGTGAGATAACTTCCTAAATCTTGATTGATTGCAGGATGGACATCGAGTAGACGCATCAAAAATTTTTCAATAAAAGAAAATTTTACTGAACTTTTTCTTTCACTATTAAACCAATCGGAAAAAATAGTTCCTAAAGAAGTTGAAGGGGAGATTTGAAGATAATCAATCGTATTTAATCGATGTCCTTTTTCTAAGACTTGATTCACTTCATTCAAATAGTTTTTTCCATAAACCTTTTCACTCGCATCAATTAATCGATTAATTCTTCTCAACTGATCTACATCGTATTGAACTCGATCGAGAAAATAGGAATTTAACAGTTTTCCAACATGCTCTCCAAGACTCGGTGGGCATTGACTTTCTGGACATCCATGATCAAAAGGATCTTCGCCATTGGGAGGATGTAAATCAATCACTAAAATTCTTTTTGCTCCAAACTGAATCGCGGGCGACAAAGGAGTATTCAATCGCATGCTTCCATCCACATAATAATAGTCGCCAATTAAAATATTTGAAAAAATAAATGGAATCGCCGACGAGGCCATTGCATGCATTGGCCCAAGATCCACTGAATGAGTCGGATAATCTCCTTGATAAAAAGCATCCGAACCTTTTTGAAAAAAGATCTCGGCTTTTCCAGTTCTCATTCGAGTCGCCACCAAAGAAACAGTCTTTAAAAGCCCTTTTTTAATATTTTCATGAATCTTTGACCATTGAATCGTTTTAGTTAAATAGTCAGCAAACGGAGTTGTATCAAAAAGAGAAATAAAATGTCTCGTTTTACCATGCTTTTGTTTGAAATATCCAAACCGGGTCAAGTTCCTGAAAATTCCGAGTAAGCTATAAAAAGCAAGTTTGTAAAAAGCAGAATTGTTTCGGATATAAATATTTTCTGGTTTTAAATTTCTCCACAGCTCAATCATTTGCTTCGCTTGATAATCTAGATCGTCGGCGGTCGAAGCTAAAAAGCAGGTATTAATCGCTCCCACACTCGATCCACACTGAATAGGAAACCTCTGATAACAAAGCGGTTTGGGGAGCATCGTTCGAATATAATGAATCACCCCTGCTTCGTAAGCACCTCGCGCCCCTCCGCCAGATAAGACAATCGCTGTAGAGTCTTGGTTGGAATTTGATTGGATCATATTTTTAAAAACCTTAGAAAAAAATCATCCAAACGTAAAAGCAAAAGCAAAAATATTCGAATTCAAAAACTCAATTTCAAAAAGATGCGCTCCTCGAACCTCTTTTAAATCAATCAATTCATAGAGTCGAGAATCCTGAATTAAAACCTTTCCATTCTTCACATCTTTTCCTGAAAGATTCTCCTCAATCACTTTCCCATCTATTTTAATTGTGGCTTCAATCGAATTCTTTTCAGCCGCTCCCATCACCAAATTCAATTTTCTTGCCTCAAACCGAAATCTGATTTTAGCATGAGAATTTTGATTTGTGATTTTCTCTTTTTCAATCTTCCATGAACCGCTCAATCCCCATTGATTCAACAAAAGTTCTGAAGGAAAATCATACGAACTGAATTGATCTGGGACTACTTCTTGAGAAGATTTAAAATTCGAAGCTCTCTCATATCCCAAATAGGTTTCCGGGGATCGAATTCTGGAAAAATCGACCTCTTCTTCCACTTTTTCAGAAGCATTTTTTTGAATCAGAATCCCTTTTTCTTTCAATAAATCCTGAATCGCTTCTTCTGTTTCACTATATTCTCCTTCTCCGTGATGAATTTCCCGAATTCTCCCTTCTCCATCCACCAGATAATGAGCAGGCCAATAATGATTATCAAAGTTTTTCCAGATGGCGTAATCGTTATCGAGAACCACAGGATAGAAAATTCCCAAATCTTTTACCGCTTTTGCAACATTCTCTTTCTCTTTTTCAAAAGCGAATTCAGGCGTATGAACTCCGATAATCATAAAGCCTTGATCGTGATATTTTTTATACCAATTTTTGACATACGGAAGCGTTCTTAAACAGTTGACGCAAGAGTAAGTCCAAAAGTCAATGAGAACAACCTTTCCTCTCAACTCTTCATTAGTTAACGGTTTAGAATTGATCCAATCAACCCCTCCCGAGAGAGAAGGAATTTGACCTAAAACAGGAAGCTTGCTTGGGCTCTCATCTGGAGAGTGTGTCGCAATTACATCAGATCGGTTATTTTGAATTTTATTGACGATCTGATCTTCGAGTTTATTTGAGTTGAATAAAGAGATCGGAATACTGGCAATCAATCGCGCATCTAATCCAAGTGCAAAGATCCCGGCAGCGAAGATCAAGAGAACTCCAGTCAATCGACGGATTTTATTTTCATAACGGGCAAATGCTTTGATCTTTTGAATCAATCGATTTCCCAAATAAGCGACCATCAGCATCGGAATTCCAGCCCCAATCGCGTAGGCGAAAAGGAGAAAAAACGAATCGAGAAATTTCTTCTGAACAATTGCCCCGCTCAAAACAATCGCAAAGATGGGACCTGCACAAGGGCTCCAGAGAGCCCCCAACGAAACCCCGATCAGAAATGCTCCCCAAAAATGCTCTTCAGAAACCTGCATGTTTCCGAGCTTTCTGCAAATTGGAGAAAAAGCTTTTGCGCTCAAAGAGGGGAAAATAAAAAATATTCCTGCAAGGAAAAGGAGGATGATCGAAATACAGCGAATGGTTTGCGGACTGATTCCAAAAAAAGAGCCGAGAAAATTGAAGAGAATTCCCAAGAGTGTGAAACCAAAGACGAGTCCTGAAACAATATAGAGGGGACGCCATTTTGATTTTCCGAGCGAGGTGGAGAAAATTAAAGGAAGAACTGGTAATACGCAAGGGCTGAGGAAAGTGAGAAAACCAGCAAAGAGGCTTGCGAAAATCCAGTAGAGATTCAGCATTAGATTCTCCTATTTTGATTATCCCCCTCTCCCCTTGACGGGGAGAGGGTCGGGGTGAGGGGTGAGTTCTTAACTTGCAACAAACTTGATTGCTACGCAACGTCACCCCTCATCCGGCCTACGGCCGCCTTCTCACCTGGAGAAGGAAATATTTACTTCTTCCCCTTCTCAAACAATTTCTTAAATTCTCCGTATCCCTCTTTCTCTAAATTTTCTTTGGGAACAAATCGAAGCGATGCCGAGTTGATGCAATAACGAAGGCCGGTCGGAGCAGGGCCATCCGGAAAAACATGTCCTAAATGAGAATCCCCATGTTTGCTTCTCACTTCAGTTCGGGAAGAAAAAAGTTTACGATCTTCTTTCTCAGTTAAATTTTCTTGAACGATTGGGCGGGTAAAGCTTGGCCAACCAGTCCCCGAATCAAATTTATCGGTCGAACTGAAAAGCGGTTCTCCTGAAACGACATCGACGTAAATCCCCTCTTTGTGATTATCCCAAAATTCATTTTGAAAGGGATGTTCAGTTC
>CAZQOW010000199.1:0-4428 GCA_964595045.1 uncultured Pseudomonadota bacterium
GAAATCTTTTAATCTCTGGGAAATTCGGAAGGCATTATTTGCCTCTCGGGCTTTTTGAAGAACGTCACCGACCGGTAAAGGAGAATCCCCCTGAAAAATTTTCGGAACAGTTCCCTGGAGTTCAATATCTCTTTCGATCCACTGAACCACCTCTTTCATCTCCCTTATTTTTCCGGTGATTGATTGGATTCGATTCAAAAGTTTGTTTGCGACATCCTCTTCACTCAACGGAAAAGAATGGGAAGCTCTCAGTCTATCCCAAATATAATCAAAATCTTTTCTTAACTCCCAGACCTCAGCTTCTGACAAAATATCATTAAATAATCGTGTCACTTTTTCAGGCAGAGAGGCTTTTGCCAATTCATCCATTTCTCTAGTCAACATCTGCATCTCTTCACCCAGCTGACTCGCCGGAAATCGAGTCAAAATAGGCTGAATTACTCCCCTCTCATAATTTCTCACTAAGATAGAGAGAGAGCCAAGATGGGTCTCGGTTAATGGAATGTAAGATCGCGAGAAAAGAACAAGAGATCTAAGAGCGCTTCCCACCGAAGAAACAGCTCCCATCATCAGAGTCGGATCGGAACGAGAAGAATCGGAAAAAAGCCTGATAAGATAGTTTCTCTCAACGGGTTTGCCTGATCGGCAAAGATTGATCATTTCAGAGTGGAATGGAGGACTCAAAGGAAAAGAGCGGGATGGATCAATATGGCTGTCCGTAAAAAACCGTTGAGCCTGACTTTCCTCACAACTTGCTGAATTCTCTTTATATTCAGGGACCGGATTTAGACGAATCGTCGACATTATTATTCCTTTGAGAGTGTAAAATAACTGTCGGCGATTGTGCTAAAAAGTTGCGTAATAATCTTAGTTTGACAAGTTTTGCAAGATTTGTTACCAGCAAAACCTGTTTTAACTCTAAAAAAAGGATTTCCAAATGGCAGATGCGGCAGCAAAAAAACGAAAACTTCCAAAGGGAAGACACAAAAGCCAGATCAAAAGAGAAGGCCAAAGTCTCAAAAGACATGAACGAAATGTCTCTTTAAAGTCTCTTTTAAAAACCGTCGTGAAAAAGGTTCGAGTCGCCGTTGAAAAGAAAGAAAAAGATCTCGCAAAAACCTTACTTCAAGATGCTTCAAAAACAATCCAAAAAATTGCTTCAAAAGGGGTGATTCATAAACAGAACGCCTCCCGAAGAATTTCGAGACTTTCAAAGCTGGTCAACTCGATTGTTTAATTCATTTTATTTTGTTTCAAAGTTAAGAGGTGAGCTTTAATAAGCTCGCCTTTTTTATTTTTAAAATGCAAAATTCCTTTCCTTCCAAACCGATTGAAGTCGTGGCCGCGATCATTCAAAAAAATGACAAATTTCTGATTACCAAAAGATTAAAAAAGTCACATCTAGGACATTGTTGGGAATTTCCTGGCGGAAAAATGGAGCCGAATGAAACCGTTGAGGAATGTATTATACGAGAGTGCAAAGAAGAGATTAATGTCGAAGTTAAACCGATCCGAAAAATTAAAGAGCTTACCCACTCCTATCCCGAAATTACGGTTCATCTTCACTTTATGCTTTGTGAATTGATTTCGGGAGTTCCGAAGGCGATTGAATGTGCTGATTTGAAATGGGCAAGTCCTATCGAACTATCTGAATACGAATTTCCAGAGGCAGATAAGGAAATTGTTCATACCCTGGTAAAAAGCTCACTCAAAAAATATCAATAAATTTAATCTACTTCAATTTTCCGGTTCTTTTAGCTTCGATGGCTTTTTTATAAAATTCATTTTTTTCGACATCTTCTTTCAAATTATCAGGAGATTTTACTTTTTTCGCCTCTTCTGCAGGCAATCTGTCATACAATTTTTCTAATAATTTCTCTGCACTCGAAAAGGAAAATCTTATTTTATCATTTTTTGGAATCTGCTTTTCTACTCGATCCCTCGCATAATGTAGAAAAGCTTTCTTGGCCGGTTCATATTGTTCCTTCAAAGCCTTATTATAATCTTCCGCTGTAATAGGTCCTCTTCCCATTAAAGTAAGAGCGACCTGAACCTCTGGAGAAAGATGGTCAATATATTTTTCGCTTATTTGTTGCTCATTTTTACGGATAATGTCAGTCGCTTTCTGACGAGCCTGTATTGCAAGCGGTTCTTCATGAATCCTCTTTCTACGACCTTCTGGGGTATCTGAGCCAACAATATTTCTTCTCATTGATGTAGGAACTTTATAAAACTCAGCTTCCAATTTTTTCTGAGCCCGCTGAAAATCACGTACAATTTCAGCTGCACGTTTTGGGTCATTATATTGAGTTTTTCTACCCAAATTAAAATCGTTTAAAACAGTCAAATATAAGCTGTAAGGACGACCATAACTTTCCAATGCTTTTTGATATCTCTCCAAAGCATTTTCTGTTTTTGGTTGGGGTTTGACAGCTTCTGTTGGATCAGAATCTCCGACAGCCTGAAGCCGCAAAGGAGGGGCTTCTCGTCGAACGGTTTGAGACACTTCTGTTTTATCTGCAGTTAGCTTTGGTACTGATTTCTGTCGAGTTCTTTCATAAATATCATAAGCACGATTCACTACCTCCAGACGTTCTTGCAAACGAGCTTCATTCACTTTCAAAGTGACAATATTTCTTTTCAGGATGGTTGCTTCCCGTTTCAAAAAAGCAACGGTCATTTGCAATCTTGCCAAAGTTTCCGTATGAACCTGCTTTTGTTCTTCGGGCAAATTATCGACCATTCTCGATTTTTCACGATCTAACGCCGCTTCCGCTTCCCATAAAAGAGAGGTGAACGCTTTTCGATCATTGGGATCGGTCGGAAGATTTTTGGTTTTTCTCTCTTCGGCTCTTTGTCTTCCCCGCGCAACATTTTCAGGATCTCCCACCTGATCCAATAATTTTTGGTATTCAGGGATACTTTGACCGATTGAGGCAATCTCTTTTTCTATAGTTTCTGGTGCACTATAAGAAAGCGTCTGAACTTCTTCTCTTTTAGCAGCAATACCGTCAGCGGTTTTTGATCTATTGAGAGCATTTAGCTCTTTTTGCACGCGAACTCCTTCGCCAAAAGCTTTTTGATCGAAAGGATTTTCTTCTACTCCTGTTTGGGCTTTTTCCAATTGAGCTTGGAGTTTTGCTCTTTTCGCCTCTTCCGCTGCAAGTTTTTGATTCAAAGTTCCCAAATCATTGTTTGCTTTTTGTAAACGAGCGGAAACAGTATCAAGACTCTTAGCAAGATCTGCAGGTTTATTTGACCGAAAAGCCAAATCACCAACTCTTTTCAATGAGTGTTCAGCATGACGATAGGGAATCTGTGAACCATACTGTTTTCCATCTGCACCAAAGGCGGTATTTCCAGCCCAACTGGAAGATCGAAGGCCGGTATCGGCAATTGACACATCCAGAGGTTTCTTAGAAATCTCGTCGGATTTTCGTTTATAATCTTCCCGTAATTTTTTTATTCTGTCCTGATAAGATTGTATATTTTTTCCTCTCACCTGAATACTTTGGGCCAGCTTCTCTGCTCTTGCACTCAAAAACTTCACCGTATTTTTTTCTCGTGTTAAAACCTCGTCTTTTGAATTTTGTGAAAAATTTTTTTCATCCATTTTTTCAGTGGAAGCGAGAGCCATATAAGCTTGCGCCAAAAGAGTTCCTCTCAAATCCTTTCTATCGATATCCGCGAACCGTTTGGTCAAAGCAAGATAGTCATCTTTTTCGGTAGAGTTTTTCCATTTATTAAAAGCCTGCTCCAATTTTTTTGAATCTCCGATTCTCGAAAGCAAAGAGGTTTCCATTCTTAAACCACTCTCTTCGGCATGAAGCCCACTCTGACTTTTTTCGATTTCTTCTGTAAAACTTCCTTGAATCTCTTTTGAAAATTTGACCGATTGTGCCGGCTTGAAAGAATCTTCTGTATCGGGCTGATAAGCTTGCCTACCACTAGAAGGAACAAAAGCGGTTATCTCCTCTTTGAAACGTTCAATTTTTGAATCCCATTGATCCCAAGATCTATTGAGTCCTGTATCTGCTACCTTTACTTCAATTGAACTTTTTGGGGGGGTCATAGTTCTACTCCTTTAAAATATCTGTTATTTTTATATACTTGCTAACACTTTATATATTTAGCAAAGAATATGCCACAATCTCTAAATAAAGTACTATACACATTGCGTCAGCTATTATAGCTGAAGATAAATTAAACAATTGAAACTACTAGTATTTTTTAATAAATAATATTTATATTTATTTTTTAGGAATTCGGTTTAGCTAATATGCAAGTGCTGAGATAAGTTAAATATTTAATAAAGGTGACAAACGGCCTCATAGATTTTATAAAAATGAGGGTTATTGTCATCAATTTATTTGAAAAATAAGACATTTTTGAAGTAGGATTTGATTTTAAAAAAACTTTTTTTGGAAA
>CAZQOW010000200.1:0-4349 GCA_964595045.1 uncultured Pseudomonadota bacterium
TTACTTTGGAATCGCATCGCCAGCAGAGCCCCTGCTCTACCTGTTCATTGGCGAGCACGGTTTGGCAATGTTCGCACCAGTTGACGAACGATTCTTTCCGATAGGCCAATCCTTTTTTAAACATCTCAATAAATATTTTTTGTTCCCAACGATAATATTCTGGTTTGCAAGTCGCCACTTCTCGATCCCAATCATAAGAAAAACCGATCTTTTTCAGCTGTTCGCGCATCATCAAAATATTCTGATCCGTCCATTGTGCCGGATGTGTTTTATTCTGAATCGCCGCATTCTCTGCCGGCATTCCAAATGCATCCCATCCCATTGGGTGGAGAACGTTGAATCCACGCATTTTTTTATAACGGGCGACGACATCTCCAATCGTGTAATTGCGGACATGTCCCATATGAATGCGACCGGAGGGATAGGGAAACATCTCTAATAAATAATATTTTTTATTCTTTTCTTCCTCTTCCTGGGTGGACGAAGTTTGGACAGAGGAGGAGATCGGACTTTCAGAAACCTTAAAAAGCTTCGTTTCTTCCCATTTTTTCTGCCATTTTGATTCGAGTAGATTGTGGTTATATTCTTTTTGCATACAAGGCGATTATCATAAGGATAAATCGGAGGTCTAGAGTTTATGACAGATTTATTTAATCATTGCACAAGATCGTAGGGGCGAAGCATTTGCCATCGAAAATAGCAGAACTTTTTATTTTGGATGGCAAATGCTTCGCCCCTACTAGGCTAGGAGTAGGAAGTTAGGAAAATACAATTTTTATTAAATTAAAAAGGTGTTCTAAAAAGACTTTAGGAAAAATAAAGATTTTACCGCGCCATCATCTCCGCCCGAGCAATCACCTCTTGCTGAGCAGAAGCATACTCTTTCAAACGAGCGATATCTTTTTTCATCTCTTGATTTCGCCCCATTCGCTTCATCAACTGCAGATGTTGAAAAACCGCCTGATCCCATTGAGAATAGGTCAGATCATTTTCGATGAGTGATTCTAAAATTTGGGAAGCTTTTTGGTCATCTCCATCCATCATATGTTTAATGGCAATTTGATGTTTAAAAGAGGCAATCGATTCAATCGAGGCTTGCTCTAATCCGGACAGTTCAGCCGTTTTCAAAACCGGTTGATCCAGATCAGCGTCGACTCTCGGATTCTCATTCCAATCGACCATTCGAACGGTCAAAGGAAAATTTCTTGTTTCAGAAGGCGCAGTTAAAAAAGCGGTTTGTGGATTCGACTTAAAATAATCTTTCGCAAAATAGCTAACTCCTAAGGTGAGCGAAAAAACAAAAAGAGCGACAAAGGCTGGATGAAAAATAAACTGTTTTAATTTCAAGAAAACAGATTCGGAAACCACTGGAGACTTCTCAATTTCTTGGATGACCGCCGCGGTTAAATGAGGAGGAAGCTGGGGATCTTTCAAATGATGAAAAGCAGACTGAATCAGCTTAAAGCTCTCAAGAGATTTCAAACAGTTGGGACAGTTTTCTATATGGATTTTGAGCGACTCATTCGCTTTGAACGACTCTTCATAAAGAAAATCAACTAATTGATCTTGAATAGATTCGCAGTTCATACTGTTTTTCCCTCTTATTTTTTATAGATTAATTCTACAAGCTTCAACGCTCAAAATTAGGATTAAGGTCTTTAAAACCTGATTTTTCAAGCAGTTTTTTTAAACTTTCTAACGCATACCTCATACGACTCTTAACAGTATTAACCGATACCCCCAAAGTTTGAGCAATCTCTTCAAATTTAAACCCGAGTTTTTCCCTCATTAAAAAAACCTCTCTCTGATCGGCATTAATCTGCTGAAGAGCATTTTCAAGGATTTTCCCTATCTCGGCATCGGCACTTTTTTCATCCGGCCCAAAATCGTTGGAAGGGATGACATCATGAAATGATCTTCCCTCTTCATCCGATTGATAGTCGAGCGACAAATTTTTTCTAATTTTTCTTTTACGGTGAGCATCGATACAAAGGTTTCTGACAATCGTAAAAAGCCAAGTGGTAAATTTAGCTGTCGGCTCATAATTAGGAGAAGCACGATGAAGCTTGATAAAAACCTCTTGAAAGATCTCTTCGCTCTCTTCCGAGTTATTCGTATAGCGGTAAATGTAAGAATAGACGGAGTTTTTATGCCTGGAAAAGAGTTCAAAAAAAGCTTTATTATCGCCCTCTTGATACGCTTTCATTAAAGCTTCATCTGGGGTTTTTAGTTCGACCATTGTTGCCTACTTATCCCTATTTTAAAGCCTTTTTAAATCCCGAAACCATCTCGGATAGACGAGAAATTGTATCGGCTTTAACCCCATTTTCAAGAAGCGATACCAGAGCAGATCCGACGACAACCCCCTCTGAATGCCTCGAAAACTCCTTGGCCTCTTGAGGGGAGTGAATCCCGAACCCAACACAGACCGGGAGTGAAAGAAAGCTTTTTATTAACTTGAGTTGTTTTGCGATTGAATGACTTGCGCTGACTTTTCCTCCAGTCACACCGGTCATGGAAACGTAATAAATAAAACCGGAGGCTAAGTTCTTTATTTTACTGATTCTTTTTGAGTCTGTTGTGGGAGTTAATAGATAAATCAGATCGATATTATTTTTAGACGTGTATTGTCGAAGTTCTAACGATTCTTCCGGCGGTAAATCGACTACGATTAAACCATCGACTCCGGCTGCAGAGCTTTCTTGACAAAACCGCTCACAGCCATATTGAAGTATTGGATTATAATACCCCATCAAAACTATTGGAATATCTGTTTTTTTTCTAATTTTTTTAACGAAGTTGACAACGGTTTTTAAAGTGGTCTTTGACTTCAAAGCCCGCTCAGAGGATTTTTGAATTACCGGACCATCCGCCATTGGATCGGAAAAAGGAATTCCGAGTTCAATCAGATCGGCTCCCGATTTTTCGAGAGCATCTACCAGCTTTTCTGTAGTCGCTAAACTCGGATCTCCCGCAGTAATAAAAGTGACTAACGCTTTTTCCCCTTTTTTTTGAAGCTCTTTAAATTTGGATTGAATTCTACTCATAGATAAATAGTTTTTGTAGGATGGACAAAGCGCAGCGTGTCCATCTCTTGCGAACTCCGAGAAGATGGACACGCTGCGCTTTGTCCATCCTACAGTGTTTTTTAGGAAACTCCCCTCTTTACAAAGGAGGGGCTGGGGGAGGTCACAATTTAACCCCTTTCACCTCTGCCACCGTCCCCATATCTTTATCTCCACGTCCTGAAAGATTCACGATGACAATTGATCCAGCAGCCAGTTTTGGGACATATCGTTTTAAAAACCCGATCGCATGTGCCGATTCAAGCGCTGGAATAATCCCTTCATATTTGGTTAAAAGATCAAAACCTTCCATCGCCTCTTGGTCAGTGATTGCATGATATTCAGCCCGTTTAGTTTCGAAAAGATAGCTATGCTCTGGCCCAATCCCTGGATAATCAAGCCCTGCAGAAATCGAATGGGTTGGAATGACCTGCCCTTCTCGGTCTTGGAGAAGATACGATTTGGAACCGTGTAAAACTCCCACTTTTCCACCCAGCAAAGTCGCGGCATGCTTTCCACTTTTTACTCCCGAACCGCCCGCTTCCACTCCAAACAGTTTTACTTTGGAATCTTTGATAAATGGATAAAAAAGTCCCATTGCATTCGATCCACCTCCCACACAGGCAACCAAGGCATCGGGAAGTCTTTTTTCAATTTGAAGGATCTGCTTTCTCGCCTCTTTTCCAATGATTGATTGAAAATCACGAACAATCATTGGATAAGGATGCGGGCCTGTGACCGATCCGATACAATAATAAGTGGTTTGAATATGGGTGATCCAATCTCTCAACGCCTCATTCAACGCATCTTTCAAAGTTTTTGAACCGCTGCTAACCGGAATCACTTTGGCCCCAAGCAGCTTCATTCGAAAAACATTTAACGATTGCCGATGGACATCCTCTTCTCCCATATACACTTCGCAAGGAATACCGAAGAGCGCACAAAGCGTTGCCGTAGCCACCCCATGCTGACCAGCACCGGTCTCGGCAATCACCCTCTTTTTACCCATTCGACGGGCGAGTAGAATTTGTCCTAATGTATTGTTCACTTTATGAGCGCCCGTATGACAAAGATCTTCCCGTTTTAAATAGATTTTGGCTTTCCCCAATTTTTCAGAAAGCCTTTTCGCATAGTAAAGTGGAGTCGGCCTACCGATATAAGATTTAGCCAGATCATTAAATTCTTTTTTAAAAGAAGGATCTTTGCGAATCTTTGCGTACGCCTCTTCTAGCTCAAAGAGAGCTGGCATGAGAGTTTCAGCGACGTAACGTCCGCCGAAGATGT
>CAZQOW010000201.1:0-4314 GCA_964595045.1 uncultured Pseudomonadota bacterium
CCTTCTTATGTTCTCCGAATGGGGTTTTGAGGGAAAACGCCGGAATAAAAATCAGTGCACCGAGTTGTCCACCAATCAAAGCAGAAACTAGGGTGATCCCCAACGGTTTGAAAATTCTCCCTTCCACCCGCTCCAGGCTTAAAATAGGAATAAAGGCAATCAGCAAAAGAAACGCGCAGAGAAGAGCCGGCCCCAGGACTTCGCTCAACGCATCCGCAATGGTTTCAGAGTCCCGTTTTCCTCGGATCGTCAGTGCAATAATCACCGACTCTGCCGCGAAAATCGCGGTTTCAACAATGATTCCAAAATCGACCGCGCCGAGAGAAATGAGATTGGGGGTGTATCCAAAAGTTTTGACACCGACAAACGAGATCAAAAGGGCAAAGGGAACAATCAAGGCAACCCCTAAAATCAATGCCCAGTAATGAAATCCGAGCCCCAAGATGAGAATCAGGCAGACAAGAAAAATTCCGACCACGATATTGTGAAAAACAGTATGACTACATTTTTTGATGAGATCGGTTCGATCATAAAACGGGACAATCTTCACCCCTTTCGGAAGATTTCCATCATTCAGTTTGGCAATTTTTTCCAGAATTTCCTCACAAGTTTTTAAAGTGTCGGAACCTTGTCTCAGAAGAATAATTCCTTCGACGACATCTTTCTTCTCATTTCTTCCAACCTGCCCAAGGCGTAAATGATGGCTTAATTCGACAGTACCGATATCCCGAATTCGAATTGGCACATTATGTTGCGTGGCAATCACAGCCGACTCCAAATTTTCAGGCTTTTCATAAAGACCGAGAGATCGGACAATATATGCTTCCTCTCCATGGGTGATAATTCCACCTCCCGCATTCGCGCTATTTTGCCCGAGCGCCTGAGCCACAGTAGTGGTGGTGAGTCCGAGCGCTTTCATTCGAGCAATATCTAATCGAATCTCAATTGTACGGGTCGGTCCGCCAAAGCTGACCACATCAGCAACTCCCGAGATACTTTTAAAAGCTCTTTCCAGTTTCCAATCTTCGATCAATCGGAGTTCATCGACAGGTAGATCTCCTTCGATGGTATAACGATAAATTTCTCCGACTGGAGTCGTTTCGGGAGAGAGGGTAGGCTTGATTCCTTCGGGTAAATCAACATCTCCTAGTCGTTGAAAAACATTGAGTCGTGCTTGTCTTGCCAGTGTATCATCCTCAAAAGTCAATGTGATGACACTTAAACCAAAAATAGAAATCGATCGCTGGTTGATCAGTCCGGTAATTCCTGTCGTCGCAATTTCAAGAGGGATGGTTACTTGCCGTTCAACCTCTTCCGCCGCTTTACCGGGAAATTCCGTAATCACCTGAACCTGAACGTTAGTGAATTCAGGAAATGCTTGGATTTCGCTTCGATAAGCGACATTCAGACAATAGGCGATAAACGCGATCAAAAGAGAGATAAATAAAATCTTTTGATTCTTCTGAAATTGCAGCCAATGGATAAGAAATTTTTTCAAGATTTTGTCTTTCTTTAATTATTGGGCTTGAAAAAAGGGCGAAGCATTTGCCCTCGAAATCAGACAGAAGCGCAATTGCAATAGAAAATGCTTCGCCCCTACTGTTTATCCTTCATTAATTTGTCATACATAAAAATAGTTCCCTTAATTAAAATCGGATCTCCCACTTTTAAATCATTGAGATTTACCGGACGGATAGAACTTACCGCATCCGTTTCGCTCACGACTCTCACCGGAATAATTGAAGGTTGCAGGTTCCCTTTTTTGATGACGTATTGGGTATTATGATCAAACACGAGTGCCGAAGGAGGAACTGAGAGAATTTGCTCTCCCCCTTCAATTTCAATTTTTGCAAAAACTAAGGCATCTACACTAATTTTAGAAGAGAGAGAAAGAGGGGCGAGTCGTGCCTTAGTAGTTCTGGTAGTTGGATCAATGGTTGGAAGCAGATGCTGAATCGTAGTCGGAAAAGAGGAATCTGGATCTGAGGCAAGAATGACTTTTACTTTTTGTCCAGGTTTTACTTTTGACAAATCTCTTTCCGGAACATCCAGTTCGACAGTGAGCTGATCAATATTCACAATCCTTGCGAGTGGGTCACCGATATTAAAAGAGGCGCCGACCTCCACTTGTCTTTTTGTCATGATTCCGTTGTGAGTTGCCAAGATTTCACATTGACCGTTAATCTTAAGCCCTAACTGTTTTTCCCGTCGTTCGGCACTTTCAACGAGATCTTTCAATCCATGACTTTGGGCAATATGTTTTTCTTCCATCAGCGAAAGGCACTCGGGGCTGTTAATCACAAAGAGCGGTTCCTTCTCGCTTATTTTTTCTCCTTCTCTTTTGAGAATGTTAATAATTCTTCCCTGAATTCTTGCAGATTCAATGCTTAAGGCTCCTTCCCGAGGAATGATTCTGCCTGTGACATGAAGTTCATTCGAGATTCCTCCAGCTGTCACTGCTCCCCATTGATAATCTTCTGCGCGCGCGGAGGTTAAAAAAATAAAAAATAAGAATAAGAGAGTAATTTTTTTCATAATCTTTTTTTAAAAAAAGTTCCTCCCCTTAAGATAAGGGGAGTTTAGGAGGGGTTATGAAAACGGTGCCTATTTCAAACGTTCATAACACCCCCCTAACCCCCTCTTACCTTAAGAGGGGGAATAACTTATGGTTTCATTTCCGTTGGGTCTTTCCTTTCCATTTTGCAATCATTCAAACAGCGAAAGTGCGCATTAATCACAGAGCCTTTGAGTTGAATCTCTTGAATTCTCAAGTCGGCCAAAATTTTCCGGGCGATGACAACCTCGGCAAAACCGACTCGGCCGCTTCGGTAAGAAGAGAGGGTCGATTCTAAAAGTGCTTCCGCTAACGGTAAATCTTTTACTCTCAATTGATGTAAGCGATCAGAGCTTCGATGGTATTCTCTTTCCCCGTCGTGCCGGTCCGCATGACTGTTGATTAATTGGATTTCCGCATTGCTTTTATCAATGATTGCCTGATCTTTTGCTTTTCTTGCATCCAATCTTTCCTGAATTGGAAAAAGAAAGGGGAGAGTGACCCCGACGCCAACGTTCGCCGTCCAAGCTTTTCCGGTTTGGCTAAAGGGGATATAGAGCCAATGATTCGCCGATCCGCTCACATTAAAGTCGGGCGCCTGGCTCCAAAGAGCGGTTTTATAATTTGCCTCGGAAACAGCCAAGGTCCCACGAGCTCTCTGCTGATCTGCGGTATAATTTCCAAACTCATCGATTAAATTCGGATCGAGATCATCCGGCAAAGTGTAATGATCTTCATCGCTTTGATTCAAGAGTTGATTAATTTTCTGACAATTGACTGCAATTTTATCTTCAGCGGTGGTTAGATCAAACTTTTGTTGTCTGAGTTGAAGTTCTGCACTGATTACTTCCGATTGGGTGACCACTCCGGATTCATAGCGGCTTTTGACGGAGCGAAGAAGCCCTTCGAGATCTTGAACGTTCACTTTTTGCTGACTTACGAGTCCCACGGAGATTGCACAATCGACGTACGATTGAACCGTGAGTTTTGCGAGATCGTATTTTTTTGCCATCAATTCATTTCTTTGCGCTTCAAGTCTCGCTCGATCGAGTTTCGAGAGGGCAATGTTTTTTCCGGGAAATCCAATGGCAATTCCAAGTCCAAAAGTCTGTTCGTTATTGGTATCCAAATCATTGAATTGAAATTGTGGTTCATTCGGAATAAAACGCCTCCAGATATCTTTCTTGCTCAAATCGACAAGATTGCTCTGGGCTTTGATTTGTTCATACATAGACCAGCTCTGCTTCACCGCTTCTGTTAGAGTGATGGAATAGGCGGGATTATCGATCATTAAAATCATCAGAATGAAAGTAATCAACTTCTTCATGGCGTTATGAGAGGGAATTTATTCAATTGTTTTCTGTAGGTAAAACTTGGGGATATTTTCTGAGATAATAAGTGGCAACTAAGCCGATTACAGAAAAATCGTCTAACAGTCCGAATACTGGAAGATGGTCAGGAATCAGATCAAAAATAGTAATCAGATAAAATAATCCTCCATAGGCGACCAATTTGTCGATTTTCGTCAGCTTTTTCGAACGAATCACATTCATAAGAGTAGAGATTCGAGAACTCCATTCTTGACCCATTTTTTTGAATGAAAGAATTTTTTTACTGCTTTTGTTTACTTCCTCTTTTTTTGACTCGTTCGAGCCAATCTGGGAAAGGCCAACCATCAAAGTTTCGGGATCTTGATCAGCGGTTTTTAACATTTCTTGTGAAAAACCGATTGTTTTGATTGCTGCCTGAAAACCAAGAGT
>CAZQOW010000202.1:0-4310 GCA_964595045.1 uncultured Pseudomonadota bacterium
GGCCTGTCGTGCGGTTGGGAGTTCCTTTAAAAATCATATGTTCGATGAGATGGCAGATTCCAGCCTCTTCATCGGTTTCAACCACGCTTCCAACACGAAAGCAGGCATTAATAGAAACGACTGGACTTTGATGAGTTTCAACTAAAACAACCGTCATTCCGTTTTCTAAAATAATTTTTTCTGGTTTTATCATGGGGAAGATAATGAACAAGGAATGATGAAATAGTAAAGAGTTTTAATAAAGGAAAATAGAATTCTTCATTAGAAAATAATAAAAATCCCTCCGCCATTGAAGTAGCGGAGGGGAAATAAATTCTTAAAACAATTTAATGCAGACAAATGGTAGAAACGTGATAAATAGTAGAGTTACTGGATGGATTAAAAACCGGGGTAATCTTGCGAATAGAACTATATCCAGGAGAGGGTGCCAAAGGATCTATATGTTCTGTTATATAGACAACTCCTGAGTTATCAACCGCCACCCCCACCATACTTTGAAATCTTGCTTCGGTTTCAGATCCATCCTCGAAACCTTTGCCTCCTTTTCCAATCGTCGCTAAAACTGAGCCGTTCGGAGATATTTTAAGAACTTGATAATTACTTCCTGCGGTAAACAAATTTCCTGCATTATCTCTGGCAATAAAGGTTCCTTCGATAGGCATAAACATAGTGCTTACATTCGAAGAGTCGAATTTTCTAACACTCTTCGAACCCAAAGCTCTTTCGGTAAAATAAAGATTTCCTGTCAAAGCATCTGGCGCGATATCTACAGGTAAAACTACTGCCTGATTGATTGGCCCATCTTTAGAGGGAACTGTTCTGCCTGTGTAGGTTCCAATCACCGTTGAAACCACGTAGATATCCGAATTAAACCATCGAACAATTTTGCGGATTTTTCCTTCCCACTGATCACTGATATAGAGAACATCATTTTGATCAATTCCAATTCCAAAAGGAAGTCGAAGTTCTGCTTCATTATCCGGAAGATTAAAACCATCTCGATCTCCAGGAAAAGTACTTTTTCCGGCAATCACCAGAACCTGCTTGGTAGCTATATCCACTCGAAGAACGGTATGATTCAGCAAATCAGTGACATAAAGATTTTTGGCATTTGAGTCGATGACAATATCTTGAAAAGTCCTTCTAGGAGTATTAGGAACAATCACAAAGTCAGAAACCTCTCCAGTAGGTGAAACTTTATAAATATAATTCGTTGAATTCACGACATACATATTTCCAGAAGCAGGATCGACAGCAATTCCTGCAAAATCGGGTATGTATCTTGGATTAATGCAAACCTGAACTGGCTTATCATCTAGATTAAATGCCTTGACCTGACCTGCATATCCCACAATAACAAGAGTAATAGTAAGAATTAGAATCTTAATTTTTTTCATAAAAATCCCTTTCTTCTTCTGAATAGCTTTCTCTCTTTATTGTAAGGATTTTTTCTTCCAATGCTCTAAAAAAGTGGATTTGCTGGCGATAGAGTGAAGAGGAATCAGGAGAAGTTAAAACGATTTAAGAAGATTGAATTGAATATTTAAATGAAATTATAAGTGAAACTATAAAGAAAATCGCGCAAGGTAAGCGAACTAGGAGAAAAATATGCTTGAACTTTTACTCATCCGTCATGGACAAACCGATTGGAATGCTGAACGACGAATCATGGGAAACCAACCGATCGGACTGAATGAAGTCGGAAAATCGCAGATTCAAAAACTCGCCGAACTTTTAAAGCCTTTGCCGATTGAATCGATTTATTCTTCTCCTCTTCAACGAACAGAAGAAACCTCGCAGATTATCAATGCCGGAAGAAATCTCAAAATTGAATTTCATCAAAATCTTCGGGAAATTGAATATGGGGACTGGATTGGAAAAACCTTTCAAGAGATCAAAGCACTGCCGGAATATGTCGAGTATTATCATTCTCCCCATTTACCGGTTTGCAACAATGGAGAATCTCTCAATGCTGTGCAAAAACGGGGAGTTGATTTTATTGAATCTTTAAGAAAAGAAAAAAAGAGAGGAAGATTTCTCCTTGTCAGCCATGCTGATTGGATCAAATCTGTTCTTCTTCATTATCTGAAAATTCCACTCTCTCAAATCTATCAACTCCGGATTGACAACGGTTCAGTCAGCTATCTCACCTTAGAAGAGAAACGGGATCGAGTGATTTCTATCAATCATACAGCTGATTTTGAAAAGTTGTTTATCCCAAGAGAACCGTTATAGACAAACCCTAATCTTTAGTTGCACGTTGATACGCCGGTCGATCTTTCATTTTGTTAACATAATTTTGAATCGATGAATGATTTTCAATCATTTTCATTGAACTCGCCCAGATCATCGTTGACCCAATAATAATATCGGCTGCTGAAAACTGATCTCCTAAAATATAATCTGTTTTGCTCAGTTTTTTATTCAAATTTTCGGCAATTAAAACAAACCTTTTTCTTTGAATTTGTGCAGTCGTTTGCGAACGTTTTTCTTCAGGAAGCAATCCTTCATTTTCAAATACGGAAAACAAGAGAGGATCAACAGTAGCCATTCCATACATGATCCATTGATAATAGAGCCCTCTTTCAGGAGTTTCGATTTTTGGAGCTAACTTTTTTTCAGGAAATTTATCAGCCAGATAAAGACAGATCGCTGCCGACTCAATCATTTTTAAAGATCCATCTTCAAAAGCAGGCACTGATCCATGAGGGTGAATTTTCAGATAGTCAGGATTTTTATGCTCTTTCTTTGACAAATCGATTCGAATTAACTCGTATGGAACTTCTAATTCTTCAAGCAACCAGCGAGGACGGCTCGAACGAGTTCTGGGGGCATAATAAAGTTTCATATTTTCTCCTTCACAAATTGAAAAATAAAATTTAGCTTCTTAATTTAATTTCTCTCTTCCTAAAGAGAGAGACTCATTTTGACAATGAAAAAACTAGCTCAACAACAAATTGAATCGATGGGAGTCGATAAATTAGAAGAAGAGATTCGCCATCACAACCATCTTTATTTTGAACTTCAAAAACCTGAAATCTCCGATGAAGACTTTGATCGTCTCGTCATTCATCTAAAAAAACTGAAACCAAACTCTGAAGTGTTAACCGAAATAGGTTCCGATATTCGAAAAGGAGTTGTCGTCCCGAAAATTCCCCATACCGAGCCGATGCTCTCTTTGGATAAATGTTACAACCTCGAAGATCTGATCGATTGGGGAAATAAATTTGAAGGAGACGTGATCGTCTCTCCCAAAATTGACGGCTGTGCGGTGGAGATTCGTTACGATAACGATGGAAAAATCTCTCTCGCCGCCACTCGCGGAGATGGGATCAAGGGAGAAGATATTACGGCGAACATTCGATATGTCACTGATATCCCCAAGAAAATTTCTCAAGGACCGCTTGAAGTTCGTGGCGAAATCTATATGCCGCTTTCTGTCTTCAAAAAATTCAAAGAACAATTTGCAAATCCTCGCAATCTTGCTGCGGGAGCGATCAAGCAAAAACAACCGCAAAAAACTGCAGAATATCATCTCCGCTTTTTCGCTTATGATGCCAGAAATCTCCGTTTTTCGTCTGAAATAGAAAAATCCCAACTTTTAAAAAAAATTGGCTTTCAAATTGTCGAAAGTAAAGTGATCCAAAAAAGCGAAAAAGAGATGCAAAGTGAATGGGAAAAATATTTATCCATTCGAGATCAATTGGATTACGAAATCGACGGCGTTGTCTATAAGGCTAATCTGATTTCTGAGCAGGAGCGATTGGGAGCTTCTGCCCATCATCCCCGTTTCAGTATTGCTTACAAATTTCAAGGCGATTCTGGAATCACAACACTTCGCGAAGTCGAATGGAGTGTCGCCCGAACCGGCGTCATAACACCGATGGGAATCGTTGATCCTGTAGAGCTTTCCGGAGCGATGGTTTCAAGGGTTTCGCTGCACAATCACGGAATGGTCAAAAAACTCGGTATTACAGTTCCCGCAAAAGTGATGATGATGCGACGTGGAGGGGTGATTCCTCATCTGGAAAGTATTTTAGAAGGAAACGGAAAACCGGTGAAAATTCCGAACGAATGCCCGTCTTGTGGTTTTCCAACGGAGGTAAAAGAGGATTTTCTTTACTGCACCAACAAAAAAAGCTGCCAAAAAATCAAGACGAGCGAGCTGAATCATTTTGTCAAAACTGTTGAGATTGATGGGTTTGGAGACAAACTGATTGAGAGACTGTACGCCGAAGGTTATGTGGAAGATGCAGCCGATTTTTACACTCTCACTAAAGATGATCTTCTTACCATTGAGAGAATGGGAG
>CAZQOW010000203.1:0-4305 GCA_964595045.1 uncultured Pseudomonadota bacterium
ATCGACTTGAAAGTGGTCCGTAATATCGCCGAAGAATTAAAAGAGGTGAAAGAGCTGGGGGTCGAACTGGCGATTGTGATTGGGGGTGGAAATATTTTTCGCGGTGTCAGTGAAAGTGCCGGAGGAATCGATCGCGCAAGTGCCGATTACATGGGGATGCTGGCGACGATTATCAACGCGATGGCTCTGCAAGATACGTTAGAAAAAGTGGGGGTTTATACCCGGGTTCTGTCAGCCGTTGAAATTCAAAAGGTGGTAGAACCTTATATTCGCAGAAGAGCGACGCGCCATCTTGAAAAAGGGAGAATAGTCATTTTGGCAGCCGGAACCGGAAATCCGTTTTTTACCACTGACACGGCTGCGGCGCTTCGTGCCATGGAAATCAAGGCGGATGTGATTATCAAGGCAACTAAGGTAAATGGTGTTTTTGATAGTGATCCCAAAAAAAATAAAGATGCAGTGATGTTTGATCATCTGACTTTCCTGGATGTTTTAAACAAGAATCTGAAAGTCATGGATTCTACTTCGATCTCGCTTTGCATGGATAATCATCTACCGATTATTGTTTTCAATCTTTTTGAAAGAGGGAATATCAAGCGGGTGATTTTGGGAGAGAAGGTTGGAACGTTGGTGAATTAATATAGAATGTAGGGGGGGCACCGTCATGCACCCCTAAAGATTATGAGGGAGTGACGAATTATGTCCCAATCCAATTTAATAGCCGAATTAAAACAGAAGATGGAAAAAAGTATAAAAGCTTTACAGGATGAGCTTGCAAAAGTTCGTACTGGTCGAGCTTCTACCGCAATTCTTGAAGGAATTCGGGTTGATTATTATGGAACGCCTACCCCTCTTCAACAGATTGCGACTTTGGGGGTTCCAGAACCTCGTATGATTACGATTGCTCCCTGGGATCCAAAAATAATTCCTGATATTGAAAAAGCAATTCTCAAATCAGGAATTGGGTTAAATCCTACCAATGACGGAAAGCTGATTCGTCTTCCGATTCCTTCTCTTACGGAAGAGCGACGAAAAGATCTGGTGAAGATGGTGAGAAAAATTGGGGAAGAAAGTAAGATTGCTCTTCGCCATATTCGTCGTGAAGGAATGGATACGCTCAAAAAATCAGAAAAAGATGGCGATGTTTCCAAAGATGATGTGAAGCATTTAACCGAAGAAGTTGAAAAGGTAACTCACCAATTTGTTGAAAAAGTTGATCAGACAATGACTCACAAAGAGGGAGAGTTGATGGAAGTATAATGGTAGAAATCGATTTACAAAAAACTCCTCAACATGTTGCCATTATTATGGACGGAAATGGGAGATGGGCAACGAGGCAGAATCTTCCGCGGTTAGTCGGTCATCGGAAAGGAACCGAAGTGGTCGATGAAATTGTGACCGCCGCTCTTGACGTGGGTGTCAAATATCTTACTCTTTATTCTTTTTCCCAGGAAAACTGGAAACGTCCTTCCAAAGAAGTAATTGGCTTGATGGAGCTTCTCCGTTATTTCATCCTTTCAAAAAAGCCGGATTTGATTAAAAATGAGATTCGCCTTCAAACTATCGGAGAAATTGAACGACTCCCTGAAGAGGTAAAAAAAGAGGTTTTGTCGACGATCGAAGAAACAAAGCATTTAAAAAAGATGACACTGATTCTCGCTCTCTCCTATGGTTCTCGCGATGAGATCTTAAGAGCTGTCAAAAAAATTGTTCAAAAGAAGTTAAATAAAAGTGATCTTGAAAAAGAGATTGAAATTGAAGAATTTGAGGATTGTCTTGATACAAAAAATATTCCGGATCCCGATCTTCTGATTCGAACGAGTGGTGAACATCGAGTGAGCAATTTCCTTTTGTGGCAGATGGCATACACAGAACTCTATTTCTCCGAAGCGCTTTGGCCCGATTTTACCCGAGATGAATTTTTAAAAGCGATTGCGGAATATCAAAGCCGTGAACGAAGATTTGGTTTAACGAGTGATCAGATTCGAGATTTTGATTAAACTTCTATTCCCTCTCTTAAGGGGAGGAGAAGTCCATAAATAAGGATTTATATTGGCCTCTTTCGATAAAAAAAGAATTCTATGGGGATTGATGTTAGCTCCCTGTGTTATTTTGTTTGTTTTTTTTGCTCCGGTGAATATTTTTAAAGGATTGATTCTTTTGGTCTCAGCCGTTTGTCTCAATGAATTTATGAATTTGGCTTTACCAAAACATCCCTCTTCTTCTCCAAAGCTTGGAATTTTACTCGGAACTTTTTTTTCAGGGATTGTTCTTTTTGCCGACAAAACGACTCTCTTCTGGGGAGCGAGTTTAGCGCTGATCTTAATGATTACATTTTGTTATTATCTTTTTTGTCGTCATGATCTTTCAGTAGTTCTTTTACAAATTTCTCTCACAGTATTTGGTGCGATTTATGTGGGATGTTTGATTTCATACGTCGGTCTTCTTCGCGCGGTCGATCATGGAGTTTTCTGGGTATTTTTGACCGTTGGTTCTACTTTTATGGCAGATACAGGAGCCTATTTCACCGGTCATTTAATCGGAAAACATAAATTGGCCCCTTTAGTTTCTCCAGGAAAAACCGTAGAAGGTTTTGTCGGTGGCATCGTGGCGAGTATTCTTGCAGCATTCTTATGTAAATTTCTTTTTTGGAGGGAATTTTCCTTTCTCTCCTGTTTCATCATTGGCGCTTTAATCGGCATTATCGGTCCTATTGGAGATTTGTCAGAATCTCTCATTAAAAGAAGTGTAAATGTAAAAGACTCAGGACAATTGATTCCAGGGCATGGTGGACTGCTCGATCGGGTTGATGCGCTCCTTTTTACCGCACCGACGGTTTATTATTATGTGAAGTTTATTTTATAAGAGTTTCATGTAGATTTATTTTTGATGATTATTTTCCCCTCCAGGGAGAGGAAAAAATGAAGATGTAAATTCTTTAAAGTACTATGCAAAAAAACATTTCCATTCTCGGTTCTACCGGCTCCATTGGAGTGAATACCCTCGAAGTTATTCGCTCTCATCCTGATAAATTTCGAGTGATTGCTTTATCTTGTGGAAAAAATCTCCAAAAAGTAAAAGAACAGATTTTGGAATTCAAGCCTTTGCTCGTCAGTGTTCAAAAAGAGCAGGATGCGGAAACTTTAAAAAAATCTCTCTCTTCAAAAAATATTCCCAAAATTGTTTTCGGAGAAAATGGTAATGTTGAGGTTGCGACTCATCCTCAAACCGATCTGGTTGTTTCAGCGATTGTTGGCGCGATTGGACTGGTTCCTACTTTGCGGGCGATTCAGGCGAAAAAAGCGATCGCTCTAGCGAATAAAGAAACAATGGTGGTAGCAGGGGAGCTGATGAATCTTGCAGCGAAAGAGGCGCAGGTCGATATCTTTCCGGTCGATAGCGAGCATAATGCCATTTTTCAATGTTTAATGGGGCATCAAAAAGAGGAAGTGAAAAGATTGATTTTGACCGCTTCGGGTGGTCCATTTTTGCATCTCTCCAAAAAAGAGCTAGTACAAGTGACGTTGGAGCAGGCGTTAAAACATCCCAAATGGAAAATGGGAGCCAAAATTACTATCGATTCTGCAACACTCATGAATAAAGGGCTAGAGGTAATCGAGGCAAGATGGCTTTTTAATATTCCGGAAAATCAGATCGATGTTCATATTCATCCACAAAGTGTCATCCACTCGATGGTTGAATATCAAGATGGATCGGTGATCGCCCAGCTCGGAATTCCAGATATGCAGATTCCGATTGCCTATGCGCTCAGTTATCCAAACCGTTTACCGAACAAACTTCCTTCTCTCGATCTTTGCCAAGTTCGGGATCTTAATTTTTATCCTCCCGATCTTGAAAAATTTGAATGTTTGGCTCTTGCTAAGCAGGCATTAAAGCTTGGGGGAGATGCTCCCTGTTTTCTCAATGCGGCGAATGAAGTAGCAGTGCAGGCTTATTTAGATCAAGAGATTCACTTTCTCGATATTCCCCGAATTGTTAAGAAAGTTTTATTTGAGCATCCAGCTCAACCGATTATTTCTTTAGAACAATTGCTAGAAACGGATCGTTTCGCTAGAATGAGAGCTGCTGAAATGATTCAAGAACAAAAAGCAAATTCCGTTTCCAAATCAACTTATTCTCACCTCTCATCGGAGGCTTCTCAAACATGACGATCATCACTTTTTTGTATTTCATCGTAGGCTTAGGACTACTCATCTTTATCCATGAGCTGGGCCATTTTCTTGTCGCCAAAAGAGCCGGGATTCGGGTGGAGAAATTTTCGCTCGGATTTGGCCCGAAGCTGAT
>CAZQOW010000204.1:0-2461 GCA_964595045.1 uncultured Pseudomonadota bacterium
TTTCCATCTCACTTAAAACCTTTTTTACCTTCGGATCTTTTTGATGACCATCCAAGTCAATAAAGAAAATATATTCCCATGCTCTCCCTTTCAGTGGGCGAGATTCAATCTTCGTGAGATTGATTTTCGCTTTGGCGAGCGGTGTCAACAGTCGATAGAGAATTCCAACTTCATCTTTCGTTGAAAACATCACGGAGGTTTTGTCATTGCCACTGACGCCACACTCTTGATTTCCGATCACGACAAAACGGGTAAAATTATTCGCATGATCTTCGATATGGCTTGCCACAATCTCTAATCCGTAACGCGTGGCTGCATATTCCGAAGAGATCGCAGCCGTATTCTCTTCTTCACTCGCCATCTCTGCTGCTCTTGCCGTACTGGCAACATCCACCAACTTTGCCAAAGGAAGATGATGCTCAAGCCAAAGTCGACATTGAGGAAAAGCATGTGGATGCGAGTAAACCGTTTGAATCGATTTCAAATCTTTCTTTTGAGAAAGAAGATGATGAGCAATCGGCAGTTTCACTTCCCCACAAATATTTAACGGATATTCGACAAACAGATCGAGCGTATGACTGACAATGCCAGCAGTAGAATTTTCGATCGGAACGACTCCATAATTCGCCTTATTTAAAAAAACGGTCTGAAAAACCTCTGAGATGCTTGCCTGCGGATGAAATTCAGCGGAAAGCCCAAAGCGCTTGATTGCCGCCATATGAGTAAACGTTGCTTCAGGGCCAAAATAGGCAACTTTGAGAGGAGATTCTAAGGCAAGCGACGCAGAAATCACCTCCCGAAAAATGGTTTCGATGGCCGCATCATTAAAAGGTCCTGGATTGTTTTTTTTGAGGGTTTCAAAAATTTTTCGTTCCCTTTCAGGAACGTGAAAATTTGTTTTCGCTTTCTGCTTCAGTTTTCCAATCTGAATCACTTTCTTTCCACGATTGGAAAGAAGCTTGAGAATTTTTTGATCGACCGAATCGATCTCTTTTCTTAATTGGTCAATTTTGTTTTGAGTCATAAAAATTCAATCTCATATAATAATGGGGGGTTAAAATCTCGCCCTCTCAATCAATAAAACAGATAGCGGAACTCAACCTATATCTCAAAATCAGTTTTACTTTTAAAGCTTTTTATTCTTGTGGGATTTTTTTTTGTCGGGTATTTAAGAAAACTTCCTATGAAAAAATCAAAATTAAACTTTCTAATCCTTTTCACTCTGATTGGATTGGCAGTTTCGGCCTATTTATCCTTCAAACATTTTGAAATCCTGATCAAAGGATTTCAAGGGCCAAGCTTCTGTAGCTTTAGTGAAAGATTTGATTGCGATACAGTGCTTCTCAGCCGGTTCTCAAAACTTGGCCCTTTTCCTTTAGGAGGATTGGGATTTGTTTATTATCTCTATCTTCTGTTTGCTGTTCTTTACGCCAGAATTGCCTCAGATGCGACAAAGCCAACTTTGGCACTTCCGTTGATCATTACGATACCTTCGGTTTTTCTGACGATTTATCTCGCCTTTGTCAGCAGTTTTTATCTAAAAACTTTTTGTCTACTCTGTCTTTCATTATATGCAATTACCTGGATTATTTTCTTCTTGCTATCTTCGACTATGGAAGTTCCAATATTAAAAACTTTCTCTTTCATTATGAACTATTTTAAAAAATCTGATCGACTCGGTTTCAAACCAAACTATTTTGGAAATTTTCTTTATGCCATTATTTTGATGGGGCTTGGATTGTTTGTCCTCTATGCAAACCAATCTAAATATGCTGCCGACTTTGAAGACTTTGATCGTAAAGCTTTTCTCGACTTTCATTATGTTCAAAAACCGGTCTCCATTGATACTTCGAATCGTCCACTTTGGGGAAATCCAAATGCCCCGGTGAAAATTGTCGAGTTCAGTGATTTCGAATGCCCCTTCTGTAAACGAGCAGCTCTCAATTTAAAAACGAGACTCAAAGAACGTAAAAGCGATGTTCAATTTATCTTTTTCAATTATCCACTCGATCAAAGCTGCAACCCTTCGATGAAACATGAAATGCATCAACATGCTTGCGATGCTGCCAAAGCAGCATCCTGCGCAAACGAACAGCAAAAATTTTGGCCTTATCATGACCAGCTTTTTATTAACCAGCCGAAATTTTCTCCCGAGCAGTTAAAATCTTATGCAAAAGAAACTGGCCTTGATCTACAAAAATTTGAAAGCTGTTTAGCTTCTGATTCTGGCAAAGCAAAAATTCTAGCCGATGTGGAAGCTGGAAACGGCTTGAATGTTCAAGGAACTCCGACGATTTATGTAAATGGGCGTTTGATGAAAAACTGGTTAAACCCTGTGATGATGGATTTGGTGATCGATGAAGAGATCAAGCGGGCGAAGACCGGAAATAATTCTACTAAATGATTGTTAATAGAAGAAAATAAGAAATATCTATCGTAGGGGCGAACCTTGTGTTCGCCC
>CAZQOW010000204.1:2561-4263 GCA_964595045.1 uncultured Pseudomonadota bacterium
GTTCGCCCCTACCCCAACACCTCTTCTAACTTCTTTTTCGAATTTTCCAAAATTTCTTTATGCAGCGATCTTCCATGACTGTCCATCGTCACAACCACCGGAAAGTCTTCGACCTCTAATTCCCAAATCGCTTCCGGACTTCCAAGCTCTTTCAGAAGATACACATTTTTGACTTTCTTAACACATTCTCCCAAAACCTGTGCTGCACCGCCTACGGCGTGGAGATAAACGCAGCCAAATTTTTTCAACGCCTGTAGAGTTTTTTCACCCATCCCTCCTTTGCCAATCACAGCGCGAATTCCAAATTTTTCGATAATCTCAGCCTGATAAGGTTCTTCGCGGATCGAAGTGGTAGGGCCTGCGGCGGTTACTTTCCAATCTCCTTCTTCTTTTACAACTACTGGACCACAGTGATAAATGATCTGATCTTTCAAGGAGACCGGAGTTTTATTTCCGTCGTGTAAATATTTGTGGACGGCATCTCGGCCAGTAAAAAGAGTTCCGGAGATGAGAACCATATCTCCAACTTTGAGAGAGCGAATTTTTTCTTCAGTGAAGGGAGAATTAAGTTTCATAACAAACTCCTCCTCTTAAGATTAATAGGAGGTCGGGAGAAGTTGTGAAGAGTAAGAATCTTGCAGATTTCATCCTTCCACAACTCCCTCTAACTCTACTCTTAATTTTAAGAGGAGATAAAATTTAAAATCAATACAACCACTTTTTAATTTTTCCAGAACCTTGCAACACAAATCCCTGCCGCCGATAAGCCCAGCACATATAGGAAATCGTCACAAAAAATGAAGCGGGTAATCGATTGAGAGCCACAATTTTACAACCGAGCAACGTCGTTTTTCCGCCAAATCCCATTGGACCAATCCCAAGCTGGTTTGCTTTTTCAACGATCTCTTTTTCAAGCCTCGCAAGCGTCGGGTTCAAATTGATATCTGTCATCGGACGAAGAAACTGCTCTTTCGAAAGTGCGTAACCAGTCGATCGATCTCCTCCAATCGTCACACCGAGGATTCCCGGTCCACACCCTTTTCCTTGAGCTTGAATCACTGCGTCGAGAATACATTTCTTCACCCCATCCAAATCACGACTCGCTTCGAGACGGGTATCGGGAAGAGAATACTGCGCGCCGACATTTTCACATCCTCCCCCTTTCAAAATTAAACGAACAATCACATCTTTTTTGGGAGTTTGATGAAAATGAAACGTCGGCATTCCGGGACCGATATTATTCCCCGAGTTTTGACCGGTCAAAGAATCAACCGAATTTTGCCGTAAATATCCTTTTTTAGTCGCAAGAATTACCGCTTTTCTCGCTTCGCGCTCAAACACAATCTGATCAAAATTTTTGGGATGTTCGATATAAAAAAGAATCGCTCCGGTATCTTGACAAAGAGGTTGAGATTTATCGGCCGCCAGATCGATATTTTTCTGGATAATATCCATCGCGTATTTACCCTGAGACCCGACCTGCTCTTTTTGAGAGCCGGATTCAATGGCACGGACGACATCCGCGGGAAGTTCAGCCGAGGTTTTACGAATCAATTCAAGAAGATTTTCTTTAAGGTTTTTCATAGAGTTAACAATCTAATTGTCTCATATCTGGATAAAAAATGGAGGATTTCACCCCTAAGAAATTTAAACAATGTTCAGCTTTTAGCAACTTTTCTTTCCGGATGACAAGAAGAGATTC
>CAZQOW010000205.1:0-4222 GCA_964595045.1 uncultured Pseudomonadota bacterium
CGGTTCCAGTGGTCGCCATTGGAGGAATTACCAAAGAAAATATAGATTCAGTTTTAGAAACCGGAGTCGATTCAATCGCGATGATTACCGCGTTAACGCAAGCACCGAATGTAGAAGAAGAAACTCGATATTTTGTAACCCAATGTCAAAAAAGAATCTAAAAAAAGTGGTAGTAATTGGAGGATCTGATCCCTCGGGCGGTGCAGGAATTCAAGCCGATCTTTTCACTCTTTCTCAATTGGGAGTTCCCGCAGCTTCAGTCATCTCAGCCATTACAGCTCAAAATGAAAAAAGATTTTTCTGCTATGAAACGGCTTCTCCGAAAAATTTTAAATATCAACTTAATGCTGTCTCATTGTTCGCAGAGAAAAGCATCGTAAAAATCGGGATGATTGGAGATTCAAGATTTTTTCCGATCCTCCAAGATTGGTTTAAAAAAATAAAACCTAAATTTATCATTTTAGATCCGGTGATTCGCTCGACGACGAAAGCGAATCTCATTGATTCAAAAGGAATCAGACTTCTGAAAAATAATTTTATTAATTCAGTCGATTTGATCACTCCCAATCTTTCCGAATTGGCAATCCTTTCGGAGCTAGAAATCATCGATCTTTCCGGGATGCAGAATTCAGCGAAAGAGATTTTAAAAAAATCTGTCCGAAAAAAATCACGACTCGAATGGATCTTGGCAAAAGGGGGCCATCTTTCAGGCAACGCGATTGATCTCTTGATTGGGAAAAATAAATCTTATTCGTTTAGCAAAAAAAGAATCCGATCAAAAGAAGTTCATGGAACCGGCTGCACCCTTGCCTCAGCGATCGCTGGATATCTGTTTCAGGGAAAAAATTTAAAAAACTCCGTTCATCTCGCACGACAAATTGTCTTCAAAAAAATTCAATCCTCAAAGAACATTTAATAAAAAAATCATCTCTTGTTCTTTTTGATTCGAATCCTT
The DNA here is from genome assembly GCA_964595045.1 of uncultured Pseudomonadota bacterium. GTDB lineage: Bacteria > UBA10199 > UBA10199 > JADFYH01 > JADFYH01 > CAZSRQ01. Next base: position 956 of record CAZQOW010000205.1, read on the forward strand.
ACAATTTTCTCACTTAAAAAATTTTATTTTTCTTCAAAAATGCCAAACAAACTCTTCAAAAATAAGTGGTTATCGTTTGTATTTCTATCTTTCATTTTTATTCTCTTCTCTGATTCTGTTTTGGCCCAAATGAGTACCCCCAATGCAGGAACTGTGGTCACCAATGGAACAGTCAGAACAATCGCTACCGATGGAAGCGGCACAATCTATCTGGGAGGGGATTTTACAACGGTAGGTGGAGTGACCCGAAACCGGATCGCCGCGATTGATAGTTCGGGCGCCCTGACTTCGTGGAATCCAAATGCTAACAGCGTGGTCTCGAGTATCGCGGTAAACGGTTCAACGGTCTATGTTGGAGGGTTTTTTACCAATATTGGTGGACAGGGGAGAAGCAGAATCGCTGCCTTGGATACGACGACCGGAAATGCAACCGCCTGGAATCCTGCCTCCGATGATGTTGTTTCAGCTTTAGTGGTGAATGGATCTACTATTTACGCCGGAGGAGATTTTACCAATATCGGTGGACAAGCCAGAAATCGAATCGCTGCATTAGATTCGACGAGCGGAAATGCAACGGCCTGGAATCCAAACTCAAACGGATCGATTATCACACTCGCCTTGAGCGGAACGACTCTCTATGCGGGTGGCATCTTCGGTCTAATTGGAGGACAAGGACGATCGAATATTGCCGCGTTAGACACCACAGTAAATACCAATCACGCAACCCGTTGGAATCCAAACGCTCTCGGTGCTTCCGTAAAAAGCATTGTTCTCAATGGTTCAACGGTTTATGTCGGAGGGAGTTTCGCTGCAATTGGAGGACAAGCTCGAAACAATATCGCCGCTCTAGACGCCAACACGAATACGAACAACGCAACGAACTGGGATCCGAATGCTGATGCGACCGTCAACGCACTCGTCTTTAATGGAACGACAGTTTACGCAGGAGGCGCTTTTACAAGCATCGGAGGACAAACCCGAAATCAGATTGCCTCCCTCGATTCAACCGTCAACACAAACAACGCAACCAACTGGAATCCGAATGCTGACAACACCGTCAGTGCGATTTCGGTCACCAGCAGCTCTGTTTTTATCGGCGGTTCATTTTCAACCATCGGCGGAAGTTCGCGAACCAACTTTGCCCAGTTTAACCAGCCAACGGTCAGCTTGGGTGCTTCTCCCACCACCATTTCCGAATCGGGAGGAGTTTCTACAGTCACCGCCACTTTATCCGGCGCCAGTTCTCAGGATGTCACTGTCAATTTAACTTTCGGTGGCACCGCGACGAATATTACTAATTATACCCGCTCTTCAACTGTCATCCTCATTCCGGCAGGCTCTACTACAGGGACGATGACGATCACCGGGGTGAATGATGGAAGATACAATAATGATCTGACAGTCATCCCCACCCTCGGATCCATTACCAACGCGACCGCCGGTTCCCCCAGCTCTGACATCATCACGATTACCAACGTCAACCCGGCTCCCAGCGCTGCTTTGAGCGTCGATACCGCTTCGATCTCCGAAAATGGAGGAGTGGCGACTGTCACAGCAACGCTTTCCACCGTCTCCGGCCTCAATACTCGGGTCAATTTCAGTTTTGGCGGAACGGCGGTCGATGGAGTGAACTACACCCCATCCGGAAGTTTTATTTTGATTCCTGCAGGATTTTTAACCGGAACGATCTCAGTGACCGGAATTAACGAAGGACTTTATCACAACCCGAATCTGACGGTTATTCCGACGATCTCTTCCGTGGTGAATGGAACCGCGGGATCACCTAGCTCTGTAACGATAACTCTGTTGAACGTGAACACCAAACCGACCGTTACTCTCTCGGTTTTCCCCACTTCGATTGCAACAAATGGAGGCACTGCCACCGTTACCGCCACCTTATCGACCGCTTCGGGGGTCGACACAACAATGAATCTCTCTTTTTCGGGAACAGCCGTTCTGACAACCGATTACACCGCCTCTGCCAACTCCATCACCATTTTGGCCGGCGGCACGACCGGAACAATCACTCTCACAAGAATCAGTTCACCCACCGTTGGATCGGATCTTACCGCCACTACCACCATCAGCTCTGTCGTCGATAGCAATGCAACGATTGGGATGCCGAATTCTGTCACGGTGACTCTCAACAATAGCACCCCTACTCTTAGTATTAATAATGTTACTGCGCTGGAATCGGCTGGAACCATGACCTTTACCGCCACTCTCTCTGCAGCGAGCAGCGACACAGTGACAGTCGATTATGCTACGGCCAACGGAACTGCCTTAGCGGGAGTCAACTACACAGCGACTTCAGGAACTTTAACCTTCAACCCTGGAACAACGACTCAATCCATCATCGTTCCGATTCTAAACAGCTCTTTTGGAGAGGGAAATTCCAAAACCTTCACAGTGACTCTCAGCAATCCGACTCATGCCACTTTGGCGATGAATGTTGGAACCGGAACCATTCCAGGGGTGAATGGTGGCGGAACTGTTGAGATCTCTGTCGTGGGGGGAAACAGTGTTACCGTTGGATCAGCAGGCGCAGTACTCACACTCAACAGCACCAGCACTCTTCCCAACTCTTCTTACAGCTGGATGATCAGTTCAACCACCGCCCAAGATTTATCAGAAGCAGGATTTCTCACACAGAGTAACGAGGCGACCGCTTTTTATCACATCCTCCCCAATGCACCGACTCAGACGGTCACCATTATCCTGACAGTCATTGGCGGAACTGCCTCGGTAGGAGCAAAATTTGATCCGGACCGAAAAGTGGAATCTATTGTCAGCACAGCAACAGCCACCACTCAAATTGAGATTAATGGAACAGGAGCAATCAAGGGGGGAGGACTAGGTTGTAGTATGATTGAAACAAAAACTTCGAATGGATGGATCTCGATTCTCTCTTTATTTTTTCCAATCTTTATCTTCACTAAAAGAAGAAGGAAAAACGCTACTCTACCTTAATCTTGCTCCAGCTGATCACTCTCAATTTCCCACTGAATCAAATCATGATAACTCTCGAGGATCTGCTGGGTGATCGAGTTGGGATTCATCGGAAACGAATGATCTCCAACCTTCGAAACCGGCATGACCTCTTTGAGAGAAGAAGTAATAAAAACTTCATCTGCCTCAAACAAATTTTCCGGAGATAAAATTTTCTCTTCAATTTCAAGTTCGTCCTGTTTTGCTATTTTAAAAATCTTCGATCTCGTCACTCCAGACATCAATCCTTCGCTTAAAGGAGGAGTCATGATCTTTTTA
>CAZQOW010000206.1:0-4152 GCA_964595045.1 uncultured Pseudomonadota bacterium
GTTCCGGCCTGATCTTGGGAAGAAAAATTTTTGGTGAGATGAGGCAAATTTTCTTTGGCGAGATACGCTTTTTCGCCGAGAGTTCCAGTGTTGTTTCCTGCGAGATTACGAATGTTTTGAAGCATCGTGCCACGAGTGGAGCTTTCCATTCGTGTGCGGGAGTTCGGATTATAATGATCTTGTCCTTCCGTTTTTTCGTGGGTTTGACCGGCTGCCTCTTTCTCAAGTGCTTCTCCACGTTTTTCCTGGTCGATTCGGGATTTTCTTTCTTCCCGAGTTTCGCCATGTCGATTGACCAGATTATTTTTCAGTTGTTGAGTTTGGGTATTGGTTTGGGTTTTTTGTTGTCCCTGTCTAGTTTTATTGGCAGAATCTTTATCTTTGTTGGCCTGCTGCTCTTGGTCAGCCTTTTCTTTGACCGACTTCTCATCTTCGGTTGGAATGAAAATCTTAATCGGGCCGATGCGTGGCCCTTCCTGAAAATAGCGTGGTTGGTGCCTTAGATGACGGAATCCTCTTTCTTTTTCTGGCCAGATTTTATAATCGATGGACACTGAAAAAACTCCTCTTCCTTTATATAGTTCTCGGCAAAATGGGCTGATAGAGTTGTCAGAAGAAATTCAGATTTCTAATATCCTGAATATCCAATTAATTGTAACTTATTTATAACTTACTGAATAGAATGAATTTTTTAGAAAACATTACAACTTCTTTTGACCGAAAATCCAAAAAAATTGAGTTTTCCGGTTTGCAAAATTCCTCCACCGCCTATTTAATTGCGCAATTGTTTCCGGTTCTGAAACGCCCTTTTTTAGTAGTTCTCCCGACAAGTCATGAGGCGGAAACGTTTTTTTTAGATTTGCAATTTTTTACAGGTAAATCTGACTCGCTTCTTTTTTTTCCGAATCTCGATGTTCTTCCTTATTTTCAACTTTCTCCGCATCCAGATATCTTGGCAGCCAGGCTTGGGGTTCTTTACCAGGTTCTTTCCGCCAGAACTCCGCTGATCGTTGTTACTTCTTATCCAGCGGTTCAAAGAATTCTTCCTCCGAAATCGGTGTTCAATGATTATGCCGATTATCTTGTCGCAAAAGAGGAGGTCGATCGGGAAAACCTTCTCCGCAAACTAGTGGAGGCTGGTTATCTTTCGTCTCCACTCGTCGAAGATCGTGGAACCTATTCGGTTCGTGGAGGAATTCTCGATGTTTTTCCTCCGCATTCCACTCATCCTTATCGAATCGAATTTTTTGGGGATCAGATCGACTCGATTCGTCTTTTCGAACCGTCGACACAAAAAAGCCTGCACGAAACGAATGACCTGATTTTGCTTCCCTCCAAAGAGGTAGTTTTAAATGAAACGACGATTACACGCGCGCTTCCCAAAATTCGCGATCGGTTTGATGAACTAGGTATTTCAAAATCAGAAAGAGAAATTGTTTTGAATGCATTGAAACATTCACTCCCTTTTGCCGGGCTTGAAACGTTTCTTCCTCTTTTTTATGAATCAACTTCGACCCTGTTTGATTATTTCAATTCCGAAACGATTCTTTGGCAAATCGATTCAGATAATGCTTTTGAACATGCCAAAAAAATTACCGATGAATTAAAAGAGTCGCACGAAAAATCGACTAGCCCTGAGAGAATGATTCGTCCGGATGAAATACTCGTTTCAAAAGAAAATCTCGAAAAGAAAGCCGGTTTATTCCAGATCGCTGAAATCAATCCATTTACCCTTTCCGAAAAAACTTATTCGTTAAAAACAGAAACGAATGAACTTTTAACCACGAAAATTCTTCCACCCTCCACCGGCATTAAAATGCTTGAGCCGTTGATTGAGTTTTTGAAAGAGCAAATCAAATCTGGATTAAAAATTCTTCTGGTTGCTAGCACTGAAACCCAGAAAATCCGTTTGGTCGATCTTTTCAGCCGACATGAACTTTTTTTGAAAGAACTTCCTTCTTCTGTTTCACAATTTCTGAGAGATTTTTCGAATCCACTCGGAGAAATTTTTATTACCGTGGGCGAACTTTCGCAAGGATTTCGAATTTTAGAAGACCGATTTCTCTTTATTTTGGATGAGGAAATTTTTGGTAAAAAAGTCCGAGCGATTCGAAAAGCAAAAAATCCATCCGAAGTTTTTACCAGCTTTGAGGATTTAAAAGAAGGCGATTACATTGTTCACTCCGAACATGGAGTCGGAATTTACCAAGGGTTAAAATCGCTGGAACTCGGAGGGGTCAAAGGGGAGTTTTTGGTTTTGGAATATTTGGGAAAGGATAAACTTTATCTCCCGGTTTATCGCCTGAGCCTCATTCAACGCTATTCAACCGAGCAGGGGAGCGTTCCGCAACTCGACAAATTGGGTGGAACTGGCTGGCTTAAAAACCAAGAAAAAGTCAAAAAATCGATTCGCGCTATCGCCGGAGAGCTTCTAAAGATCTATGCCGCGCGGGCGACGCAACAGAAAGAGCCGTTGAGTGAAGGGGGAGAACTTTTTGAAGAGTTTGAAGCGGCTTTTCCATACACCGAAACAATCGATCAGGAAAAGGCGATTGAAGAAGTAATCCGCGATCTCGAAAGTGACAAGCCGATGGATCGGCTAATTTGCGGCGATGTTGGCTATGGCAAAACTGAAATCGCCCTGCGAGCGACGTTTAAAACCGTTCTCAACCATCGTCAGGTGGCGGTGCTTGTTCCGACAACGATTTTGGCGTTTCAACATTATGAAACTTTCGTCAAGCGACTCCAGTCCTACGGAGTCAAAGTCGAAATGCTTTGCCGATTTCGGGATGCAAAAGAGCAGAAAGAGATTGTGAAACAATTATCGGCAGGACAAATCGATGTCATCGTCGGAACGCATCGTCTGCTTCAACCGGATTTGAAAATGAAAAATCTCGGGCTTTTGGTGATCGATGAAGAGCATCGTTTTGGGGTGACGCATAAAGAAAAAATTAAAAAATTGAAAAATATGGTCGACGTTCTGACATTGACTGCGACGCCGATTCCGCGAACGTTGAATCTTTCCCTTTTCGGAATCCGCGATCTCTCGATGATCAATACCCCTCCGGCCGATCGCGAAGCGATCCGGACCTTTGTTGCGCATTTCGACGAATCTCTCATCCGCGAAGCGGTTCTCCGAGAGCTTCAGCGGGGAGGACAAGTTTTCTTCGTGCACAATCGGGTTCAAACCATTCACTCGATGAAAGAACGTCTCCAAAAAATTGTGCCCGAGGCAAAAATTGTTGTCGCCCATGGACAGATGAACGAAGAAGAGCTTGAAGAAGCGATGATTCAATTTCTCCACAAAGAGGCAAATTTTCTTCTCTGCACCTCGATTATCGAATCGGGGCTCGATTTTCCATCTGCCAACACGATCATTATTAATCGCTCCGACGGTTTTGGTTTGGCGCAGCTTTATCAACTTCGTGGCCGAGTCGGTCGTTCAAATGTTCGCGCTTATTGCTATCTTTTAACCCCCGCCGAGGTTGCGATTACCGCTGATGCGAGATCGCGACTCGCAATCCTCCAACGTTTCACTGAACTGGGGAGCGGTTTTAAAATCGCGGCGCATGATCTAGAAATTCGTGGAGCAGGAAATATCCTCGGTGCTGAACAGCATGGCCATATCAGCGCTGTTGGCTATGAAATGTATATGCGTCTTCTCGAGCAGACGATCGGTGAAATTCGCGGAGAAGAGAAACCGCTCGAGGTCGAGCCGGAGTTGAATTTCATGATTCCAGCGGTTTTGCCGGAAGATTATGTTTCAGATCCGCAAATTCGATTGGGATTATATAAGAGAATCTCCAATGCCCCCGATGAAGAGATTCTTCTCGATTTAAGTCGTGAGCTGGAAGACCGCTTTGGAAAAGCCCCTTCCGCCGCACACCACTTGATTTTGCTGATGAAAATTCGTCTCGTCGCTAAGCGATTAATGATCGAGTCAATTCATCAGGAAAAAACGAGAACCATTTACAAATTTCATGCAAAAACACCGGTTCCACCTGATTCACTTTTGCAACGAATGAAAAAAGAACCAAAGCATTATCAGATGACTCCCGATTTGAAATGGATTACGCCCCAGCGGGAAACTTCGGATGAGAAGATTTTGGAGGCGACGTATCGGTTTTTGATCGGTTTGGAACAGGAGATTCC